>JBLMYS010000360.1:0-42485 GCA_050258415.1 Acidobacteriota bacterium | reverse complement strand
ATGGACCTTGCCCGCGCTTGTTGTTATACGGAATAAGTAACTGCTGATTAGCGACATTTAGAATTACCGTTTGACGACAATTATTTTTCCCGGTTTTCAGGTTGAAATAATCATAATCCATGCAAAGAAAACTCAAAGGCGCATGGATGGTTACAAATATTAAATAAGCCAGACTATTCAATTATTTTTCGCAGCAAATCTGTAAATAATAAAGAATGTCAGCCTGTAAGCTGATAAATATTGATAAAAATCAGCCTATAGGCTGAAAATTATGTTTGAAATATCAGCCTATAGGCTTATATGTGTGTAAACATAACTGGCATTTATGGAAGCAGATTGTCGATATCTGGACATTGCAAACAGTAATACTTCTCCCAAATTATGTTAATTTGGAAAAAGTTTGTAGAAATCTCACTTATTGTGGAAAATAATCCTGAAATATATCCTTTTCCCAGACTTTTGTGGAAAATTATTGAAAATCCAATTATAGTGGAAAAATTCTTTAATAAATTTGCTTATTGTGGAAAATTTCCTTAAAATTTAGGGCCAAAGTAATTTATTCTGGAAAAAATCTATGAGCGAATTGTTATTTTCATCCTCGGATCCTAAAGAGGAATATAAAATTTCCAAACTGCTTAAGGAAAGAAAAGTCAGGAAGATTGCTCCAAGAATCTATTCCACCAACATGGAGGAAGAACCTTCAGAAATTATCAAGAGAAATATTCTGGAGATTCTCGGCAGTTTATATCCGGGCGCAGTATTAAGCCACCGCTCGGCCTTTGAATTCAGACCAACATCAACGAACCATATATTTGTTACATACTCCTATACAAGAAAAATAAAACTGCCCGGACTTACCATTAATTTCCTCGAAGGCAAAGGGGCGGTCGAAGGAGATAACAAATTATTCGGAGATCTTTACGCCTCTTCCAAAGAAAGGGCGCTTCTTGAAAATCTGCAAATTACAAAAAAAACGGGTCCCGACTCCAAAACTTTAGGCATCCCTCAAATTGAAGAAAAGCTGGATGATATCTTAGGAACTAACGGGGAAGATGGATTGAACAAGATCCGCGACAAGGCCAGGGAGTTATCACAAATATTGGAGATGCCCAGAGAATTTGAACTGCTTAATAAAATAATAGGTGCGCTGCTTTCCACCAAACCATCTAAAATATTAACTTCAAAAGCGGCTCTTGCACGCGCTGCCGGCTTTCCATATGACAAAAACAGAATAGAACTCTTCGAGGTCTTATTTGCTTACCTTCATAATAAGGAATTTAAGGACAGGCCCGAAAATAATCTCTCGGCGAATTCATTCAGAAACTTTGCTTTCTTTGAAGCATACTTCTCCAATTACATCGAAGGTACTGTATTTGAGGTAGCTGAAGCTAAGAAAATAATCGATACCGGAGTTCCATTGGATGCCCGCGGCGGCGATTCCCACGACGTTCTTGGGACATATCAATTGGTCTCTGACAGAAACGAAATGAAAATCATTCCATCTGATGAAAACGATTTCTTATCAATACTTCAGGAACGTCACAAGCTGCTCTTATCAGCACGCGTGGAAAAAAATCCCGGTCAATTCAAGCAAAGAAATAACAGAGCAGGAAATACACTTTTTGTGGATTATAAGCTTGTCCGGGGTACACTCATGCGGGGATTTGAATATCTAAAAGCATTGACAAATCCCTTTGCCCGGGCAGCTTATATGATGTTCTTAGTTAGTGAGGTACATCCGTTTGAAGACGGTAACGGCAGAATTGCCAGAGTGATGATGAACGCTGAGCTGGTAAACAAAAACCAATGCAAAATTATTATTCCGACTGTTTACCGGGATGATTACCTGCTTACGTTAAAAAAATTGACAAATCAAAAGGATGCCGCCCCATTTGTGCAAATGCTGAACAAGGCACATGCATTCAGTGAGGACTTACACTTTGAAAATTATGATGACTTATATAATTACCTGGTAGCCCATAACGCTTTTTATGAGTCTGATGAAGGCAGGCACTTAATAGTAGACCGCTAATTTATGTTTTCCCCATCCAGATTAGTCTCGAAAATCCTTCAGAGAGCCCGCGCACGCAGGAGGCCGTCCCGCCTGAGCGGGAAGCCTCGGCGGCCCCGCAAATATAAAGCCTTGTAAACTTTATATTTGCAAGACTTTTCTTTCTTTGAATGAACCCGGGCTCTACACCACAGCCTTCTTCCACTTGCCCCTTGTAAAAAGCCATAGTGTAAAAAGCCCCACAGCTGTCTCCGCTATGAATATTGCCCAGAACACTCCCGTATAGGCCATATCCAATGACTCTGCAAGTATGTATGCCAGCGGGATCTCGATTATCCAGAAAAATACAAGGTTGATCTTCGTGGGCGTAGCTGTATCACCTGCTCCGTTGAATGCCTGCACCGATACCATCCACCATCCATATACGAAATATGAGTAAGACACTATCCTCAGCCATTCTCCGCCAATTGAGATAACTCCCGCGTCATCAGAAAAAATCCTTACAAGCTGTTCACTGTAAATAAAGTAAACTACTGCAACCCCAATCAGAAATACCATTGTCCAGAGACCAGCAATCCATACACTGCGCTCGGCCCTCTCCGGCTTGTGCGCACCGAGGTTCTGTCCGACCAGCGTGGCAACCGCATTTGACATTCCTGAGGCGGGCATCATTGTAAACATCATTATCCTAAGCGCAATTGTCGCCCCTGCAACTGCCTGACTGCCGAACTCTGCAATTATGCGCATTATGAAGATCCAGGACGTCATGGCAACTATCATCTGACCTATTCCGCCTAAGGAAGTGCGGATTATCCTGGAAATAATTTTCCAGTTAATCTTTATATAAGAACTGAGCACTTTAATGTGCTTGCCTCCATGAAAGAGGAGCCAAAGCTGTGCAATTACTCCTATTGCCCTGCCTGTGGTAGTTGCAATTGCCGCTCCCTGGATCCCCAATTGGGGAAAAGGACCAAGTCCTAAGATGAGTGCCGGATCTAAGAAAATATTGATCCCGTTTGCAAGCCATAATACCCTCATTGCAATTGCCGCGTCACCGGCTCCCCTGAAAATTGCATTTATCATAAATAGAAGCATGATAACTGCATTTCCCCCCATCATTATCTGCGTAAACCGGTAGCCATATTCAAGGGCCCATTTGTCCCCTCCCATAAGCTTGAGGAGATCTTTTGCAAAGAATATTCCAGCCAGGGAAAATGGGACTGAAGCTAGGATTGCTATGAATATCGCCTGAACGGCGGTCATTCCTGCCTTCTCTTTATTCTTTTCTCCTATTCGCCTTGCTACGATTGCCGATGCTGCCGTGGACAATCCCATTGCTATGGAATACAAAAGGAATAAATATGTTTCCGTCAGACCGATAGTGGCTACCGCCGAGGGGCCGAGTGAACTTACAAAATAGATATCCACAACAGCAAAGGTCGATTCCATTATCAGCTCCAGGATCATCGGAACGGCAAGCAGAAAGATAGCCCTGCCTAATGCGATCTGTGTATAATCGGCTTCACTTCCCATAACAGCGCTTTTCAGTTCATCCCACAGCGACCTTTTTGACGGTTCTGCAGAAGAACTGTCTTTTGAGGGTATTTCGAATTTGTCTCCTTCTCTCACACAAATGCCCTTTCTGTTATATTCATATTAATTCTTAACAATATAACAGAATAAAATCATTCCGGAGAGGCATAAAACCGGCAATTCGGTCCGTCCCCTTGAAAAAATCCTTAGCATTCTTTTGAATTTTTACAGGTAGTATTTTTTAACAAATAAACGGTAAGCGCCTGCAAATAAGGAAGTGAAAAATATTTTGTGGTGCGCCAGGATAATCCTGCTGGATAAGCCTGGTAAATCTTTCCGGTGAAAATCCAAAGCAGTAAAAATGAGATCGCCAGACTGCCGCCAGATTCCGCATACCCGGAGAAGACAAATACAGCCGGCATAGTTAAGATGGGAAAAAGAAGCAAATGAATCTGCGAACTCCATTAGGAAATTAATATATATTCCGTTTCTGACATTGTAAATGGGAATATATCTCTATTTACAATTAATCCGGTAAAAAATACTTTTTATTGGTTTTTGCATTCCTGACCTTAATAAACAAAATGTTGTTCTTAACATATTAAATAATGGAGGATAGTTATGGGAGTAATGATGCAGGCGTTTTATTGGGATTGTCCTGGTTTGGAGTCAAAGGATTGCAGATGGTGGAATTGCGTAAAAAGCAAAGTCAGTGATCTTGCAATCACCGGATTTACATCGCTCTGGCTTCCACCGGCAAGCAAAGCAGCTAATATCGGCGGTATGTCTATGGGCTATGATCCATATGATTACTATGACCTGGGCGAATTCCCTCAGAAGGGCTCAGACAGAACCTGGTTCGGCTCAAAAGACGAACTAATTGATCTTATAAACCAGATCCATCAAAACAAAATGCAGGTCTATGCCGATCTGGTGATAAACCATAGCAGCGGCGGTGATGCGGCTGAAGAGAACCCGCTGGATAAAAAAATGAGATGGACAAATTTCAACCCTATGAGCGGCAAATTTAAGAGGGACTGGAAATGTTTCCATCCTTCATTATATGAAAGATGGGATAAGGAAACTTTTGGGGATATGCCCGATCTATGTCACAGAAACCCGTATGTTTACTCCCAATTACTTGAATGCGCGCGCTGGATGATTGAAGAAATAGGATTTGACGGTTTCAGGTTTGACTGCGTAAAGGGCTATGGTGGCTGGATGGTAAGAGCTATACAGGAATTGCGTGGCCTGCGCGACAATAAAGTTATAAGTCCATTCGGAGTAGGAGAATGCTGGGATAGTGAACGTACAATACAAGACTGGTTGGATGAAACCAACTCATGGTCAGATAACACGGCTTGTGCATTTGATTTTCCTTTAAGAGACAGACTACTTTCACTGTGCCATGACAGCGGTTTCAGTTTAAGAGCACTTGCTAATGATGGAGTACTGGTAAGCAAAAGGCCGCTTGAGGCGGTTACCTTTGTTGAGAATCACGACACTGCACGCAGTAACCCGGTAATACAGGATAAGATGCTTGCATATGCCTACATACTGACTCACGAGGGATACCCCTGCGTTTTCTGGCAGGATTATTATAATTACGGATTAGAACAGAAAAATTATCAAAGCGGAATAGCTGCCCTGGTCAGAATTCATGAAGACTATGCGGGCGGTTCGACTAATATTCTATATGCTGATGATAATCTCTATGTCATGCAGAGAAATGGCTACGCCAGTCAAAGAGGGTTAATATTCGTCTTAAATAAGCGTTTGGGCTGGAATGGTGCCATGGTGCATACACAATGGAGAAATACAAACTTTAAGCCAATGGCCTGGCGAGGGAAGGATAATTTAGATATTCCGGATATTAAAAGATCAGACGACTATGGCAACTGTGACCTCTGGGCTCCGCCAAGAGGTTATGCCGTTTATATTCCTGAAGTATAAAAAAGTTCTGGCGTCAGTCTCTAAACAACAAATCAAATCAACAAAAAATTAAAAGGAGGCCTTTATGTCCAGTCCTTTTTCAACTCATAGTGAGGCGTTTGTAAGAGCACTCAAAAGCCGCCAAAATGCACGTCCATCAAGAAAGGAATCTTCGGTCAAATCTTTTCTTGAACACCAGGAGATCAAACTCCCATCCGACAAGTCACTTATCAAAAGCCTTATTGGTTCTAAACCTGAAAAACATGCCGCGGAAAGTCATTTGGTTACTGAAGATGTAAAAAAAATGCTACAGCCCGATTTTATCCGGAATGGAAAAAGTGCAATAATAAGAGATCTTGAGCGCTATATTGGCACAAATGATATCTTGCCAATTAATTATCTGACAAAAGGAATAATAGCTGCTAATTCAGTATGCAGGATCAGTACTGTAGATCCTTTAACCGGGCAAAAGTGGTGGGGTACGGGCTTCCTGATAAGCCCCAGACTTATGATTACAAATAATCACGTTATTCCATCCGCGGAAGCTGCGGCTAATACAATTATTGAGTTTGGATGCGAAAGGGATAAAAAGGGTTTTGTTGCACAGGGAGAACAGTTTGAACTGAAGCCCGAATTGGGATTTATTACAAGTCCATCCACAGAACTGGATTTTACTATAGTTGCAGTATCTGATATTTCAAGAGATGGAGATGCACCGCTATCCAATTATGGATTCCTGAGACTTAGTCCGAACCCTGAGAAAATAGTTGAAGGAGAATTTGTGACAGTAATTCAGCACCCCAACGGTGATGAAAAATGTATTGCTGTCAGGGAAAATAAGGTAATTCAAATTGGTTCCGATTCCCCGTCGCTCGACAACTTCCTCTGGTATATGAGTGATACTGCCCCAGGTTCTTCCGGCGCCCCCGCATTTAACGATTTCTGGCAGGTCGTTGCTATACACCATAGCGGAATTCCGGAATCGCGCAAAGCCGGAAAGGTGATACAATATCAACTCGTTACCGGGAAATGGGTAACTCAACAAGAAGCAAAGGAAGTGCCGGATGATCAGATTAAATGGATTGCCAATGAAGGCGTGAGAATTAGCAAAATCCTACAGAAAGTTAAGAAAATGTTTAATTCTCAGAGAAGTGAACAGTCCCCCTTTATTAAAGAATTCCTGGATGATGCATTTGGACAAAAACCTTTTTCCGAGGCATCATTCATTGAGAGTGCAACCACTCCTAATGTCACAAAAGTAAGGACACTTGCTTTTGAATCATTTCTTGAAGCTAAACACAAAGAGCAGAAGAATATCCGTCCGGTTTCTTATTATAAGGCCAGAGAAGGATACAACGAGGACTTCTTAGGGGTGAATGTTCCTTTACCCAAACTTACAGAAAAAGCGCTTTCTTTTGGAGCACCTGCTGCAGTAGCAGGAGCAAATGATAATTTATTGAAATACACACATTTTTCTATTCTTTTTAACAAGGACAGGAAGATGGCGTTCTTTACTGCCGTAAATATTGACGGAAAGAAATGGAAAAATATAAAGCGCGGCACAGACAAATGGTACTACGATTCGCGTATCCCGAAGGAAATACAAATAGGTGATGAAGTCTACGGTAATGAACCAACCAACGGTGATAAAGGCTGGTTTGACCGGGGACATCTGGTGCGCCGGCAGGATCCTGACTGGGGTACAATTCAGGAAGCCGGATTAGCTGACGACGATACTTTCCACTGGGCCAACTGCACTCCGCAATACTACGGATTTAACCAGGGGAAGGAATTATGGCAGGGGCTGGAAAATTATATTCTGACCAATACCGATGAGGAAGATATAAAGGCGACTGTATTTACAGGACCGGTATTTGAGGAAGATGATGAAGTTCATAGAGGAATTTATATTCCCAAGTACTTCTGGAAAGTTGTAGTCGTTTCCGATTCGGGGAATAAGTTGTACTCCAGTGCTTATATAGTAAGCCAGAAAAAATATGCAACCAATATTCCTTTTGAAGTGCTGCCGGTTGGGGATTATAATCATTTTCAGGTAACTATCTCAAACGTTGAAAAGCAGACCGGCCTGGAATTCTCACAGGAAATCCGGGAGGCTGATGTTCTGAAGGACTTCGGAATGGAGTCGAAAGCGTTACGGGGCTTTAGCGATATTATACATCCGCGCAGGAAATAAGCTGGGATAATACCAAATAGTATCTTTTTCCTGAATTCTACTTTTGAATTGGAAAACTGAGCGGACCCCGTCATTAAAAGCCTTGTAAATTAAACGTTTGCAGGGCTTTTGTGTTGTTAAACCAAAAAATTATTTCCGCATTTACCGGAAATCTTTACCGTATTCTGCGGGGAAGACTTTTTGCCCCCGGCAGTTTGCTTTTCAATAACATCCAGTATTGACAGTTTTATCCTTATTATATATTATAATATGGAACCATTTTTGCTTAGCTCAGGAACTTTAAGTAATATAGTTCCGGAATTAAGAAACTACCTTTAGGTTGTGAGTACTTCTTATTTGTGTATTAAAACTGAATAGGAGTATTGTATATCAATTTATTTCAGCAATTGAGGAACATTACATAAAGCTAAAATACAATGAATTAGCTTTTTAACTACAAATAATTCTGCTAATCATACCTCTAATATCAGTTAAATACTCCCATCATAATACGCCCTCAGGAATATCCTGGGCAGTACCTGTACCACCGGCAAAGAGAGCCATTAGCCTGGAAGCCACATAAAGAAAGAGAGGGTCCGCTAACAAATTGAGAGAAATGCTAAAGGCATAAGAGTATTACAATTGTCTAACATGATATACCAATAATTATTTTAACCTAAAGCGGCATAATTGGAGGAGGGGAATTATGAGTAAAACTATTATCGGCGTAATAATTTTTATAATCAGTTTGGGGGCTGTGTTAACTTACTGGGGAAACTCTAATCTAAGGGAAATCAGCAGACAAATTGACGCGGTTAAAACCGGCTTATCTCACATTCAGGACAGTATTAAGATTACGATAAATAATATTGATAAAGCTAAAGGTTCTATTGAAGATGCTAAAGCAAAAGTAGACAGTTCGGCAATTGCATTGAAAAATATGAACCGGAAACTGATCAATGAGTTTACGAATGTAAAGAAAGCTGTGGATGAATTGGTTGAGAAAAGAAAGCTGTTAGATAAAAAACTCGCTGAAATATTAGAGAAGATTCCAGATAATTCAAAAGAAGTAAGAAGACCTGACTATAAGCCACTTGGAGTAATAAGATGAAAAACCTTTATAAACTCTTTTTGTCTTTTGTGTTTATATCGGCCATCAATTCTCTTGCCTTACCACAGGAGATAGAAACCAGATCGTTAGGAGAAATTACTTTTACCGATAACCTGTATAATGGCTCCTATAATAAAGTTTATTTACTCAATCCCGGCAACCATGTTACAATAAAAAATACCGGGCCAAATGAACAAATTGCTATAGGATTTAAAAAGTACCTGGATATTTCAAGTGAACTTGCCCTTGTCTACAGGGAAAGAGATTTATTATCTTCACAAATTATCTCCAAGTACCAGGAAATTGGAAAAACAATAGACAGCGTATCACAAGGCTTAAACAGGATTTCGGTGGCACTCGATACGGTATCAAAACGTGACCTGGAACCATCGATTGTCCTGCTGAATAAATCACATGCCACGCTGAAAGCTGCAAATAAGGACCTCAGTGACGCGGTCACAGAATTAGGCGATATAAGTTCACAAATCAATAAGATACATATGGCCAATATCTGGAAATATATAGGATTCGGTGCAGGCGGCACTGTGCTTGGGCTTTTAATTGGTGCCCTGGTCTTTAAATAATAAATATATGCATGACTTCTGTTCATTTGTAAGGATATAAAAGTCACAAATTGTTAGGCACTAATATTCAAAGGAGGGAAAATGTTACAGGTAATGGTCCCGCCAGCAAAACCCCGTTTGTCCAGTCAGGAATTAGATCAGCGTCTCCAACCCTTCAACTGGGACAGGAACAGTTATCCATTAATTATTGTCGGCATCAGAGGCTACTATCTTAATTCAATGGGCGTTCCAAATAAGAATGACAGAGGAATTTACGACGATGCACTGTTTATTTATTCTCCATACGTAATGTCCGCTTATAACGGAAATACTGATCCATCAGTTTACTGCAAAGGAAGCGGGAAAGGCCAGCAAAAAGGAATGGCTGTGCTATGCCCGGGGGCATGGTACGTCCACAAGTTTGACCTGCATAATGGCAAGTATTTGGCGTTGTGCCAGAGGAGGGGTCCCGTTAATGTCATTAGAGACGGAAACCCGGATTATCTAGACTCCGGTTATTTTGGAATTAATATACATCGTGGCAGCTATAAATGCACCTCAAGTTTGGGGTGTCAGACAATTTATCCGGCGCAATGGGACAGTTTCATAAATCTGGCAGTAGATCAGGCTAAAAGATTATATGGCACAAAATGGAATAATCAAGTCATTCCATATTTCCTTTTTAACAATAAAATCGATGAGAATTAGTTTTTCAATCTAAACTAAAAGACAGGGGAAAGCTTTTACTTCGTGCTTTTTATTGGGGGAATTATAATTGCAATAAAGAGTTCTCAATAATATTTAACTCATTACGGCAGGTATCTTAATTAGTAAGTTAAGTATCATTCACTATATAAAGAGGAAATAATGGGGAATAAAGACAATACGGGATTTGCAACGCTTTCCTACATTTACTCCGGAGCAGGCATTGGCCTTTTAGTTGGCTTACTACTTGGCCTGTCAATTTCTCCGGTTATAGGAAGTGTTGTGGCAGGCTTAACTGCACTTCTGGCTGCCTTTTTCGGCCTTACGGAAAGTAAATCTGTCTCACAGGCCACAGAAGTAATTGAACGGATACAGCGGCAATCAAGATTGATGGCCTTAAGAATTGGAAGTTTCGGATTTGCCTGTATCATAGGAGTATTTCTGGGAGTTTTCGTAAGGGCGAATGACCTACTTTCAGCATCATATGCCGATAAGAAGGAAGCCTGGACAAAAATAGGAATTGAGGACAGCTTGGCAAACCAGCTAATTGTTTTCCATGAGCTGGGCATCTCCCCGGATAACTGGAAGATCGATCCCGCAGCAATAGAAAACACATTAAAAGACGACGTCATCTTATTCGAAACTAAAGGAGTGAACTGTAATGACATGTCTATTGAAAGATATGCTGATGTTATTGAAAGAATATTCGCCAATGCAGATTTGGCATTGTTAAAGGTGGACAATGCACCCCAGATGCCCATATTAAATATATCAAACATCCATATACAAAATATGAATACGAAATTATCCTCAGCCATTCCCCGCCAATTGAGACAACTCCCGCGTCATCAGAAAAAATCCTTACAAGCTGTTTACTTTAAATAAAGTAAACTACCGCAACCCCAATCAGAAATACCATTGTCCAGAGACCAGCAATCCATAATCAGTGAATTTCGGAAGATAATCTTAGAGAAAATTGGAAGAAGCGAATGCCGGGGAATTGATTTTTAATAAATAAAAGCATATTATTTCTGTGTAAAAGGGAACTATGGAAGGTTCCCTGTTGATCAATTTAATTTCTTTAGTCTTCAGGCAAAATTGGATAGCCAATGTCACGAAATGAAAATAACTTCAGTTATACGGATTATATGGAAAACCAGAGAAAAGCAGACGAAGCTGAATTGAAATATGCTGAACTGCAGCATTCATCCCTGGTAGGCATTATTGTATTTGATGCAGAGTTTATAATTCAGCAGACTAACCCTACAGCATCTAAAATTCTAAAAAGAAAATCAAAGGACTTAATAGGCAAACCTTTCAGGGACTATGTCCACCAGAAATACCGCAATTCCTTTGATTCGTACATTAAAAGAGTACAAAAAACAAAAAAAAGACAGGACCATACTTTTCAGCTGAGAAACGAAAAAGGAATGGACCTCTACGTTATTCTGGAGAGCATTCCCTTTCTAAATGAAAGAAATCAAATTGAGTCTGTACACTGCATTGTAGTTGATTTTACCGCACAGAAGCTCTACGATCTGAAACATCAGACTGAACTTATCCATCTTGCTGTCGAAAATATGCTTGACCCGTTTGTAATCTTAACAGCCGAGCGGGATGAATCTAATAAGATAATTGACTTTATTTATCTTTACGTAAATAAAGAGGCGGAAAAGGCTAATAACTTGCGCAGGGAAGATACCATTGGCAAGAGACTCTTAGACGTTTTCCCGAATTTCAGGGACAGTAACATGTTCAATGAATATGTAAATGTTTGCGAGACCGGCAACCCTGTAATGAAAGAGGGTGTTTATATGGAGTTCGCAAATAAATACCAGACAATCAAAGGGATCTTTCATACCAGGATAAATAAGCTTGATGAAGGAATTATTGTAACTTACAGGGATATAACGGAAAGTAAAAATGCCGAAGAGAAAATAAATGCAATGATGACGGAGCTTGAACGCTCCAACAGAGAGCTTGAACAGTTTGCACAGATCGTCAGCCACGACCTCCAGGAACCACTTCGTACGGTAAGCCAATTTACAAAATTACTCCTGGACAAGAATAAAGGTGAACTTAACCCCCAGTCGCAAGAATTTGCCTCATTTATTACAGAGGGTACAAACCGTATGACTCTGCTGTTAAGGGATCTTCTGAAATATGCAAGGCTCACCTCACAGGCCAGACCTTTTGAGACAATTGACTTTAATAAATTAGTTGCCGATGTACTCCATGATCTGAGTATGCAGATAAATGAAAATAAGACGGAGATCGATGTCGATCCGATGCCGACTCTTAGTGCGGACCCGGTACAGATGAGGCAGTTATTCCAAAACCTGATTGAATACGCCATTAAGTTCAAAAACGAGAGGAAATCTGTCATTAAGGTTTCAGCGCAGAACAGGATAAATGAATGGCTGTTTTCCGTAAGTGATAACGGCATTGGAATTGACCCTCAGTTTTCAGAGCGCATATTCTTGATTTTTCAGAGGCTTAATGAACGTGAAAGATATGCGGGCTCGGGAGTCGGCCTGGCGATTTGCAAAAAAATTATTGAACGTCATAATGGGCGCATCTGGGTTGAATCTGAAGAAGGGAAGGGCTCAACATTTTACTTTACGATACCAGGGCATATTTAACAGGTATCCGCAATAAATGTCACACGCAGTGGAATTGCAAAAAAAAACACATTGGAGGCTTGTTTGTTTGGCACCAAAATAATTGGATCTTGTGGTTTAAGTTTATTAATTTAGGCAGGCCGGTTATTTTTACGTACCGGAGGTAACGAATATTTTTATGCCATAATTCAATTAATGTTATGCACCTAAGAAAATATCTGCCGCTATTCATTTTTATTTGCTTCTTCACAGGCACTCAAAATGCCTTTTCACAGGATTTTTCCGGTAACGATAAAATAGTCAGAATAATCAGCACTCCTGACAGCGCCGATATTTATCTTGATGGAAAGTTTATCGGCAAGGCGGGTTCTGATTTTAAGACTTCTACCGGCATACACAAAATTCAGCTCTTAAAAGAAGACTGCGTCAAGCTGGAAACAGAAATAGAAGTAACAGATATAAGTATAAATACCTTCGAGTTCAGGCTCTCCCGGAAAACAGGAACGCTTGATCTTACAACTTACCCTTCGGACGCAAGGGTGACTATAGACAATATTCCGCTGGATAATTCAAAGTTGAATGAGATCATCTTAAAACCAGGCACTCATAAAGTCATAATTGAAAAAGACGGATATTTTCCTGAAAATGATTCAGTCAGCATTGCTGTGCTTGGAATGGTAAAGAAATATTATGCTCTTGTAAAACTGCCGGTAGTTAATTTTTCGCAGACTGATCATAAAGTTGAACTAAAATTTCTTGACAATACTATTCTTCAATGGAACGGACAAGAATCCCATCTGCCGTCAGGCATTAATATACTGAAGATCAGTGATGACGTTTCAGTATCACCCGAGTACAGTTCCCTGCCAAAGACTTTTTACTGGAAGGTTGAAAAACAAAATGATAATCTCAGGTTTAATTTCGAAGAAAAAGTAGAGGTTAATTCAGGCCAGAACATCCGCCTCTTCGCTTATGGCGATAGTTTGAAGGCGGAGCCTTTTTATTTTTCTGTCGATAATCCAACGCATTCAAGCCAGTCCATGCAGAAGCCTGACAATGAGATCTCAATCCTCTTAAGGCAAAGGCCAAAAACAAAAACAGTCCTTGAATCTATGCTTGTGCCGGGACTGGGACAATTCAATAATGGCAGGAAAACCATCGGGGCCATTGTTGCCGGAGCTTTCTTCGGTACTCTGATTTATGACATCATCAATATCCTTAATTATAACAGCGCAAAGAAAACCTTAAATGAAAAAATAGCTGCTTTTGAAAGTGAAACTGACTTTTCCGTTAAGTATCAGAAAATGAATGAGATCAATTCATTCTATACGGATCTTACTCCCAAATACCGCCTGGCACAAAAAACTCATATTGCAGCCGGTATAATCTACTTGTTAAATATTGCCGATGCACTTTTAACTTCTTCATCATATAAAGAAGCTGTCTTGGGTAATAACTATGATGTAAGCCTTTCTTCCGGCCCTCTGCCTGGCAGGAAGCAGCAGGATTATTCCGCATCCTGCAGCGTTAAGTTCGGCTTTTAATATTTTAAGGAATCTGAAATGGTCAAGTTAAAAAATTATAAATACTTTGCTCTGATAATTACATTTTTTGTGTATGGTTGTATAACTAAACCTGAGGAAAGCGATTTCGCTCTGGATTCCGTAATAGGCAGAATAGTTGATTTGAGCAGCCTGCCTGTTTCTGATGCAGTAATTACAGTACAACCGGGCAGCCTGACTGCAAAGACCGATGCTAATGGCTATTTCGAAATTAGAAATATTTCTCCGGGTACATACAACGCCTCAATTGTGAAAACCACAGATCAGGAATTTATAAAGCAGAATATTCCAATTACGGTTAAGACTAATAGAATATCTGATATCAGAATAAGCAGTATCGCAGGGTTTATCTTTGTCGATGCCAGGGATAGCCTGGGCTATAACTTCTATATATCGAAATACGAACTTACATACGGCGATTATTTTGAAGGCTCGCCGAACTATGCTGCTGTGGAAAGGAAAAATTTACCATGGGAGGGTGATTGGGAAAACGGGGGCTACCCGATTCAAACTTACCTTAATAAAAAAAGCGTTGCCGAAGGATTAACCCCATGCTATACCATTACGGAATACACTACCTCGGTTAATCTTAATGCAAACGGCTACAGGTTTCCCACATTAAAAGAATGGATGTATGCAGCCAAAGGAGGCAAATATTCAAAAGGCTACATTTATGCCGGAAGCAATAATATTAATGAGGTTGCCTGGTATGAGGGGAATTCAGGTGGTCTACCGCATCCCGTTGGACAGAAGAAACCAAATGAGCTTGGAATTTATGACATGAACGGAAATCTTACGGAACTATGTTATGGAAAGTTAATAGTCGCTCCCTGGGGTACATCGCTGAATGCCGAATACTGCGGAGGTGCATTTAGTTCTCCGGCTTCTTCTATCGGCTTAAAATCGGGAGATAGTGACGATATGGGCTACAGAATAGTCAGGATAATCAAATAGCAGTGCATCATTACTTCGCTCCGCCCGGTAATTAGCATCAATAAATCAACTATTTGTATTATGCTGCAACCCTCCTTCCAGCCTGCGGGAGTGTTATAATCAGGTCAGATTAATTATTGACAAAAGAGACGAATATCTGTATGTTGTAGCTCAAAATTAAGGACCTGCTTGTCTGATGAAATCAGTTTAGCGGAAATAAAAACGTGCAACACTAACAGCTCCCGGATAATTTATGAAAATATCTCAATGTTTTTTGCTTTTTATTTTTCTTCCTTCAATTCTTTTCTCTCAGGACAGCCTGTGGGTTAAATATCTGGCCCCGACTACAACCGTGCCATCGGTTAACGTAATTTTAAGCGAAGGCGATACTATCTGGATTTCAACAGAAGCGAACGGCCTTTTGAAAATGAATAGCCTTACAGGAAAAAGAGAGAGGCTAAATTCAGAATTGACCATCAAAAGTGTCCGCTGCATTGCAGTTGATTCAAAGCATAACAAGTGGGTAGCTCTCGGTAATGGAAGTCTTGCAAAGTATGACGGACAGACCTGGACCTATTATCCACCATCCGATTCGGGATTACCTTACACTGGAATTGGAGCTATTGCCATTGACTCACTTGGGAATAAATGGATTGGAACTTCAGGCTCCGGACTTGTAAAGTTTGACGGAAGGACCTGGACAAAGTTTACCACTGCAAATTCAGGCCTGCCAGGTAATAACGTCGCTTCTTTGGCAATTGATTCAACTGGTCATATATGGGCAGGAACATGGGGCAGCGGCCTGGCGGAATATAATGGTCAGACCTGGACAGTCTATAAAACAACGAATTCGGAATTGCCGAATAATTATGTTAAAGTAATTACTATTGACCGGCTGGGAAATAAATGGATTGCAACCAACGGGGGACTGGTAAAATTCGATGGGCAGTTGTGGACTAAGTATAATTCTACAAATTCCAGCTTACCCTATAACAGTATCCTTTCAATTGCTGCAGATCATGAGAATAATGAATGGATCGGGACATACGGCGGCGGCCTGGTAAAATATGACGGACAAAACTGGACTACATATGATGCTTATAATTCACCCTTAAAAAATAATTATATAAGAAGTATAACAGTTGATTCAAAGGGAAGTAAATGGGTTGCTACCGATAGGGGACTCAATAAAAATGACGGGCAAAACTGGAGCGCTTATGATA
Source organism: Acidobacteriota bacterium (assembly GCA_050258415.1). Classification (GTDB taxonomy): domain Bacteria; phylum Bacteroidota; class Ignavibacteria; order Ignavibacteriales; family SURF-24; genus JAAXKN01. The sequence goes on along the minus strand of JBLMYS010000360.1, from coordinate 26,118 downwards.
TCTCTATTCCCGGATTGACGAGTAATAATATTTCTTTTATTGAAATTGATCCGCAGGGAAATAAATGGTTCGGAACCGCGGCAAGTGGCATGGCAATGTTTGATGGAAAGGACTGGACGAGTTATTACCCCTCTGATTCCGGTTTGACAAACAGCTATATCTGGGCGATCGCAACGGACAGGAAGGGAAATAAATGGATTGGAACAGAAGACAATGGTCTTTTGATGTATGACGGCAGTAAATGGACAAAATTTAATACCAGCAATTCAAAATTGCCGCATAATAAAGTTTTATGCATTACACTTGATAAGCAGGGGAAAAAATGGGTAGGTACCGTAGGAGGCATTGCAATAATTGAGGATACAACCTGGACGATATATAATACTTCAAATTCAGGATTGCCGGCTAATGCTGTAATCAACATCATAATAGACTCGCTGGGAAATAAATGGATCGGAACAACAGTTGGTGGGATAGCCAAATTTGATGGCCAGCACTGGGACGTTTACAGTACCACAAATTCAGAATTGCAGAGTAATTATACCAGATCAATGACTTTGGCCCCAAATGGGGATTTATGGATTGGGAGCTGGGGCTATGGCATGTCAAAATTTGATGGTCAGAACTTCACAAATTATAAAACCTCAAATTCCGGTCTGCCGGGTAATTATATTATGTCAGTTGCTATAGATTCGCTGGGTAATAAATGGATTGCAACGGAGAACGGACTTGTGGAATATGACGGTCATAGCTGGAAGGTTTATAACACATTAAATTCACCAATTGCAGGCAATTATGTTAATTGGCTGGTAATAGATTCACTGGGTAATAAATGGATTGCAACTTCTACTGGTTTATCCGTTTACAGGGGAGATGGTAAAATTAAATTAAGCGGTGTTGAGGCTGAAGATGAGTTGAAGCCGGCCGGATACTCGCTAAAGCAGAACTACCCGAATCCATTCAATCCTTCGACGAAGATAGAGTTTTCATTAAAGAGTGCTGATCATGTGACACTCAAAGTATATGATATAATGGGTAAAGAAGTAGCTACGCTTGCAAATGAGCGGATGGCTGCAGGCAGTCACAAAGTTAATTTCAACGCGCCGCATCTTCCAAGTGGGGTTTACATATACAGGATTCAGGCGGGTGAGTATAAAGAAATGCACAAGATGCTGCTTTTGAAGTAACAATTGATAATCGCGGCTAATTAAAGCAGAAGTTCATAAAAAGGACTTCTGCTTTTTTATTATATAACAGCTCTGATAATATTCCCGTGCTGCAAAGTATTACCAAAAGTATTAGCTATAGGACCTGCAATATTGTTTATAGTTGATTGAGAATCTGAGAGTATTTACTTACTTTTGTTGTTCTTAAATAGTTTAGCAACATAAACAATAGATAATGATTATGGATATATCAAGAAATGCCCCATGCCCGTGCGGAAGCGGCAAAAAATATAAAATGTGCTGCATGCCTAAAAAGGAGGCTCCTTCAAATAAAGTAAAAACAACTCAGAGCCGTGCTGAAGAAAATGTTATTGCTGTGGTGCTTGACGATCAGTTAAACAGCAGCGCATTCGGGTTATTAGGTGAGATGCAAAATGCAATTGCGCTAAAACGCGAAGGAAAGTTCCTGGATGCAGATAATATTTACTCAAGATTGAACAAAGAAAATCCCGGTCACAAAGACATTTTGTTCAATTGGGCAAAAGTTAAAATGCTGCTGGGTAATTATGAAGAAGCGACTCAAATGTTTTCTGAGTCTGCCAGGATATCAGAAAAATGCCACTTATATCATGAAGCAGCAATTTGCAGGCAGCATATTGAAAATCTGAAATTCAGTGATAAGGAATCTGCAATATTTATAAACTACTTAAAAGAGGTAGCCGGAAACATTTCTCTTGAGATAAAAGAGATCCGGAGGCAGTTTGAACAAATACAGGCACCTTCCGAAGAGGATATAACGAGTTATTATGAAAAAGTAGAAAAAATATCCGCTCCATTTTATAATTCCCTTAAAAAGCCGATTGAGATTAGAAAAAGCAAAGAAAAGGTCAGAAAGAAAATTTCTAATAGCAATAAAGTAATGGAAAACGAGCCGGTAACTGAGTTATCGCCTGCCGGCGATGAAAACTCAGATACTGATTTGGCAAGTCTACTGTCTAATAACAGTCAGGTTTTTTGGGACACGGCAGAATATCTCTACAACACCGATCTTAAAAAATCCATCGATTATTCCTGCATTTTAACACCATACGCAAAGGCAATTGAGACAGAAATTTACGAGAAATTCCTCAAGAAACTGGAAGCCTGGTCGATATCAGATAATCAGGAAATATTTATTGGAAACAGGAGGATACAGGATTTCAGCAAAGTTACTCTCGGGCAGTATCATCATTTATTGAACGTAGCAAAAATAAAAGAATTCATTGAGCGCAATTTCGATCTTAAATCCATCCAGTTTCTATTAAATGAGTTTGGAAATAAAGTTAAATTATTGGCCCAGATAAGAAATCCTCATTCGCACAAAACAATAACGACGAGAGACATAGTAGATTCGTTTAGAAAAATTCTTGTGGAAGAAAAGTTCTTAATGAACGTTGCATGCCTGTCGTAAGTACAGTTCAATATGGTTAAAAACTGGAAAGCAGGGAGGTAAGGACAAATTACACATGAAGGGGTATCCCAGCAACTACGAAGTTGATCCTCAGAAAGCCCGCTACCCTGGAGATGGCGCTGCGCAGAGGTGGGCTGAACGGTATTGTAATTTAAAGCCTTGTAAAATTAAGATTTGCAAGGCTTTTTAGTTTGATATGGGAGTTCTGCTATTTCATCAATACAAATTGCTTTGTTGATGTGAAACCGCCTGCTTTCAACTGATAGAAATACACTCCGCTGGAAAGATTACGTCCATTAAATTGAATCTTGTAATCTCCCGCGGGCTTTTCTTCATTCAATAAAGTTGCGATCTCTCTTCCCAACAGATCAAAAATCTTTAGTGATACCAACCCTGAATTCGAAACCTTAAATTCAATATTAGTAGTGGGATTGAAAGGATTCGGATAGCAGTCATACAGCGTATTGGGATTTGGAATTTCAGTCTGGCACGGATTAATCTTTCCGGGAAAGGTTCCTTTTTTCTGAGCAAAGAGCCAGCGGTGAAGTAAGGGGACATCGTAAGTGTAGTTAGGGATATTATGAGCTGCATTATCAAATATCGTAAAAATGTGATTTATTCCCGCGGCCCAAAGTGAATCGAGTTTGGAATTCGTCAGTCCGACTTTCAAAAGCAGTGAATGAACATACGCAACTTTTATTCCTTTGTTTTCTATGGCCTTCATCAGTTCCATACTTTTTGCTATAGGCACCTGCTCGTCAACTTCGCCATGAAAATTCCAGACGGGTATTTTAGTAGGATCAGGTGGGAAATCAAAATCCCATAACCCGCTCATTGGTATTGCGGCCGCAAACCGGTCACGACTGAACAAATAGATCAATGCCCAGGTTTCCACGGCTCCCAATGAGTAGCCGGTAATATAGATCCTTGCAGTATCGATAGGATAACTGGCTATCATTGAATCAATTACTTCATTAATTCTAAAGAAGAAAGTATCGATGCAGTAAGGTCTAAGCCAAGGGGGGAATCTGTTGATTTGTGGTGCAAAAACGAACGCGGGATTTTTTTTCTGTGCCGAGTCCTCCGCCCATGTCACTGCGGTTCGTTCTCCAGTAAGCTGCCTGGAGTTATCTGATCCTATACCACCGCCTCCGTGAAGCGCTAGTATAAGGGGATACTTAATGGAGTCTCCCGAAAATATTGGCACAAATAAGCGATACTGAATAGAGTCTTTACCATCATTAAAATGATATACTCTTCTTAAAAACTTAGATGCTACTGATTGTCCGAAAGTAGTGGGCTGGCAAATCGAGAATAATGAGAAAACGACGAGAAAGTACGCTAAATATTTTTTCATAACTCACCTCCTAAAATTATTAATAATTACCTGGTAAGTATTACAAATTCAGAGGGGGATTGCCATGAAAGAACTAAGGTTCGTGACTCCAATTCATTTTCTCTTTTTTCAAGGTAAGAGTTTTCTTAAAGAATCATTTTAATTCTTTTCTGTTCCTCATGGATGAAAGTGGTTATTTGTTTCTGTAAAAAATAATCTTTAAAGAATTAAACCTCAATATATTTATTATTGCATCCATTGAGGTAGCCCCCGGTTCCGGAATTCGCCGCAGTGAATTTGTCACCGGGGGCTACAAATCCTCCGTGGAGGACGCCCTTCCAGAGCTTAGTGACTGCGCAATTCCAAATACTCACAATCTCTGGTCCTTATTCCAATACTCTTATTTTGACGCTCAAAATTAGCAGTGCCCCGATAATATAAGGCCTTGTTTATGATTCGCAAGGCCTTATTGATTGCGTTTTCTAATTTGGGATGGGAATTATATTATTTTAATAAAATAAGCTGCTTTGTTGATATAAAATCCCCGGATTTAAGCTGATAGAAATATACTCCGCTGGCAAGATTACGTCCATTAAATTGAATCTTGTAATTTCCCGCGGGCTTTTCTTCATTCAATAAAGTTGCGATCTCTCTTCCCAGGACATCAAAAATCTTCAGAGATACCAATCCGGAATTTGCAATCTTAAATTCAATATTAGTCACCGGGTTAAATGGATTCGGGTAACAGTCGTACAATTTGTTTGAATTTGGAATTGCAGGCCGCTCCGGTTTAATCCCTACCGGGAAGGTTCCTTTTTTCTGTGCAAAAAGCCAGCGGTGAACTATAGGAATATCGCTGGTTGAGTTAGCAATCTGGTGTTCTGCATTCTTATATTCCGTGTAGATGTGGTTTACTCCCGCAGCCCAGAGTGAATCAAGTTGGGAGTTCGTCAGGCCGGCATTCCCGATTGTAGAATAAATGTGCGCAACTTTTATACCTTTGTCTTCTATGGTCTTAATCAAATTCCTGCTTTCTGTTACAGGGGTCGATAAATCATTCTGTCCATGGAAATTCCAGAAGGGTGTTTGAGTAGGATCAGGTGGAAAATCAAAATCCCATACCCCGGCCATTGGGATTGCAGCGGCAAAACGATTACGGCTGGCCACATATATCAGAGCCCAGTTTTCGACGGCACCCAGGGAATAGCCGGTGAGATATAGTCTTGTGGTATCGATGGGGTAAATGGCTATCAGTGAATCAAGTATTGCATTAATTCCCGGGAAGAAAGTGCCCATGCAATAAGGTTTAAAGTTATTGTCGATAGGGACCTGCGGTGCAAATACGAATGCAGGATTATTTTTCTGAGCTGAGTCCTCCGCCCATGTCAATACGTATCGAAATGTAATATGGTACCAGTTATCCAATCCTGTAGCATCCCCTCCGTGAAGGGGCATTACCAGGGGATACTTAATGGAGTCTCCCGAATACTTTGGCACGAACAGGCGATACTGAATAGAGTCTTTCCCATTATTAATATGGTAGACTCCTTTTAAAAACTTATCTACTAAAGGCTGGCCGAAAGAATGGGATTGACATAGCAACAATAATGAAATGACAAGAAGAAAGAACGATAAATACTTTTTCATATCTCACCTCCCAAAATTATTAATAATTACACGGTAAGTATTATAAATTCAGAAGAGGTTCGCCATGAGGGACACTAAGTTATGTGACTCCTGTTCATTTACTCTTTTTCAAGGTATTGTGTTTTTCCATTAGGAATCATTATTATTTTCTGTTCTTCAAGGGTGAAAGCCGCAATTTGTTTCCAGTAAATTATATTCTTTAATGAAGTTAAATTCAAATTATTTTTTAGGTATCTCTTAATTTTCCAAAAAGAGCCCCAATTGAAAAGGGGAGCAAATAAATTGATTTATCTTTCCAGTATGCGTAATTTATTATTGCACGGATGATTCCGGAAGAGAATTATTCTTAATATAAAATAATTTGCAACTTAGACCAGGGGTGAAGAAATGATACAGGATACAATTGCCAAAATTGAAGAGAAGATCAGAACTAACAATTCGCTGAGCGAAGAAAATAAGGCTGAACTCCTTTCCCTGCTCTCACAATTGAATCCGCAAATAACGGAGCTGTCGAGGACTCATACAGAACACGCGGAATATATTGCCGGCTCCCTCGAGCGCTCGGCCGATGAAGCAATGCAGGGGGAGAAAGACCCGACCACGTTAAAATCGGAAATTGACACGCTCTCGGATTCGGTAAAGGATTTTGAAGTAACTCACCCCAAGCTGGTTGAAACAGTTAATTATATTGCAACTGTTTTGGCGAATATGGGAATTTAACCATTCCATAAGTTGCCAAAAAAAACAAAGGTTTAGATTTTGTTTGGGACTAATGCTAAATTTACGGATGAATTAAAATGGATTATAAATGAAATGGTTAGTGGCTAATGGAAATCTTGTTACCAGGGATTCCATTTTGGAAAATACAAATCTGATTATAAATGACGATAAAATTGAAGCTATTGAAAAAGAGAGTAATTTAACTGATTTCGATGAAGTTCTTGATGTTAAGGATTGCTATGTGCTGCCAGGCTTTATTGACCTGCATTGTCATGGGGGATATGGATCGGACGTAATGGATGGAACTCCTGAGGCAATAGCGACTGTGGGACGCTTTCACGCTCAGGGCGGTACGGCATACTTCCTCGCCACCACGGCAAGCGATTCACTTGAAAACCTTCAGAATGTATTTCAGATATTAAGATCAAATAAAGATGCTATGGGTGACGGCGCAAAGCCACTCGGAGCCCACCTGGAAGGACCATATTTTGCAAGGAAGAAACATGGCTGCCATCTGCCGGAATATATAAGGAATCCCTCGGAAAGTGAAACATCATCACTTCTGGAATATAGTGACGTAATTAAATCAATTACCGTTGCACCCGAGATACCCGGGGCATTAAAGCTCATAAAAAGGTTTTCGGAAAACAGCATTGTTGTCTCTTTGGGCCACACGGAATGCAGTTACGATGAAGCCTTAAGCGCTGTTGAGATGGGGGCAAGGCATGTAACTCACCTTTATTGCGCCATGTCGGGTATTATAAAAAACGGCGTTGGCAGAAAAGGGGGGCTTATTGAAACGGCACTGCTGGAAGACAGGCTGACGGCTGAAATTATTGCCGATGGAATACATGTGCCTACTGAACTGATAAGACTCGCGGTTAAGGCAAAAGGCATGGATAAGATCTGCGTTGTTACGGATGCCATGCGCGGCGCCGGAATGAAGGATGGAATCTATACTTTTGGCTCTCCGAAGGGGCAGGAGGCAATAGTTAAGGATAAAATGGCTGTAGTAAAGGAAGGAACGGGGCTTGCAAGCAGTGTCTTTAAGATGAATGAAATGTTCTGCCATATGTCGCAAAACCTGGGCTATTCATATACCGATCTGGCCAGGATGTTTTCATATAATCCGGCGTGTGTGTTATCAATGCAGGACAAGATAGGCAGCATCGAGCCGGGAAAGATGGCCAGTTTTACAATTCTGAATCGGGATCATGAAGTGGAAGCTACTATTGTTGAAGGGAAGGCGGTTTATTTAAAGAATCGCGGAATGTAACACATATTAAACCCCTATAAAATTATCAGAATCCGCTTGCAACTGAATTTCGGAAGCAATAAGTTTTAGTACCACTAATTAAGGAATCAGGTATATGAAAGCGATGCGCCTGTTCGTCTTAGCAGTTCTGTTATCCATAGTTTCCGTTTCCGGGCTCTTTGCCCAGTCACATCCTAAAAATATCAAGGCATATCTTACTGTCAGTTTTAAGGGCAAGGCGGTTGAAGACAAGAAATTCCACACGGCAGGTATTGCAGACAAAATTTCCCGCATAATTACTTCAGAAGGCATACAGCTGCTTCAAAATGTAGACATTGGAAAGCCGGGCGAGCCCTGCCTTAACATCTATGTAACGCTGGATGACAGCCTGAGAATGAGTGCCATAAGTTTTGAAGCCGGCGACAATAACTCTGTGTTATCACTTCCTTACCCCGAGCTATCATATGCATACAATAATACATCAGACATAACACGCTCGGTACGTAAATACGTGAAGGAGCATATTAAGTCTTCTCCCAAGAAGAGCGGGGAATAAACCACAAAAGGGCAGGGAGGCGAGGCTAAGAACCCGGCAGTGTTATTTCGAAAGTGGTTCCCTTTCCTATTTCGCTTGAAGCAGAAATTGTTCCGTTATGTTTCTGTACAAATTCCTTAACCAGAAGGAGTCCCAGACCTGTCCCTTTTTCTTTGTTTGTTCCAGGAGTACTTTGGACTGTTTCGGCCATGAAAATATTATTCAGTTTTTCTTTGCCGATGCCCAGCCCCTGATCGGAGACAAAAATTATTATGTTATTATTTCTCTCCTCCGCCCGGATTGTTACGGTAGAATTGCTGAAAGAATATTTTATTGCATTTGAAATGAGATTCCGCAGGACAGTATTCAGCATCCTTTTGTCGGCTGCAATCTGGAGGCTTTCATCTACCAGGGCAGTGAGGCAGACATGTTTTGCCCTGCAATATGCATCCATGAGTTCCACATTTTCACTTATTACGGCATTGAGGTTTAACACTTCTTTTTCCAGGCGTATATTACCAGTTTCAGAAAGTGACCATTCGAGCAGGTTTTCCATGAGGTTATATGCTTTTGTGGTTGTGTCCTTAATTACCAAAGCTCCTTCATTTATTTCCTGCTGTTCATCCTCTTCCGACTTCATAATGATGAGATCTGAATAGCCAAACATTGACTGGAAAAGGTTTTTCATGTCGTGGGCAATAATGGAGAAAAATTTATTTTTAATTGCAATTGTTTTTGAAAGCTCGGCGTTTACAGCTTTCAGTTCAAGTGTTCTTTCCTCTACTTTAAAGTCGAGGCTGCGGTTTGCGGCTTCAAGTTTTTTGGATAAGGATTCAACCTCCATGTATGATTCATTATATCTAAGGGACAGGAAGTAAGATTGTGAAAATATCAGCAATATAAAACCCACGGAGCCGAAGTAACCTGTATAGATAATAGCCAGCCCATATAAAAGGTCGTTTACACCGGCCAGCAGAGGCAGGAGCATTCCGGCAAAGACCAGGGTTGAGTGCTTTCTTTTTCTGAGAAGAGCCATGAAAAGCCCGTAGAACAGATACCCTACACCTATTATCGAGAAATAAAACAGAGGGTATATAAAGGGCATAAAATATTCTATAGGGAAGATAAAGAGAAATAGAACCTCAAAAATGAATGCGACAGTAAAGAAGGTGACTGCTGTTTTATTCAGCTCGTCAGGGAAAATTATACGGAAGAACCGGAGCAGGGCTGCAACAACAGAAATTGAGGCAAGCCATGCTTTGAGATAGAATGAAACCGAAAGTCCGGGCATTATGTAGAAAACATATTTATCACCTTCACAGATTGTCTGCACGGCAAGCAGCAAACAAATAACTGAAAAGTATGAGTACTCACTTTCTTTTCGTCTGATAATAAAAAGCAGAAAATGATAGAGCCCCATAATAAGAAGGATGCCGAAGCTCACCAGGTAGAAAAAGTTCTTCAGTTGCGACTCCAGAATGACGCCCTGTTCTGTGCCCAGAAGAATTTTTTCGTCAATTCCTGCCTCGTTTGTATCGAAGAAATTCACTGTGTTAATTACTATTTCGAGAGTAGAGGAACTATCGGCGAAACTTAACACCTCGCGGCCTGAAGCGGGGATACATTGGCCGGGCACTTCGGAAAATTTACCTTTTTCAAGATAGAGCCTGCCATTGAGCCATACTCTGTAAGAAGAATGAATATCCTGAAATTTCAGCGACAGCGTTCTGACGCGCTTAGAATTATTCTGAGGGAGTTTGACTAATAACCTGTATGTGGCTTTGCCAAAAGGAGGCAGGTTTTTCAGTTCAGTATTTTTAATTCCGTTCCATTGTGAAGGAAGTTCAAAGTAATGAATGCCCGATTTTTCTGAAAATTGAAATTCGCCGGGTTTTAATATTTTAGTCCAGTAAAATTCCCATTGCCCATTCAATTCAGCAATTCCGTCTTTTTCAAAATCCCAGGAGCTTAAATCTGCAATTCCTTTTTGAGCCTTAGGAACTATTTTATTATTCTGCCTGCAGCCGGCAGAGAAGAACATTAATAAGCAAATTAAAAGAAGTGATATTTTATTTTGTATGTCGGTCACCGGTTTGTAAACAGCTATGCCTTTCAATTTTGAGTATATACCTTTTGTGGAAAGAATTTATGAAAAAATAAGTAATTCTCAAATCTGATCAAAACTAAATTTATATATAATTAAGATCAAATTGCCTTATATTGCATACTGTAAAGCTCCTGAAGTTTAGCTTTTGCCCTGTAATTAGTTTGAATCAACTTTCCGGCAAATATGCAATGTAGAGGTTACAACACTCCACATAGTCTATTAATTAATTATTGAATAAATTCGGATGAAACTAAACCTGGTGTTAACAAAAATTGCTTTAATATGTTTATTCCTTTTTTCAAATGCTTTTCCCAAAACCATAGATGCTATTTATTCCAGTGGAATTAGTGATACTATAAAAGGCAGAATGAGCGGTGTGATTGTCGATAGCCTTACGGGCAGGCCTGTTGAAGCCGCGAGTTTTCTGGTCTTCAGACACAAAGACTCAACTTTGGTTAAAGGGGCGATATCGGATAAGGAAGGGAAATTTGAAATTGCAAGAATGCCTCTTGATACCTTTTATGCCAAGGTATCCTCAATGGGCTACAAGTCACGCAAGCGAAATAAAATAATACTGAGCAGTGAATCCCCGGTTTTGTCTCTGGACACAATCAGGCTCTCCGGAAGGGAGATTTATACGCCGGAAGTGGAAATAATTGCCGAAAAAGAGAGACTTGTATATAAAGAGGATAAGATTATTCTCAACGTAGGAAAAGACCTGGGCAACAATGCAAAAGAGGTGTTGGAAAACTCTCCATTGGTCGAGGTTGACTTTAATGGCAATGTCAGTTTAATGGGGAGTGCCTCAACAGTTATTTTTATAGATGGAAACCCGGCTACAATGTCGGGCTACGAAAAGCTACGCGATTTCAGGCTTCTGGATGCCGGTGAAATTGAAAGAATCGAGCTTCTGACAAATCCGCCTATTGAGTTTAACATAAAGCCGCCTACCCGCGTGATTAATATAATAACCAAAAAGATTGATTATTCAAGATACAACGCCAGCATAGATGCCAATATCAAAACACGGTACCGTTTTGATGGAGATATAGGAGCGGCATACGGTTATAAAAATCTATTTGTCCGAAGCGGCTATGAGAATTCATTTTCAAATATAAAATATGGGTATGAGCTGCAGAAAAATGTAAATGTAAATGATGAAGCCAGTTTCCTTCAGCAGGTCTCAAACAGTAAAAGCATCTCGAATGAGAATGAATTTAACTTCTCAGCAGGAAAGACCGGCGAAAAAAGCATGTTCACAATCCAGATGAGTTACAGCGACCCTAATTCCGATAATACTACACTGCTTCAAAACAATTTTCAGGAAAATAATAAATACACTGAAAACCATAGCACCAGACATAATCAAAATAAGCAAAGGTTCTTCGGCCTCTCAACAAGTTATGTGAACAATATAGGTAAGGAATACGGCACTTTAAGAGCAACAATCGGCTTCAGGAATAATACAATGAACACGATGACTGATTATAACCAAACCGGTTCACTTTATGACGGAATTGATAATTCTTCCGTTCTCCAAAAAAACTCTTCAGATAACAAGAACAGTTCTTTTAGCTGGGAGGCAGATTACAGGTATCCCCTTAATAAAGTGCAAATATTAGCCGACTACAAAGGATCCGTAAAAAATCTCCTGATGATAAATAGTTATAGCACGTTCAGCTACATTGAACAAAAGTATAATGATGACCTGTCGCAGAAGATTGAACAGAAATATCTGAATATTGACCACATGTTTTCCGGCGGCATTGAAACTTTTCTTTGGAAAATGAGGCTACGCGGCGTCTTGGGGCTTATGACAAATACTGTGGAGAATAGTGATATTATTAAAGGAACAGGCAATAAAAATAATAATGTGAACATGGGGGGCATGGTTATGGCAGGAATTCCACTTTCAGGCTTTCAGCAGCTTTATGCAAGATTTTCTTATGAAATAAGTAATCCCTCCAACAGGCAGCTTAATCCAAATATAGATAAGACTGATTCTACAAATATCACAATGGGAAACCCCGGACTGAAACCCTCAGGGACAAGTAATTTTAATCTGGACTATTCACTTCCAATAGGGAGCACTTATCTAACTGCGACACTAAGTTATACAAATGTAAATAATCCCATTGAGCGGATCACAGTCCAAAAAGATGGTAAAACAGCCGTTACAACATTTTTCAACAATGGAGGCATGAATTCCTATAGTGCCTCGGTAAACATAGGGGGAGACCTTTTCAAAAGGCTGAGTGTATGGTTTGGATCGTCCGCAACCGAAGATGTTTATAAAGGTATTTACGCGGGGAATAAGAATTTCAGCTGGGGAGGAAGCATTCATAACAAGCTGAATTTAAACAATTTAAATTTCCAGCTCGATTTTAATTACTCATCATCAAGTATATCGGTACAGGAGAAATCCGGGAAGAATTACTCAGTGGATGCATATGTGAGATTCTATACGCTGGATAAATATTTATCGTTCGTACTAATGGCTGATGATATATTTAACAGCCAGAACCGCAGCAGCGCAAAATACGGGAACGGATTTTATGCCGTGAAAAACAAGGCCGAAGATACACGCATTATAACTTTCGGCATTTCATACTACCTGCAAAGCAAGTCTAAGGAAGACATACCGCAGATGAAGACTGAAGTTTACGGGGATGATTTTTAATTAGCTGGATTTGAGAGAAACTGCCCGGTTCTATTATGCCCGGGCCAAGTTTCTTGTGCAATAGATTTTATATTTAATTCTAAAAATTATACGGTCATAAGCCTTCCCCTGCCAGCGGCAGCGCGCCTGCCTGTGGAATAAATTTGATCAACTTCCGTAAGAACGAATCCTGATACAAGTTCCTGAAGGTTAACAGTCAGGCGGTTGAGGTCCTCGGCAGCGCGTGCAATCTGTTCAGTCCCGGCGGCGCTCTGCTGAGTTACCGATGAGATGCCCTCAACGTTCTTGCTGATCTGGTCGGCTGCCGAGGCCTGTTCTTCGCTTGCGGCTGCCACCTGTGCGACGATATCCGATACCTTTTGATTTACCTCCAGTATATTGCCGAGTGACATGGAAACAGCTTCAGTCAGCGACATGCCTTCTTCGACTGCCTTTTCGGCTTCACTCATGGAAACATCTGCTTCCCTGGCCTCTGATTGTATTTGTTTTATAGTATCTGCTATTTCCTTTGTAGCTTTTGTTGTGCGTTCAGCAAGCTTCCTTACTTCGTCGGCCACAACTGCAAAGCCGCGTCCCTGTTCGCCGGCACGCGCGGCCTCAATTGCGGCGTTTAAGGCGAGGAGGTTAGTCTGGTCTGCAATGTCGTCAATTACCTGTGCAATTTCGCCTATCTGTTCCGTTCTCTTAGCCAGTGATGTTATTCTTTCTCCGGTTGACTTTGTGGATTGAACGATTTTCATCATTCCTCTTTTTGTCTCCTGAACTTTTTGTGTCCCTTCCTTTGCGCTATTGCTGGCAAGGAGTGAGTTTTCAGAAGCCTTTTCCGCATGGCGGGTACTTTCAAGAATTGTCCTGGTCATCTGTTCAATAGCACTTGCCACTTCGGTTGTCTGCTGCGACTGTTCCTGTGCGCCGGCAGCCATTTGCTCAGAGGAGGATGATATCTCGTTAGCAGCACTGGCAGTGGCCTGTACTGCATTATTTACCTCATTTAACGCGGTATTAAGGTCTTTAATCATTTTATTTACATTTTTCCCGAGCACATAGAGGTCGCTCTTCTCATCGAGGTCAAGTGAACAGGTAAGATTTCCCCGGGCAACCGAATCAATAACCCTGGCAATCGGGGCAATCTGCTCATTAAGATACTGCTTTTGCCTGTCCAGTAATTCGCGTAAATCCTCAAATACCACAAAAATTGCTACAATCTCATTTCTGCTGTTATGCACTGGTCCGCTTTGCAGCAGTGCGGGGAATTCCACTCCTGTATGATCCTTTAAGGCTATGCGGTCGCCTTTCATGTAGTTACCATTGAAAGCATTTTTAGATACTCCGTCCTGGAGAAAAACATCCTTAACTTTCATTTTACCGATTATTTCTTTGGGTGATTTCTGAAACTGCATCAGCCTGCAGGCAGCGTCGTTTATGGAAAGTATATTTGTATCTTTATCGGCAATAAAGAACGCGGAATTAATTCCAAACTGGAAGCTCTGTGAAATGGCTATTTCATCCTTTATGTGCTGCAGTAATATCTGAATAGATTTCCCAAGCTCTCCCAGTTCATCTTTCCTGTGGGCATCGATTTCAATGTCGTAATCGCCACCGGAAGCCTTTACAGCAATCTTGCTTAATTTTTCAATCGGTTTAACCAGAAGAATATTAATAACCACTCCTGAGATTATAGCGAGCAATATATTAGTTGAGGCCACCATTGTAATGTCCATGGCAGACATTGAAAGGTCCTTAAAAACAATTCTGCTCAAAAAATTAAACAGGATGGCAATCCCAAGAATTATTAATACAAGTTTGGAATGTAGATGTTTAACCATAGTACCCCCCTTCAGCTGAATTATGTTTCAATAATTAATTATTTACCAGCGGTAATGATATTTTATTTTGTATAACTTATGAATTCACCTTTCCGGTCAATCCTGCCTTCAGCGACACCGGGTATCACTCTGACCGATGGTAATACGGTGCGTAATCCTGCAGGTTTTGATAAGACTCCGAAGTAATAGTTGGTTAATTTGATATGTGCGCCAATTGACTCGGTTAAAATGACATGGATTCTCGGGAGCATAGAAGATATTTCTAATGATGTTAAATTTCTCCGAAAGAGGTGATTGACATCCCCAATTAATATTCTTGCCATTTCACTTTACCGATTTCATATTCCAATAATCGGCTGCTTGAAAGGCAAAAGAGAGAAGAATTCACCGGAAGGTACAAATATTAAATAAACGGG
The DNA here is from genome assembly GCA_050258415.1 of Acidobacteriota bacterium. GTDB lineage: Bacteria > Bacteroidota > Ignavibacteria > Ignavibacteriales > SURF-24 > JAAXKN01. The sequence continues at coordinate 10,980 of JBLMYS010000360.1, read as the reverse complement.
CCAGAAATTACAATAAGCGGGACATCAGATTGAAAGATACTCTTTCAGCTTTGATGCATATCTTTTACTTACGATGAAAGTTTTTTCAGTTTCCTTCAAGTAAACCTTAAGTGACCGCTGAAACCAGCGTTCAATTCTATCCAGGTATTTCAGGTTAATTAGTGTAGAGCGGTGGATTCTTACAAATTCAGTACTGGGAAGAACAGACTCCCACTGCTTTAAGAGCTTTCCGGCAATAACTTTCCTGCCTTTGGTAAGGTATACCTTTGAACTTTCGCCCAAAGCTTCCACGCAAATGATGTCTTTTTTATTTATGAGTTCAATCTTATCATTAAGCTTCAGCATTAACGTGTCGTTAGATTCCTTATCCGGCTCCTTGTGGGTGGTCTTCAGATTCTGAAGCATTTTAACATAGTTTTTGTGTTTTTGGAGTCTGACCTTGATTGCCGCAAGCAAATCAGCCGCCTTGAACGGTTTAACAAGGTAATCATCTGCGCCAAGCTGCATACCGAACCTGAGGTTTTCCATTTCAGCTTTGGCAGTCAGAAAGATGAAGGGAATATTATTTGCGTGTTTATCGCTGCTTAATATTTCAAGGACCTGATAGCCGTCAATTCCGGGCATCATTATATCAGAAATTATCAGGTCGGGATTTATTTCATGGATTAGTTTAATTCCCTCCAGGCCATTTGAAGCCTGAAATACCTTATAGCCTTCTTCAGTGAGCAGTATATTCAGATTATCTCTAAGTGCCTTTTCATCTTCAATAATTAAAATTTTTTCCATTACATGTTTCCGGTTTCTTGTTCAGGGTCAATTAAAGGTAAAAGCACCTTGAAAGTTGTGCCTTTGTCGACTGAGCTATTGCAAATTATTCTGCCCTCGTGCAGTTCAACGGCTTTCTTTACAATTGAAAGTCCCAGGCCGGTGCCGGGCAGGTCGCAAGTATTATCGGACCTGTGAAAGGGTTCAAACAGGTTCAACATATCCTTTGAAGGGATACCAATGCCCTGGTCGCTTACCTCAAGCATCAGAAATCCTTCTTCTTTGGCCACTTCCAGCCTGATCTCTCCTTTTTTTACCGTATACTTTACGGCATTGCTAAGGAGGTTATTCAAAATATATACGAGTAATTTTCTATCCAGGCAAGCGTTCTTCTGGTTAAGTTTATAGTTAAACACAAAGGTGTGGTATTCACGGCCGATAGCTTTCGCCGCGTTAAAAGAATCCAGGCACATCTGGTAAAGGTCAAGGGTTGAGGGCCGGAATTCAACTTTTCCCATTTCGGCTTTGCTAACGGTAAGGACGTCATTGAGCAATTCGGTCATCTGCCGGATCTGGTTTTGAATAATGGATAGCTGTTCACTGTATTGTTCCACCTTCCATTTTCTTCCAAACATTTCCAGCAGGTCCGTTGAGCTTTGAATGATAGCAAGTGGTGTGCGGAACTGATGAGACGCGGTGGAAATAAATCTGGATTTTAATTCGTTCAGTTCCTTTTCTTTCTCCAGGTTGTAAAGCAGTTTTACTTCGCTTTCCTTTCTATCTGTAATATCGAATACAGCTGTAATGATACCGCCCGGCTGCTGGTTATTCTTTTTATATGCAGATCTGTAAATAACCACATTTCGTATACGGCCACCGGGCAGTATCACTTTTGATTCGAATTTCTGGATAGCCTTGTCCTTAAGAAATCTGGCATCCGTCTGATTGGGGGAGCTGCCTGGAGTTAAAGGATTAGAGCTGGTCAGTAATTCAATCAGTTCTGATTTTGGCATTCCGAAAAATATTTCCGCAGCCTGATTGCATTCTGTATACGTGTTGTTCACGTCCTGAATAAGCATCGGGATAGGTATGGTATCGAGCAAGGCCTTAAAGAATATTATCAGGTCGGTAATCTGGCTGTCTGTCTTTTCCGCCTTTTCAAGCTGTTCTTCAAGGCTTTTATTCAGCTCATTGAGTTTATCTGTTCTTTGGGCTACAAGTCCCTCTAGCTGCAGTTTATATTCAATCAGTTCAGTTTCCATTCGTTTACGTCCTGAAATATCCCGTATCATGAAAATGATAGCTTTTTCCTCGCCATATTCCATAATAGCGGCAGAAATGGATACTGCCTTAAGTGTTTTGTCCTTTGACATAAAATCGGTTTCAAAGCTGCTGATTGAATTATCGGATAAAAGCCTTTCCATCAGCTTCACGCGATCCGGAGGCCTTACCCATAAATCAAGCTGGAGGCTGGTTTTCCCGAGGAGTTCCACCTTGCCAAAGCCTGTAAGGCGGCAGAAGCTTTCATTGGCATCTATAATCAATCCGTCGTTTAGTCTGGAAATATTTATTGAATCGGGATTAGCAAAATATGCGCTGGTGAGTCTTTGGTGGAATTGCTGAAGTTCCAATCGGGCTTTATTGCGTTCAATAATCTCCTGTTCCAGCTGTTTATTAACCTCCGCCAGTTCAGTTGTCCGGTTTATCACGCGGGCTTCCAGTTCATCCTTCATTTTCCTGAGTTCAGCCTCGGCAGTATGCCTGTTTTCAATTTCAGTCTCAAGAGTTTGTTTCTGGCTGTAGAATTCTTCCATTAAGCAGGCAAGTTCGCCAAATTCGTCTTTTCTTCTTTTTATCTTTTTGAGGAAGCCCATAGAACCTGTTCTGAGGCTTTTAGTAATAACGCTCAAGGGGTAGTTTACCGTAAAAAAGAGAAAGACCGAGATACACAGAAGCAGCACAACGGTAAAGAGTATTACGCTGAGGTACTGTACGTCAGCCCAGCCGTATACCTTCCGGAGGATATTATAGGCTTTTCTGGCTGTAACAACGGCCGTTACCTTATTATCCCAGCTTAAGAGTTTTTTTGAGTTCTCAAGGAAAAAGTGTTCATTTCCCGCAGGATTGCTTATTTTGTTGCCGGCGTCATAAATCCTTATAGAATCTTTAATCAGGGCTGAGATTTCGCGCAGATGTTTTTGCGACCAAATTCGTCCGGCAAAAAGGTATCCCTGCGGGCGGGTTTTTCTTGACAGGTCACCAGTAGGCTGAACAGGGGCTCCGCAAACTTCCAGTATTCCATCAGGAGTCTTCATATAGAAATGGCACAAGGAATTAGACTTAAATAAATTTCTGAACTCACCGTTACTAACGGGAAGCAAGCCGGTATAATTGTTCTTCAGGACGCTTTTATTGTATTTGAGCATAAAATTATTATCAAATACCCAGACCACCTGCAAGTTGAAAATGGGGAAAGCAGCTTCAATATTGATTCTTGCCCAATTGCGCTCAGGAGTTTTGATAAACCTTACCATCTCATCCCACCTGGAATAGTCGTCGGCAAAGGAAAAAAGTCCTTCGCCAAGCTTCTCAACAGAATTCTCCAGAAGAGCCGCGTGCTCATTTTTCTCGTCATTTATGAGCATTTGGACCTTTTCATTTTCAAAATTCTTTAAGATAAGCAGGGCGGAAATAAAAATAGCGGCAAGGCATAGAAGTAAAGTTAATACTTTGATATGGATTTTATTTTTTATTTCAGATTTCCACATGTGATATATTCCGTTTACACGACTGCATTAACAAAAATGGGGTTATTTACAAAATTGTTTTCACTACTCTGACAAGGTAGTCTGCAGGGTATGCCCGGGTATGATGGGAAAGAGTGATTAAATTATAATCACTTAATGCGGAAAAACACTCCTCCAAGTGCGATTTAGTATTTTATGAAGTCTCAATAAATGAGCTGCTATTTCCGTATTACCGAATTACAAAAGATCGGGACACTGGTATTCAAACAAATAATCAGAGCATGATGAACAAATTTCGTCGGATATACAATAATTCAATTTGCCGGTACAAAAATAGGAAATTACGCCCAGAACAGCAATTTGCCGGGAAAGAGCGGGGGGGAGAAATTGAAACAAATAATCACTTCTGGTTTTATAAGTATTAGAATCCCGGTTAGTAATATTTCCAATTAAGATGGGGGGCTGTCCATTGAAGGCTATTGATAAACTGAAACAGTTCGTTGGAATTAAGACCGAAGCTGCATTAAGAGCAAAAGAAAAACCGGTAAGTAAAACAAGAGAGTTCATTAAGAATATTCTGTTTGCGCTTATCGGGGCTCTTCTTATAAAAACATTTTTTCTGGAGTCATCCAGAATCCCAACCGGTTCCATGGAAGGCACAATGCTGGTTGGCGACTTCCTGCTTGTAAACAAAATGATCTACGGCACCTCTACGCCAAGAAATATCCCCTTTACAAATATTTCCCTTCCTTTCTATACGTTCCCGGCTTTCCGTGAGCCCCAAAGGAAAGATGTGGTTGTTTTCGATTATCCGGGCAATTCTGATGAACTGGAATCATCTGTTATTATGAGCTATGTAAAAAGACTGATTGGCCTTCCCGGCGATACAATCCAGGTAAAAGATAAGGTTCTATATGTAAATGGAAGGGAGTTCTGGCGGCCTCCGAATATCCAGTATATTGACCCTGCAATAAGACGTGCAGGCATAGTTGACTACGATATCTTTCCCAAAGGAGCAGATTGGAACAGGGACAATTACGGACCCATAGTTGTTCCTAAGAAAGGGGATGTAATAAAACTAAATTCCCAAAGTATCGAGCAGTGGAGAACTATAATTGACCGTGAATTTGGAAGAAGAGTTGTAAACGTTTCGGGCAATCAGATCTATATAAATGGAAAGCCCGCTAGTACATATACACTGACGAAGGATTACTATTTTATGATGGGGGACAACAGGGACAACAGTGCTGACAGCAGATACTGGGGGTTTGTTCCGAGAGATAAGATAATAGGAAGAGCTGAAATAATTTACTTGTCGTGGGATCCATCCATTTCTTTCAGTAACCTGTTTGATTTACTGGGGTCGGTCAGGCCTGGCAGGATTGCGAAGCTGATTAAATGATTTATATACATTTACGGAGGTCCTGATGTCCAAAATTACTGTATTATCCGTCATTATTTTTCTCATATCAGGCATATCTTTGAATGCCCAGGAAACAAATAAGCTGAAGGTTAATAAGACTGTTCAGAAAAAGCCTGAGTGGGAAACTTCTGTAATGCTTAAGGATTCAAGTGTAATTCGTGTATTTATTGAGAACGGGTGGATAAACGCCGAGCATAAGAATACCAAAAATGAACTGCTCTGGAGAACCATTATTGCCAAAGGAAGTAAAAAGAGCCTCCCCAGGATTGAACGTGAGAATAAGACAGTTAAGATCAGTGATGCTTCGGGCAGGTATTTTATTAAGACACCGGAATTGGCATTTGGTTACCGTTTTATAACAGGCAATCTTGAGGACGCCCTTAAAGAAGGCGCCGAGGGGTTCTCGCCAAAGGATTATGGTACCGATTTAGTCCAGCCTCATAGTTCAGGCGATGATTATTCACTTAAATGGCTGGAAAAAGATGGCTGGAAATATCTGAGTACAGGCTCATATAAATCTGATAATGTAATCGGACTTTTCAGAATTACACACGAGGCGCTTACCGAAGAGCTGTTCAATCGAACGATCGAAGTAACAGGGCATGCAAACACACTTCAGGATGGAGTGCACCATTTCTTCTGGGATGGAAATTTTCTGTATGCTGAGGAGACATCGGATTTTTATATGCTGAAAAGTATTAATAGTAATCTGGTCTTAAATAACGCGCAGGCGCCGGAGTTTTCGGTTAAGAAGTGGTTTAATGCGCAGGACAGCCTGAGCGTTTCAAGTCTGAAGGGTAAAGTGGTGCTGCTCTACTTTTGGAGTTATACATGCTGGCCTACCGCAAAGCCAATGAAAAAACTGCAGTACTTATCCGATAAGTATAAGTCTGAGGGACTTGAGGTAGTTACAATTCTTCCGGAAGAGAATGAAAAATATATAGGTAAATATCTGGAAGAGAACCCCGGTGTAAAAATAACGGTAGGCCTCGACAGCGGGAAAACCCGGAAGGATTACGGGATTATGGGTGAGGGGAGGTTCTTTATTATAGACAGGAGCGGGAAAATAATTAAATCTTACCTGCAGATGATACCCACAGAAAATACAATTGCGGATTTATTGAGGACGAATTTATAACCCGCCGGGGGCTATCGATATGATGCCGCTGGCCGCGGCATCTGCAAGAAACAAACCGTTTGACAAAGTCAGAATAATTTCCATTCTTATATCTTATAGCCCATTTGGGCAATGATGTGATCCTTATGCCTTCAGAATGCTACCATGCTAATATGTGATTTGAATCAAAATGCAAAACACCAAATCAGAAGAATTCATTGTTCTGCGTCACAATACAGACTAAACCTAATATCTATTTTATTGGTGCGGGATTACACTGTCCCTGGCAACAAACTGAAACAAACGGGTAGAAAATGAAACATTCTGTCATTTTTATTTCAATATTACTCATTGCATTCCAAATAGCAGTCTATCCCCAGGAATTTCAGAAAATAAAATACCAGGGGACGGAAGCTGTAAAGGACGAACTTATAATTAAGTTTAAGAGATTCCCCGGCATAAACGCGCAGTCGGGCTTTACGGGAAGCCGGTCTTCTATCCTGAAGAATAAAAAAGCCAGTGTACAAAAAATCTGGTCCACAGGCGCAGAACACTGGAAGGTATCGACTGACAGTATCGATGCCCTCATCCGTGAGCTGAGCCGTAATCCAGATGTTGAATATGTAGAGCCTAATTATATTGTCCACAAGAGCACCGTACCAAATGACCAGTACTTTAAGAATTGCTGGGCTATAAATGGAACCACTACGTTCGATATTGGCGCAAGGGACGCCTGGGGCATAACTGCCGGAGATTCTTCAATAGTTATTGGCGTAATTGACAGCGGAATTGATTATGGGCACGAAGACCTTAAAGCAAATGTATGGGTAAATCCAAAGGAACAGGTTAACGGAATTGACGACGACAACAACGGATACATTGATGACGTACACGGCTGGGATTTCTGTAACAAAGATAACAATCCGATGGATGATGATTTCCATGGCACTCATGTAGCGGGAATTATTGCGGCAAAAGGGAATAATTTGTTGGGAATTTCGGGAGTGGCGTGGAATGTAAAAGTAGCGGCATTGAAGTTCTTAAACAATGTTGGCGGCGGTAAGACAAGCGATGCAATAAGCGCATTGGAATACTGCATTACCAATGGAATAAAAATAGTAAATTGCAGCTGGGGAGGCACGGTTAATGATCCCGCCCTTTCCGATGAAATCAGCAAAGCCAACCAGGCCGGTATTATAATAATTGCCGCGGCCGGAAACGATGGGCTTGATAACGACATTACTCCGCAGTATCCGGCTTCCTACGATTTTCCGAATATTATTTCTGTAGCCGCAAATGACCAAAATGGCAATCTTGCGTCATTTGGTTATGAAGGCAGCAAGTTGTATGCTTCTAATTTCGGTAAAACAAAGGTGGATTTATCTGCTCCGGGTTTAGACATATATTCCTGCCTGCCGAATAACACATATGGTTATGAGAGCGGCACTTCGCAGGCGGCTCCTATGGTCACCGGCGCTGTTGCGCTTATTAAGACTGTCTTCCCGGGAAAAACCAACCCTGAAATTATAAAACTTCTTTTTGATTCAGTTACCCCAAGCAGCGGTATGGCAGGCAAAACCGTAACCGGGGGAATACTGAACGTTTACAAGCCGATTAAAAATTCCGGCATAACTTCGGTAAAGTACTCAGACACAGAAATAAATTTTGGCGGGGTGGTGTTAAACGGCAATATGCCCGTGAAGAAACTGACTATCTACAACAGCTCCGCGGAAGGCATTAATATAGATACAGTGAAATCGGGAAACGGTTTTCTGATTTCAAATGCGGGCGGAAGTTTTTCTAACGTGCTTGTAAACATTCCGCTCGGGACGAGCCAGCCGGTGGATATTATGATAAAAGCTGACGCGAAGGAGGAAAGATCATACGACACATTACTTACACTCATATTTTCGCGCAACGGCGTAAGCTGGAATAAAACATTAAGGTGCAGGCTGGCGGCTATTCCCAAAGGTACACTGATCACTACAGAAGAAGTGAGCGGAAGCTGGAGCAAAGCGATGTCTCCCATTATAATTAACTCAACGGTAAAAGTCGCTTCAGGGCAGAAGCTTGACATTGAGCCGGGTGTGGAAGTAATCTTCTTTAATAATTCCGGCATCAGCTCCAGCCAGCAGGACGCGGGTGCTGAGTACAATATCAGGGCCGCAGGCACAAAGCAGGATTCAGTTTACTTCAGGCCATTTGATTCGAAGGTGCCGTGGAGCGGCTTTTCATTAACAGGGCGGGGAAAGTATATTTTTGAGCATTGCAGCTTTTCGTACGCCTCAAAAAGCAGTGCCAGCCAGGCGGGAGTTTCCGGAGGCGCAATATACTGTGCGGGGCCGGAGCTGAGGATTAAAAATTCCCGCTTTTATATGAACCATGCCGCCAGTGAAGGAGGTGCCGTTGCGTTTTCAGGAAGTGACCCCTCCGTATTTATAGATTCTTCGCGCTTTATTGGTAACGATGCCTTCCTGGGCGGAGCGCTGTCACTGCGCGGCAAAGAAAACTGGCTTATGAATTCTGAATTCATAAATAATAAATGCACACAGGGAATAGTAAAAGTTCAGGGTACTTCAACTTCACAGAACCAGAAGGCTTTTGTATATAACTGCTCGTTTAAGAATAATACCAGTTCAGGCGGAGGCAGCATGGTAGACGCCTCCTCTATAAGTAAAATATTTATAAAGAACTGCCTTGGCGCAAACAACATTGGCAGCGGGGTTATAAACTTAAACCTTATTTCCACTTCCATTGTATCCAACTGTACTTTATACGACAACAGCACAGGCGGCAGCGGTGCCGCGCTCGGAGTTGAAAATGTTACAGAATGCGTGCTGGAAAATTCAATTTTGTGGGACAAATTTGTTAATGAGATAAAAACTGTTCAGTCTAATGGCCAGAAATTTACTGCTTCATATAACTCAATTAAAAATTATAACGAGGTTACCGGAAACTCCAGTACGGCGCCCGATTTTACCGATACATTATCTTACAGGCTTTCAGCAAACAGCATTTTAAGGGATAAGGGTAACTCTCTTGAAATCTTTAACGATCGGGACGGAAGCAGGAACGATCTGGGCTACGAGGGGGGAAACCCGCTGGCCTTGTATCCAGTTATGATCGACTTCGGTAAGAACGGGATTTTAAATTCCACAGCAAAAACAGTTCCTTTGGAATTTGTCAGTTTTTATAAAGATACAATTCCTGTAAAGTCGTTGAATGTAACTTCAGGGGCTTTTACAATTTCGGGAATGCCGGATCAGATACTGCCGCATAAGGCTTATGAAATTGTAATCAGCTTCAGTCCCAAAGAGGTAAAGGCTTATTCCGATACTCTTTATATAAACACGGGGCTTGCCAACTTAAATAAAATAAAAATATTGTTATCCGGAGTCTGCGAAGACATAAATTCCAAAGGCGGGGAAATATCGGGAGAGCTGGCAAAGGGAGTCTATCATGTCGTTAACGATTTGCACGTTTCGAAAGGAAACGCGCTTACAATAAACGCGGGTGTAACGCTTTTATTCCAGCCTAATACAGGGCTTATTGTTGAAGGCGATCTTGAAGTAAAAGGTACTCCTGAGGAGAAGGTGATATTTTCTTCAGAATCGGACACTTCATACACGGGAATAATTACCGTAAGAGGTAATAACACAAAAAATATTTTGCTGGAACACCTTGTGATGCGGAAAATGCTGGGCTTTTGCATACAGTCCGTAGCGCGTAAAATTGTATTTAAAAAGTGTGAGTTTACAGACAACAAAAACACAGGCGAAAAATATTCTCCTTTCCTTTACAGCCAGGGTAGCCTAGCGGAATTTAACAACTGCAGGTTTTCGGGCAACAACACAGTTGGGCCACTTATATATTCCTTTTCCGGAAAGCTGTATGTAAACAACTGTGTCATCAGCAATAACACAAGTAACTGGGCATATCTTTTTGCTGAAAAAAATAAGACATACATCTACAACAGTTCCATATTTTACAACAAATCGAATAACGGAATAATGATTGCCCCGGACCCCCTTGCCGCGGCAATTACAGATACCTGTAGAGTTATAAGCACGATTTTAGCTGATAACCTTAATGCATCGGCAAAATATCCGTATGAGCTAAGCCTGGTTTCCAGTAGCGCACCAGAGCCTTTAGGGAACCAGAGCGTAAAGGTATATCTTGATGTTACAAGCTCGTGCATTAATGGCGGCAGGGCAAAACTGTATCCTGCTTCAGGCTCAAATATTGACTTTATTTTATGTTTAGTCGGCGATCCTTTATTTGCGGATTCATATGGCCGCCTGAGTGCCGGTTCGCCATGCATTAATACGGGAGCAAATTCATATCAGGGAATGGTATATTCTGCGGAGGACATTGCGGGTAATTTCAGGATATGGGACGGGCAAATTGATATTGGCGCATACGAATACGGGGCAAAGAAATATTACGCCGTTCCTGAAAAGACCGTTCTGGATTATCCGAAGGATCAGGCGACAGTTCCCAATAATGCAACTTTCAGGTGGAACCAGGCACACGGGGCTTTGACTTATTATCTGCAGGTAAGCAGCGCCAGTACATTTGAAAACGCGACTTCAGATTCAGGCATTACGGATACAGTTAAAACAATACCCCTCAATTACGCGAGCAAATATTACTGGAGGGTAAAAGCGCAAAATAACGAGAACCCGGGGCAGTGGTCTGATGTATGGAGTATTAATACACAGATCGCGCCTCCCGGATCAGCGCCGGCATTAATCAAGCCGGGCCAAAGTGTCAAAAATCAGCCTCTGGCAGCAACTCTTCAGTGGTGGAAGTTAAATTCCGCTGAAAAATACCAGGTTCAGGTTGCGTTAAAGTATAATTTTGCAAGTCCTCTGGTAATGGATTCCACCTTAGCCGATACGCTCCTGCAGGTTCCGGGCCTCGCTAAT
>JBLMYS010000359.1:0-2728 GCA_050258415.1 Acidobacteriota bacterium | reverse complement strand
ATGTATTTAAGATGGTCTCACTTTGCATTGCGGCAGAAAAGGCATAAATCTGGATTTTGAGTTCAGAAAAAGTTTTTAATCCAGCTCAAATTCACGACTATTTAAAATAAACTAGGCGCTGTCGGTATCAGCGCCTTGTCGTTACCTGTGTGCAAAGACGGAATCGGGAACCCTAATTCTATTGTTTTGAAACCGGGAAGGACCAGATTGAACTTTCATTTCTGATAAGATCAGCTTGTGTCCTTAGCTTATCAAGACTGTCCTTCAATAGTTTTTCACCCACTGTAATCATAGCTACAGTAATAACTTTACTTTCCGAAGCCTTCAGGTCAAACGGCCCCGTACACAACAGGTTTCGTTTATCCCCTGTCCCCTGGTCAAGCCATCCTTTACCTGTAACGGGATTACCCGAAAATGCATATTTAGTGGGGGATTTGGTTACGGGGTCAATCATGCTGCTGCCGTCATTTCCAAGAGCTTTAAGCACATTCAGTATCTGACCCGGCTCTCTCAGACTCAGTTCGCCGAATTGTGAACCACTCTCGCCATAATTCCTTTCGAGCATTCTATGCCCTGAGGCCGGGTAAGGAAATCTGCTGTCACGAAAAGGAGATTCCAGGAAAAGGCATCCGCTGACACAATTATAATAGTCGGCACTTTTGGTGTCATTAGGATCAAGATAAGTATACATAATCGCTTTGGAAGAATCGTATCCTATAGAATTTTTAACATTACCTATGGCAATATCCGTATCGGTGTAATAGCCAGCATAAATTCCGTTTATATCTTTTGTTCCTGCATTTTTGAGTTCATACCTTACGAAAAGTACATTGCTCAGGCCAGGGGTCTTATACGCATAGACGGTCTGGGTTATTCTCAGATTTTCAACTGGATTGCCCATGCCATTATAGGGAAAGGCTTGAATTCCTTTCATGCATGAAAAGAGCATTGCATCGCCATGAAGGGCAGGTTTGCCGTTCTGGTCTACAGGAGCTCCATATTTTGACGGCCAGTTTAAAATATCGTTCGTTAATATTTCAGGAGTGACATTAAAAACCCCGCTATAAGCCGTATCCCACTTAGCTGCATAGTTGCTGAGTCCGCCTATAATTAGGTCCGCATACGGATTGCCATTCGGAGCGGCTGCCAGCCATAAGCCTGCGCTGCTGAGGGAAACTTCGGTATTGAGCTTTTTGTAGAACGGACCGTCAATAAATATTCTTCCGTCCTGGCCAACATATACGTTGATGTCATTTACTGCCAGTAAGGCAGTCTCATCGGCCTTAAGAATATAATTATTATTCTGTTTAGGTTCCTCCGGAGGAGAGATAGTTCCGGGATCTTTCTTGCATCCGGTAAAAGATGAAGTAATAACAACCAGTAAAATTAGACAGGAAATGAGTCTGTGCGTCACGGAGTACTCCATTTATATTGTTAAACTTTTTACTCGATTGCAAAAAACTAACATTACCCGGACAATTTAATAAATAGGATCAGCATAAACAAAGGAAAATATCGGTCAAAGATTTACCAAAAAACTTTGATTGCCTTAAAATATAAAATGCGCTGTCGGTATCAGCCTCTTGAAGTTACCTGTGGGCAGAGACGGAATCGAACCACCACTTCACACCTTTGCCGCTCTTATCCGGCGCGAGTTTATCTGTTCCTCACTTCCGACAAAAATCCTGAGATGAAGTGCTTTACAAACCTTCAGTAATGTCATTACATTTGAGCTTGCTCCGCTTTCCAGTTTAGATACCTGCTGCTGAGTCAGATTGGCTTTTATTGCCAGTTCGGATTGAGTCAATCCTTTGCGCTCTCTTTCCTGAGCAATTTTTAATGCAACCTCAAGAAGAATTCTCTCTTCTTCATAGTATTTGGCAAATTCAGGATCTTTTAATTTTTCCTGCAATTTTTTATTAAAGTTTATCATAACAGTTGCCTTTTCTATATTCTCATTTAATGTATTTTGTAATTGTAGCCTTTATGAAATGCCTATACATTTATTCTTTGTACAGTTTGTCTAATTCCTTCTTAGAAAACCTGCTGCAGAAATCATTCCGCCGTTTGATCGCTTCATTAATGTACTTATCGGGGACTTCAGATGTGGTTTTCATGAAACTGTTACTAAGTACAATGTAATTTTGATAGCAAAAGAAATATAATATCCTCGTCTGATTTCCGGATAATTTGATTCTAAGTTCGTGAATGCCATCTCTTAAAATATCCGCATAAGGTCTTGGCAGATGAGGTCCTTTATCTTCCAACATTCCTACAAAGGAATAAATTTTAGCTTGCTCCCTTATATCTCTTGATTCAATGAAGGCATCTAAATCTGATATTCCTTCAGAATTTTCATAAAACACTACTCTAAATTTTCCCATAGATACTATAATTCTTTTCACCTCAATTGGTCCACTTCAAAAATACATCTATTTCGATGTATAGTCAAGTAATGAATTTGTATCTTATTTATTTAAGAATTTTCCAAATTTGGAAGTCCATAATATTAAATTAGGGAAAGCACCAGGGAAGACTAGATTAAATGAGATGGCGGACAAGTCATACTTCGTCTGAAAGACACTGGCTTGGGAATTATCAAGTTTCTTTAAAATAAAAAAGGCGCTGTCGGTATCAGCGCCTTGTAGTTACCTGTGGGCAGAGACGGAATCGAACCGCCGACACAAGGATTTTCAGTCCTTTGCTCTACCGACTGAGCTATCTGCCC
>JBLMYS010000358.1:0-13259 GCA_050258415.1 Acidobacteriota bacterium | reverse complement strand
TTCATTATCTGGATCGGAATTTATCCGGGCACATTTTTGAAACTCTCTGAAAAATCTACAAACACAATCATTCAGCAGGTTTCAGTTCCAAGTTTCGACATTAGGCCGGTAGCAGGTAAGTAAGCCGGTAAACATAAATTACAGAAAATCAGTAAAAAAGATTTTATTTCAGAGTAGATATGCAAAACCATATTCAGGATATTTATAACATTTTACCTTTAATTCTCGTTGGTGCCGGAGTGTTCCTTTCAGTTGTAATTGAAATTACTTCTGAGAAAAGCGACAAAGTACTTCCCTGGTTTTCCGTTTTAGTACTTCTTGCAGCCTCGGCATATTCTCTCTTCAGCCTCAACAATACAGGCACGGCTTACAACAATATGCTCGCCTATGGGGGCAACGTCGGAATATTCAACTTTCTCTTTACTCTTGCCGCAGCCCTTACGGTCTTAAGCTCAATGGAGTACATAAAGAAGTACGGAAGCTATTTCGGCGAGTACTATATCCTGATACTTTCTTCTGTCCTGGGCATGATGATGATGGCAGGAGCCAAAGACCTTTTCATGGTTTTCATAGGCCTTGAACAGATGTCAATCTGCTTTTACGTTCTTGCCGGCATTAACAGGAAAAAGTCGGGCGCAAATGAAGCATCACTCAAGTACTTCCTCCTCGGATCCTTTGCCACAGGCTTTATAGTATATGGAATTGCTTTAATATTCGGAACCTCTCAGACAACAAGTATAGACATAATTGTTAAGAATTTCGGAACTCTCACGCACAACATTTTATTTGTCGCGGGAATGCTCCTTTTCTTAATCGGATTTTCGTTTAAGATTGCGGCTTTCCCGTTCCACATGTGGGTGCCGGATGTTTACCAGGGAAGCGCCACAACAGTTTCAGGCCTCATGTCCACAGGCGGCAAGGCTGCTGCTTTCAGCGTCCTTATTATCGCCCTTGGCGCAGTTTTCCCGGGTTCGGCAGCAAACGTTTTCAGGCCTTACTTTGCCGCAATTGCAACTTTCTCAATGCTCTACGGCAGCATAGTTGCCATTTCGCAGAGCAATCTTAAAAGAATGCTTGCCTACTCCTCAATTGCCCATGCGGGCTACATGGCAATAGGCCTTGCCTCAGGCAACATTGAAAGCGTTGCAGGCATCATGTTTTATCTTATCGCCTACACATTCATGAATCTTGGTGCTTTTGGTGTAATTGCAATGGTTGAAGGTGAAGGCGACACAAAGCTGGAGCTTAACGATTACATTGGACTCAGCCAGCGCCACCCCGTACTTGCGGCTTTTATGGCTCTATTTATGTTCTCGCTTTCAGGACTTCCTCCGTTTGCGGGATTTTTCGGAAAGTACTACGTCTTCATCTCTGCCATTAAGGCTGACATGACGTGGCTTGCAATTTTAGGCGTTCTTTCAAGCGTTATCAGCGTTTACTTCTATATCCGTGTGATTGTTTACATGTATTTCAGGGATCCTGAGCCCGCAGCTCTGCCGGTGCACAATAACTCCAAAGGTATTCTTGCGGTTATAGTTTCAGCACTGCTTGTTATAGGCTTCGGTTTATTCCCGGGCACTTTGATCGATCTGATTACTTCGTACCTGAGATAACAATTGGTCTTTATGAGATTATTTTTTGTATCTGAAAGGTTTGAATAATATTATAGATTTTAGTCTAAGAGTGTTCGCTTTACATTAACATATTTACGGACAAAGGTAATTAAATGATACCTTTATTTTCTGTTTCCCAGGTAAGAACGGCTGATGAATATGCAATCAGCCAGCTTCAGATTCCGGGTCTTATTCTTATGGAAAATGCTTCCTTAAGCATTTTCAGCATAATAAGGGAAGAGTACCCGGGCTTAAATAAGTCTTCTTTGATTGGAATTGTTTGCGGCAAGGGTAACAATGGCGGTGACGGCTTTGCGCTTGCCAGGCATTTTATCAGTTCAGGCTTCAGGGTAGGCGTTATCTACCTTGCAGGCGCTGAAGAGTTAAAAGGAGACGCCCTTACAAATTTTGAAATCCTCCAGAACGTAATCCACTATTCCGATGAAACCTCTTTCATGAGGCAGTATAAATCGGTGCGCGACCTTAAAAAGCTTGAAGGTTCACAGATGATTGTGGATGCCTTGCTCGGTACCGGTGCCACAGGAAGCCTTAAATCCCCATACGCTGAAATTGTACGGGAGCTGAATAAGTTTAATGGAGTCCGTGTAGCCCTCGACATTCCGACAGGGCTTGATGCCGATAAGGGGTCGGGAGAAGAACCCTTCCAGGCTGATCTTACCGTTACACTTGCCGAGCTTAAAAAGGGGCTTTTTGTAAATAAAGGCGCTGTTGTTTCAGGCGAGATCAAGAAGGGCTACATTGGACTATCAGCAGAATATTTCGATAACTTTCAAGTCGATACTTATGTAATTGAACCTGAGGATGCTTATTATAATTTACCTCAGAAGGCCAAAGATCTCTATAAGTACACTGCCGGCAAGGTGCTGGTTATTGCGGGCTCGAAAATGCTTCCGGGAGCCTCTTTTATGACGGCTTCATCTGTTCTGCATTCAGGCGCCGGAGCATCGATACTCTGTTTCCCTGAGTCAGCTGAAGGGATAATTCAGAGCAAGCTCGACGAAGTAATTGTGCTTCCTTATAAGGATGATGGCAATGGGATCTTCAGAAAGGAAAACATACAGGAGCTTAAGAAGCGCTTTGAATGGATGGATGTTCTGGCAATTGGCCCCGGCCTCGGGCGTGACGAGGAAACTCTTGAGGCTGTAGTTGAAACGATAAGGATAAATAAAAATAAAAAGATCGTAATTGATGCCGATGCTCTCTTTGCCATTGGGGAAGGGAAGTATAAGAATCTGGATTTAAGCAATTGCGTTCTGACGCCTCACCAGGCGGAGTTTGCAAATCTTTTGGGCATTAAGCTTAGTGAGCTTCAGAGTGATGTACTTACTTTTGGACGCAGGTTCGCTGAAGAGACCGGTGCGCTTTTGGTTCTAAAAGGAGCTCCCACGGTTATTTTTAATGCTGACGGGGAGGCTCTTATTAACAGCACCGGAAACCCCGGAATGGCAAAGTTTGGAACCGGGGACGTTTTGACGGGTATAATTGCCGGATTCGTAGCGCAGGCAGAGGACACAGAGGGAGCCGTTATATCGGCAGTTTATCTTCATAGCCTCTCTGCCGACTTGTTACTGAAGAATAAGACTGAATATGGTATTATGGCTACTGACATTATTCAAAATTTACCCGAAGCAATTAATTTTATAAGGAAATCAGGTGTTTAATTTATTGGAAAGAAATAAAAAATATTTAATATACATCCCGCTTGTTTTATACTGGATCGTTCTTTTTATCGCAACCACTCTTCCCGGCAATGATGTTCCGAATATCGGGGTGAGCGATAAAATTGAGCATTTTACAGCCTACGGAGTTCTTTCGGTTTTACTCTGTTTTACTTATCTTTTCCAGAGAAAATTCAGGCTTTTATACTCAAGGCCGTTTCTGATGACGATACTGACTATTACTGTCTACGGGGCTTTAGATGAGCTGCATCAGCTTCTGGTGCCCGGGCGCAGCTGCGACATACTGGACCTTACGGCAGACGTCATAGGGGCATCACTGGGACTTCTGTTTGTGTTTTTAATTAAGCAGATCTCCGGGAAAACGGCCACCGAGAACGACTAAAGCTCTGAAGAAATAAATTCCGGGAAAAATTAACTTATGCAAAAGAGGGAATTCAAAATGTCCGATATTTTTCTTTATATACTGCTTGGGCTTACGGCCGGGGTTTTAAGCGGTCTTGTTGGGATCGGCGGCGGAATACTGATTGTTCCGTCCTTAGTACTTCTGTTCGGCATGACACAGCATCAGGCTCAGGGTACAAGTCTTGCAGTTTTAATACCGCCTGTAGGCATACTGGCTGCAATGACATATTACAAGCAGGGGATGATTGATCTTAGGGTTGCGGGACTTATCTGCGCGGGATTTGTAATCGGCGCGCTTTTCGGAGCCAAAATATCGATCAGCCTGTCTGATGCGGTAATGAAGAAGGTCTTCGGCGGTGTTCTTTTGCTGGTATCGCTGAAGATGCTTTTTAACAAATAAGTTTATGTTAGCTTTTTTAAATCCCCTGCATTCTGTTGTGAACGCAGGGGATTTTTTGTATATGTCATTTCAAAAGCATCATCTTGCCTGAGAGTTTCTCGCTTCCTCCGTCTGATTCAATGGTCAGATTATAGAAATACACGCCGCTTGAAACATTCTGTCCCGAGGCGTCCGTTCCATCCCACCGAGTAACGTAATTGCCTGCCGGGAGCATATGATTAAAAAGATCCTTCACCTCAACTCCAAGCGCGTTATATATTTTAAGCCTTACCTGGCGGTTTGTCATGTTATGCGGAATTGCGAACCTGATGGTGGTGTGTGAGTTAAAAGGATTCGGGTAGTTCTGCGCCAGCACCATAGTTTGAGGTATCTGTTTTTCCTTTTCATTATCTATAGAGGATAAAAGTGATATTCCCGCGGGTCTTTCATTTCCCGTATTGTCGGCCAGGTAAATATTTACAAATTCCGGGCGCACGGCAGAAGAAGAGAGGTATGTCTGAGCCCAGTCGTCGTCTGTAAGGCGCTGAAAGTTTGTTGTCGTCAGTTCATAGTAGCTTAAGACAGGTCCTACGAATGCAACGTTTTCTGCCGACGGGGTTTCTATCAGGAATACTCCCATATTTACCGGTCCCGTACCGGCATGCTTAACCCAGCCGACCGGGTTGCCCAATTCATCTGTAGGAGCAGTATGAATATCTGCCACCACGTATTCGCAATCCCTGCCCGGGAAACCCATGCTTTCATAGAAAAGATTAGAGTACCAGCCCGGCTTGCTGTCGCCGCATGCGCCTCTTATGGTGGCAAGTTTATTTATAAAAGATGTATCTTCCTGAGAAAAAGGAACCTTATCCAGCTCTTTTTGTGCCATTGAGGCAAGTCTTTCATATATGGATTTAGTGCCGGAGAAGTAGTCCTTAATATTAGTTTTCATAGACTCGTCTTTGTAGTTCAGGCCTGAGAAGTAGGCTTCTGCCTTTTCCGAGAACTTCTTTAACTCAAGGAAGAATTCCGGCACGGGTTCTACATAACCGTAAGGGTAGGAGCAGGATACAGCTCCCGAATAGGACTGTTTTGCATAAAGGAGGTTATCATGCCTTAGCTGTGCCCAGGAGGCAAGCTGCGTGTTCATTTTCTCCTGCCACCAGGCAGCGGTCTGCATTGCTAAGGGTAAATTCTTCCTGTCCTGCTTAGGGTTCAATTTCCTGATTGCATTAAGCCACCCGTTGTAAAGCGACAAATCCCAGAAGTCCTGCCCGTAAGAATCCACGAGGTATCTTAAGGCAGCGAGGTTTGGGCCGTAGTGGTATTTATCCAGGTCCTTCTGAAGTAGCTGTACAGAGGCGTCGTTCCCTAAGGCATAGAGAACATCAAGCGTGGAAGGGAGCATCCTTTTAGGGCGTTCGCTTCCATAGGTAATTCTGTCGAAGACAACCTGGGCTGTAACATAGGAATCAAGCACGAATCTCTGTCCGAACAGGAGGAAGGCCGAAGCCGGTATTATGCTGTCCGGTGAAGTAACGTCTGTTGTTATAATCTGGGAAAGAATTCTCTGGAAAGCATAGGCCTTTGTCTTTAATGAATCCTGAAAAGTCTTAAGTTTTGACTGATCCAAAAGCCCGCTTGCTTTTGCAAGCTTTACCGATTCAGAAAGAGATTTAAGGTTGGGAAGTGTTACGTTATCCTGTTCACCGGTAAAGAACTGAATGATTCCATTAATTTTCTCATATGAATTAAACGTGCCGGAATTCTGCACAGCTTCAAGAACAAGCATTGCGTCAATTGCCTGGCGTTGAAGGTCCTCAGCGCTCGGGGCAGGGTGCAAGGCGCGCGGGGCCAGAAGATATATTTCCGTCCTGCCCAGCCAGATCATAGCCTTAAAGTAATTTGCAAGCTCAGGATGCTCTTTGCTTACGTAGTGCCCGCGGGGCTTAAACTGGCTGAAATCCATGGTTTTAGTTGTTGAAGAGAACAGCTTTATTTCTGACATTTTTTCAGATGCAATATTCTGCAGAATGGATGTAATCTCACTCGTGTTTTCGGCAAATACGGGGGAAGCCTGTCCTTCAAGAAGGGCCCTTGCAACGGTAAGATAAATGTCCAGATCTTTTAGTGGTACTTTCATGCCGGCTTCAATGCTGTAGTTAGCTGCAAGTGCCGGAATTTGCCCGTGAAGGCTTTTCAGGAAATCAGTCAGTTCAGGTATCAGGATCTGTAGTTCCATATCGGTAAGGATTTTGTCATACGACATATGGAAAGCGTGCAGGATTGCATCGCTTGTTACCATCACAGGGAGGTCCTTATAGAATATATCCTCAAATGCGCTCTGGAAATTCGGAAATTGGAGTCTTTCAGTTACCATGAACCCGTTCTTATCCAGGATGGACATTTCTCCCGGGGTGAGGTTATATCTTTCACCTATCAAATCGGAGTACAGGTAAGAAAAATGGTTGAACTTAAAGTTTCCCTGGAAAAGTCCGGCCGGGTGCAAGCCGAGGAGTTTTTCAGTTGAAAGATTCTGGTTTTCAGAAAGGAACTGTTTGTAGCTGTTTACGTTAAAGTCAGGCGTCTGAGCGTACAGAGCCGAAGATAAGCCAAGGAGAGCGAAAGATATTGCCAGAGACTGTAAAAACCATTTCACGACAAACCTCTTTTTCTGTGTGAAGGTAAGTTAATGAAATGGCTTTATAATCTCAAGGAATTATTGGTTCACACCCTGGCCTTTGTGACCTGGAAATAATCGATGCAAGGTTTATTTAGAATAGGGTGTAACAGCACGTCTAAACATATCAATTCCCCTTAAGAAGAGTTCCTGCATATCTTTCAGTTCATCTTCAGTCCATTCGGGAATATACTCCTGGTCGTCTGATTTTCCGGTAGGGAGCGTGCAGCTCCAGAAGAGCTTGTCGTATATCAATTCGGCAGACTCTTGGTCTTCATCAAAGCCTTTTCCCGTACTATGGGAAATGTCTGTCCAGAGGTTCCATATATTATTGAACTGGCTGAAATTTATAACTGAGGGATCGTTTTCCTTTATCCATTCATTGACGAGGTCGAGGTTATGCATTTCAGGTTCTTCAGAGCTAATGTCCAGATTATTCTTTGAAGCATAATCCAGCAGTTCACTTTTGGAGTTAAAGCTCAAAGCATGGCCCGAAGGATTGGTTACAACGCCGTCAGTTTCATCCGAGAACCAGATAAGGTAGCGGTCAATTTTATTCAGGCGGTACCACAATATATAATATTCTTTATCCATGGATTCCTTTATAATGTACGCTTTCAGAATTTTACTTATTTCTAATTTAAGCTGATGATGGAAAAATATTCAGCACCAAAAATAGTCAAACTGCAAATAAAACCGAAGAACAATCATTATGCAATAAAATATTCCCCAAAAGGTCTAAAAATTGCTGGCATCCCACAAAAAATTAAAATAATTTTCCGAAAACGTTCCCCGTCACCATATATACATATAAGAAAAAAGCAGAATTGTAATTATCAGGGGGTCATTAAATGAAAAAACTTACTAATTCATTCCTACTTATTGTAATGGGTTTAACACTCGCGCAATGCACTGTTACACCGGAAAGGAAAGTCTCTCCGGCTGAAAATGCATTTGTTCTTTCCTGGGGAGGACTCCAGGAGTTTCAGGGAGTGCTGTGGATGTTCCGGGATAAATACAAAATTAATCCCAGGTCTTACGATGAAATGAAATCGTTTGCCAGGAAATTTAAATTGAACTATAATGATCCCTTCGAAAGACTTGAATTTATCGCTTCCGGGGATGAAGTTCACGATCAGGCTAAAATCCACTACCTGCTCAGAGCCGGGCATGAAAGCAATGATGAAATTCCCGACAGCTGGAAGGTGGAAATTGAAGCCGACGCACTCGTCAACTTTGTATCCTGGGAGAGTTCAGTTGCAGTAGTGCAGGGGAAAAATATTAAGTGTAAGCTTGATGACAATGGTTACTTATCGGACTACGACCTAGATTCAACCGGTTACTACATAACCAAGGTTCCGCAGGAGGCAATTGATAAACTGAGAAAGAAAAACTGATAGAATCAAAAAGATGAAATTATCTCATTCTGTAATATTTTTCGTCTTCTTTTCCAGCTTCATTTACCCGCAAGGTAAATGCGGAGATGAAAAGCCATTCAAAAGCATGGACTTCAATCCGGTGTCTATGGAACTGAACAATAAAGCATTAAGTTTCTGGCAAAAGGAAATGTTAAAGGAAAAGCCTGATTCCAGCGTTGCAGTGCTAGTGATTAGCTTATTAGATTCAGCCATAACTGCTGATAGCTCTTATTATCTGGCTTATGATAATAAGGCAAATATTCTTTTGGGCTATGGGCGTACCCTGGAAGCAATAGAGACAATGGAAAAATGTATTAAGAACATTCCGGATTTCGCTGAGGGTATTGATCTGCTGGGAATGGTATATGAATTCATTGGAAGTAAAAAAGAAGCAATAAAGAATTATGAAAAAGCACTGGCAGTTTACCGGAAGCGATTTACGGAAAAACATGACTTCAATGACTACAGTAACGGAATAATAACACTATTACAATTAGGAAGGAAAAAAGAAGCTGAGAGTCTTGTAAATAATTTGCCCGGTGAATTTCCGGATAAAAGCAAAGGGACAGCTGATTTTATAAACCTCTATAAAACTTACAATCACAAAGAGACAATAAAAGACCTTTGCCGCAAAAGATATTAATAGGGAAATTAAAAAGGTTAAAAGGCCAAAACAAGTAGACCAGCCAGGATTACGCACTCACCAAGTCATCCTCCGGATGACGTAACATTTGTAGCCCGGGGTGACAAACCCCTGAAAGGGGTGCGGAACCCCGGGTACAAGATCCCCAAACCCCAAACCCCAAACCCCAAACCCCAAACCCCAAACCCCGGTCAGGGGCGGCATATAACATTACCGGAATATTTGTATTTATTCCTGACATCCCAGAGAATCCCCAAATGTCCAGATTACGTCATGATGGATTGTTTCATATCAAAAGATTTCGTCGATGGTTGATCTTGTATACACCCGTATATATCATGCACAAATCTTATATGCCGCCCCTGGCCGGGGCTCTGTGGGGATTTTTTGATTCATATTCCCCGGGTTCAGTCGCCCCATTCGGGGCTTCCTCACCCGGGGCTATAGACAGACCGCACCTTCGGTGCTTAACGGTTGCGTTATTTCAGATAGTCTCCTTTCATGATAACCTTGGGCCTTCCGCCACTTTTTAATTCATAATTTTTAATTGTCTTGTAACCATTCCCGTAATCCCTGCGTCTAAACTGGTAGAGACAATAAAGGGGTTCGTTATGAAATCTGTTAAATATTCATTTAAGAAAGCTTCCGGCCTGTTTTTGCTTATGGCCCTTACTCTGGGCTTTGCCGCTAATTTAATGGCCGGCGACCTGAAAACTATCGAGGAGAAGACTCTTCCTACCTCCATGGGCAAAAAACTCGAGCTTAGTACTTCTTCAGGCGACGTTTATGTCAGTACCTGGGACCGCCCTGAGGTATATGTTAAAATAAGCGGTAACAAAAGAGCTCACGACAAAATGCACTTCAATATAGAAGATTCCGGAGAAGGGGTTAAAGTCCAGGGGAAAAGCGGCGGCTCATGGTTATGGTTCGGATGGAACGTCCTCTATGTTAAATATGAAATTAAACTCCCTGCAAACTATAACGCCTATATCAGAACCTCGGGAGGGGATATAAAACTCTATGACCTTAACGGATCGGTTAAATTTGAGACCTCCGGGGGTGACATAACTTTAATTAATACAAAGGGTTATACAGATCTCGAGACCTCGGGCGGCGACATTAAACTCGAAAACACGAGCGGCAATATGAAAGTATCCACCTCCGGTGGCGACGTTCAGGTCCATAACTTTAACGGAAACCTTAAGGCTTCAACCTCCGGCGGCGATATGACCCTGGAAGGCAAGGGGGGCCGCGTCGAGGCTTCCACTACTGGCGGCGATATTTCTCTTAACTACTTCGACACCAACTACGGAATTGATCTCGAAACCTCGGGAGGCGACATTACAGTCAGGGTACCCGGTAACTTTTCTGCCGATGCCGACCTTTCAACCTCAGGCGGGGAAATTGTATGCAGACTGCCCGTTACACAGACCGGTAAACTTACGGGCTCTAAACTCAGGGGTGAACTTAACGGAGGCGGCAAAACCCTCCACTGCTATACCTCAGGCGGCGATATTAAAGTCTTAAAGTAACTTTTCACGTAAAACTCCCGAAACTTGTGAGGCAGCTCAGGCATGTCCATTGACTGGCCCTGCCTCACAATTGCTTCAAAAATTATCCTCATTATTCTGAAATTTCTTGTATAAATCCCCTTTTTTAGATAGTTTTATACATTAATTATGAAGATATTATTATTACTTTTTGTTGCGCTTATGGGCGGAAGTGCCTTTGCGCAGGACAGCACTTTTGCTGTCGAGGATTTTAACGTAAAAATCCAGGACTCGAAACTCCTGGTCGCTGATTTGGATAACAAAAACGTTTTCGAAAGACAGTTTCAGGACCCATACGCTTATACTCTTGATATCGACGGCGATGGTGCAAGTGAACTTTTAATCAATGACGACACCCAGACTGACGGACAGGATTACTATACACTTTATGTATATAATACAATTGGCAGTTTCTATCTGATCGATTCCATTTATTCAGGCTTAAAAGAACCTTATTCTTTCTTCTCCGACGAAATTAATAACGTGGTGCTTGTTACGGGAAGTCCGGACTTTGATTCATTAAATGTTGCAGGCCAGGATAATGTATTTTCTCCTCTTGTCTGCTGGAGCTTCGTTGACTCCTCGCTTAATATTGTCAACGATCAGCTTTATAACGTGTTCCTGCAGGAAAACGAGGCAAATATGAACTATATGGATTCTTTCTTTAAGGAAAAGGGGAAGACTTGTGAATCCTCACGCCTTTTAAGGGCCGTAATTGCCTCTTCTTACGCAAATTATATTTATGCCGATGAATATGCACTTGCAGATAAACTTTTGGAAGAGTATTATCTTTGTGAGGATCTAAAACAATTTAAAGAACAAATTTCCAAGTTGCTTTAAGGAGATCTATGAAACTGGATTGGAAGGAATACCTGCAGAAAATGGTAAATGTTACCATGCTGGAAAACTACGGGATGACCTACGATACCAAAAGCCAGGCGCCTCTTTATGAGATAGTTTTCAAAACAGGAAAACTCATCGGCGAGTATGAGGATGGCCTCCTTCTGGAAGCTACCAGGGAACAGCAGCAGATTAAAATATTTATTCCGCATCATTCAATTAAATGCGTAGAAATCTTCAATGTCTAGGCAAATCCGGTCATTTCCCGCTATTCTCTCTGTATGTGCCTTCTTAATTCTCTTCGTTTCAAATGCATTTGCTGAAGAGCTGAGAAGAATTCTGTCCCTTAAGGCATACACAAACAGAGATGAAACTACACTGCCCGTTCTTCTCTACGACGAAAGGGGCAGCGATTTATTGACTATTGAGTTTGATGTGGATGCCGATCAGGCGCCGAGCCTTAGCATCGTCTTTAAGTTCTGCGACAAGAACTGGACTCCTTATACAAACCTCTTCCTGGAGAATATAGGACAGAATGTGGCCCGTAACCTGGCCTTCGAAGTCCTGCCCGTAACCGTCCAGGAGGCAAAATACCACTTCAGGGGGAGTTTCCCCGATGAATATGGCTACGTCGATTTTCCGTTCTCAGGAAAATGGAAGTTCTATATCACCGACTCACAGGATACATCGAAGGTTTATGCCTCGGGAAAGTTCTATGCCGTCCATCCTATCATGGAGGCCAGTTCAAACATTAAACACGAATTCCTGGAAGATATAAACTATTTCCCGACCGATCTGGCCAGAGTGTTTAACCTGACGACTGACTTTACATTGCCCGATGAACTCTTTCCCTTTAACGTAGAGAACGTGGAAATTGTTGCAAACCACAAGATCGACTATCCCTACTACGTCGAAAGAAAACAGGACAATACACTTAACAGGTACTACTCCTGGGATGGCAACCGGAAGTTCAGCTTTACTTCCAAAGAGCTCCGCCCGGGTAACGAATACAGGGAAACAGACCTCAGGAACTATAATATTTTTGCCTCCAGGAACGTCAACGCCCAGTTCGACGGCGTTGAAACTTCCAGGTTCTTCAAAGAAAACCTCAGGCGCGACCTTAACGGCGGATCTGTCCTTACAAGATATAAAGATGAAAACGCCGTCTATATGAATGTAAATTTCAGGCTGAGGCCTCCGGAGAGTTATTCAAAGAAAATATTCCTCGTCGGATCCTTTAACAACTGGGATGTCCTTCCCGAATATGAAATGAAGGAAGACCAGAGCGGCCTTTTTACTGAAACCGTTTTGCTTAAAAGAGGCATATACGATTATCAGTATGTATTGGCTCACCTGGACGACGGCAAGGTAAGCGACATCGACTGGCTGACCCTGGAAGGAAATACATTTACTACGGACAATATCTATCACGTTTTTATATTTTATGCCGACCCTGATAAAGGCGGCTACGACAGAATTATCGGTTATCAAAAAATAATCAGCAAGTAAAGCAGCAAGCATATAAAATGGAAAAATTAAAACTTGGAATTATCGGAACAGGGCATTTAGGTAAACTTCATACTAAAATCTCTAAAACAATACCTGAATGTGAACTTACAGGCATATTCGACATGGATGCCGAAAAAGCCAAAGAATGCGGCAGCGAGTTTAAGGTCAAGGTCTTTAACTCACTCGATGAGATCCTTGCCTCCACAGACGCGGTTTCAATTGTGGCTACAACCAGCGCTCATTACGATCTGGCTAAGAAGGCCCTTGAAGCTGGCCGCCACGTCTTCGTCGAAAAGCCTATTACAAAACTGATCTCAGAGGCCGAGGAGCTGGTAGAGCTTGCCGAAAAGAAAAATCTTAATCTTCAGGTGGGGCATATAGAAAGATTTAACCCGGCTTTACTATCGCTGGACAATTACAGGCTCGATCCAAAGTTTATTCAAAGCGACCGCCTGGCGCAGTTTAACCCGCGCGGAACCGACGTTGCCGTTGTTTTAGACCTCATGATTCACGATATTGATATTA
>JBLMYS010000357.1:0-10223 GCA_050258415.1 Acidobacteriota bacterium | reverse complement strand
TGCCGGTCTGTCCCCCTGAATCTCCCTGTGCGTTCCATGTGATTATAGCCGCGGCGGCGCCTCCTGCAACGAGGGCAGCCCCCACATAGTAATACCAGGCGGTTCCTCCTCCGGCAGGATTTGCGGTAACCTCAAAGTAAAAGTCTTCCCCGTCCTGAAACATCTTTTCTTCATCTTTAGAAAGTGTCCAGACGATCTTCCTTTTACCTGTGGCAAATTTGCCCTCGTTTACGTCTCCTTCAAGGTCTTCAGGTGTGTAGCTGAAGTTTGGCTGCGAAGTGCGTTTTAGCTTCAGCCCTACTTCATATTCTTTGGACGGGTTGCCCTGGAGCTCATAGTAGATAAAAACCTTCCCCTCGGAGGCTTCGGAAGTAACTTGGATTTTTTCCTGCTGCGCCCATAAAGGGCAGCTAAGGCAGAGTATTATTAGTAATGACAGTAGCGTATTATACATATCACATACTTTACTTTTGTTGGAAATACATTCGTTGTCTTTCAAACCGGTGTCTCTGCATCATTGTTTAATGACGCCTGTAATCAAACATTCACGCTTTCTGTCCACCCCTTTTTATCCTTTCAGGTTAAATACTCGCATAGAAGAGAAATATAAGATGACGGATCTTTTTTCCTTTGGAAGGTGGATGGCTCTATAAAAAAGTATAAGATTTTAGGTGATTAAAAACAACATCGCCTGGCCTCCAGTGATTTAAATCACCATTCCCGGCATGGACATACAGTATATACCCTTTTATGCTTATTATTTAATGATCAGAGGCTCTTTTTATTGGCCCGAATAATAGGGCAAAGGCAGAAGATTGAAAAAGAGGGGTTTTCTTTTATATTTATTCAATAGGGGTGAATGTGCCGGAGAAAAAAAGAGACCCGTGAAATAATGCAAAATCCGGGCATGGGAAACTATGCCCTCTGTTTATGCTTAAAATTTATAGTAATGAATGTGAGGATGAGTATGAGAAAATATATTGTGCCGGCTTCAGTTTTACTGGTCGTGTTCTGGTCCGCTTTGCTGTTTTCCCAGCCGAAAAAAATTACAATTGAGGAGATTTCAAAAAATTCCCAGTCCTTCAGCTCCCAGGCCGTGGAAGTTGAGGGAATCGTTACTCAGTACGTGCCTTCAACTTCATCTACAACAAGCTATTATATGATAAATGGTGAGTACGGGGGCTCCGTTAAGGTTAACACCTTCTCCACGGCACCTGAACTCTTTAAGCGTTACAGGGTTACCGGCACGGTCTATATAGATCCCGTAAGCAGGGAGGCTTTTATCAGTGAGCGCTCCAGAAGTTCCCTTGAGCCAGCTTCAACTTCCGCTCCGGTTGAGGGGACCGACCCTCTGGTTATACTCCTTGTCGTGCTCTTTGTCCTTCTGGCCGCCATATTCATCTATACACAGATATCAAAGCACAGGGAAAGGAATCTGGAGGAGGTGATTTATGCGCTTCCCGTAACACCCGTGGGCGAGGCAATGAATATGCCGGAGGCCCGGCAGCCCGAGAAGCCGGTGGCTGAAAAGTATGAGCCGCCTCAGGCGAAACCACGCATGGAGCCTATAATTGAGAAACCCTCGCCAAGAATTGAAATGCCTCCCCGCATGGAAAGGCCCCCGCGCATGGAAAAGCCTTCGCGTGTGGAAATGCCCCCGGCGGATAAAAAAAACCAGGCCCCTTTCTTTGATTCAGATTTCAGAACCATAAAGATTGTGCCTGCGGCTCCACAGACGATCACTTTTATTCCCGGTGTTCTGGAAATTATCTCGGGCGACGACGCCGGAAAATCCTTCAGAATTGCAGGGTTCCCAACGGCTGAGGGTAGCATCGTCTCAATCGGAAGGGAAGTAGTTACCGGAGAAAGGGCTTACGCCCATATACAGCTAAATGAAAAGTTCAGAACCGTTTCGCGCAGGCAGGCTGAACTGATCTACAAGGACCATAAGCTCTTCGTTAGAAACCTAAGCGAGACAAACCTTACACAGGTAGACGGCGTGGAGCTTAAACCGGGTGAATGCGCTGAACTAAAACCTGAGGCCAAAATCAGAACTGGAGAACTTGAATTTCAGTATAAGATAAATTAGTCAATAAATATCCCGGCCAGATAAATGCCTGAACTTGAATTTTATTCGGTTTCATATACCGGCAGGAGAAGCAACAATGAGGATTCCTGCACCACACTGTCCTTTAACGGGAACGCGTATTTCCTTGCCGTGGCCGATGGCATGGGTGGCGCCGCGGGCGGAGAGGTCGCAAGCAGAATCGTAATAGAAACGGCTAAGAACTACCTGAACGATAACTTTACAACGCGCGTATACCCAGAGGACCTGAAGGAAATGCTCCGGAGAATATTCGATCTGGCGCAGGAGGCTGTGGCTAAGGAACAGAAAGAAAAACCTGAACTTGAAGGCATGGGATCTACACTTACCTGCGCTCTTATTGCAGGGGATAAATATGTAGTCGGTAACCTGGGTGACAGCAGACTCTACCTCCTCAGGCACGGAAGCCTCGGGCTTATGACGGAGGATCATACTTATATCAGACAACTCCAGAAGGAACTCGGTCAGAAGGCGGACCCCGCGAAACTCCAGCGCTTCAGCCACCTGCTCGTACGGGCAATTAATGGCGGCAAGGATAAACCCGACATATTTCCGGAAGAGGAGATGTACTTTACTCTCCATGAAGGCGAAGCGCTTCTGCTCTGCTCGGACGGACTTCTGACAGATAAGGTTTCTACTGAATATAAAACGCTGGAAGACTATATAGTTGGAACACGTTCACTTAAAAATGCGGCCGAACAACTGGTCGCATATGCTTACGACTCAGGCTCGGCGGATAATATTACAGTAGTGCTCGCAGGCTATGGGCACCTGGAACGCTCAGACAGAAATGTACTGAAAAGAAATTATCCTCCTGAGAGTGGCCACACCTCAGGAGGCACTGAAAAAACACCGCTCAGGATATTCCTTAATATATTCCTCGTCCTTTTTATACTTGCGGCTTCAGGAATAATGATATACAGGGGTTACTCGGCTGTAAAAGCTGATCCGCATCCAAAGGCGCTTATAATGCCCGAAGGGAGAGATGCTCCTGCAGGAAAGGTTGCCGGCGGGATCAAACTTAAATCTTCAGATACAATAAAAATCACAAATACGAAAGCAGCACCATGACCAGTATTAAACTTTTAAATTTTTCCATTTCCTGTTTTATAATTCTTAATTCAAAACCTAAAATTCATAATTCATAATTGTTCTCATGCTTCCTGAAGAAGAAACAAAACTCTGCCCGTTCTGCAGAGAAATAATAAGAGCCTCGGCTATTAAATGCCGCTTCTGCGGTGAATGGCTCGAGGAGTCCTCAACTTCATCTGACCCGATATCAGCTGTAAGAAGGGCTCTTGCATCCAAATATAAAATTGTCTACCAGCTGGGACACGGGGGAATGTCTGTTCTCTACAGGGCGACTGAGGTAAATACAGAGCGCGATGTTGCGCTTAAGGTGCTGCCCCTTCACCTGTCTGAAGAAAGAGAATACGTGGGACGCTTCCACAGGGAGGCCGCAGCCCTATCAAAGCTTAACCATCCCAACATAATTAAGATCTATGAGGAAGGTGTTGAAAACGGAGTGCACTTCATGTCAATGGAGTTTCTGGAAGGGCGCGACCTGCATAAGCTCCTTATGGCGCGCGGACCCATATCAGTTAATGAAACGGCCAGAATAATTGCCCCCATTGCAAAGGCACTCGATTATGCGCATAAAAATACACTCGTTCACAGGGACGTTAAAAGCAGCAATATTTTTATTACCAAAGAAGGGCGCCCGGTGCTTACGGATTTCGGTATCGCCCACATTACGACAAACGAAAACCAGCTTACGGTAGTTGGTACCGTTATCGGCACGCCTGAATTTATGAGCCCCGAACAGGCTGAAGGAAAACCGATCGACGGGAGGACGGACCTCTACAGCCTGGGCGTGGTGATGTATAACTCAATTACCGGAAGATTCCCTTACCACGGCGACAGCCCGCTTACAACGATCTATAAAATTATTAATGAAACTCACACTCCTGTAAATGAAATTAAAGAGCTGCCCGAGTGGATGATATATGCAGTTGAAGCCTGCCTGGAGAAGGATCCCGAAAGGAGAATTAAAAGCGGCAATGAGCTTGCAGACATCCTGACCAGAAGAAAAATACCCGAAGGGGAACTTAAAAGAAATCTTACGCTAGAGACCATAAGGCTCCGCAAGGAGGATATGGATGAGATCTTAAATGAGGCTTCTGACGTTCAGCCCGAAGAGGAAACTTCTGAGGCACACGGAGGTAATAACGGCAAAGGCGGCATTTTCATGGAAATTGAAGAAGATGAGCCGCAAAAGAAAAAGGCCGTTGTGCCTTCACTCATAATTATTGCCTTCCTCCTGCTTACTGCGGCAATAGGATATACTGTCTATAACAGGTATTCTGAAAAGCTTCCGGGCGTAGTGACTGAAAAAAATACAACCACTCTGACAACTGAGCAAAAGAATAAGACAGTAACAGAGCCTGAGGCACCGCCAAATACAGAGAATAAGAACGCATTAACAAATAAAACAGAAGACAATACAGGCGCTCCCATAGTAGAAAGGAGAAATACTCCAAGGCGGAACAGTGTTGTTCAGACAACGCCATCCCCGGTGCAGAGGACAGGCGTTACAGTCCCAAATCTTGAAGGTATGACAACGCAGGAGGCTTCCAGAGTTCTGCGCCGCCTGGGCTTAAGGAGCGGGGCCGTAACACGTATTACGTCAACCGCCTCAAACTATAACCTTGTGCTGCGCCAGATTCCCAAACCCGGCCGCCGCCTGAACGAAGGCTCCGCCGTAAGCTTAATTGTTGGAGAGTGAAGTCAATTAAAAATTAAAAATTAAAAAGTGAGAGCAGGGAAGAGATAAAGGCAGAGAAGGTGGTTAAATGATAATAAAATATTGGTATTTTATAATAACTTCTGAAATAGTATGAACTATATCCGTACAATATTTATTCTTCTATTGTTTTTATCAGGCTTTGTAATGCCGCAGCAGATGGAGGCTGTCTATGAGAACCTTAAAGCCGATCCCTTCGCAGGGCAGGAGGCGCCAATCCCGATCGGGATACTGAAATTTAACGGTCCTGGTGAAATAGAAAGCCGTTTCTATGATATGCTGAAATCCCAACCCGGAATCCATACTAAATTCCTCATCTTCCCTTACGACGCATTGCAGGAACAGCAGCGGACTCTGGGACTCAGAAACCTCGACGCAAAGGACAGGCGCACACTTGCGTCACTAAACAGTAACCTCGATATCCGTTTCCTTGTAACTGCCGATGCCTCCAATGATGGCAGCTTTACACTCCATCTTATCCGCGCCTCCGATGGCCGCGAGGTCTATTCGGGTAAATATATTTTAAGCATAAATTCCACACCCATAAAAGATGCCATAAGACTCTTCAGCGATAAGAAAGCTGCTCTTTATAAAGAAGCCGCCATTACACCCCAGATGGTGAAGGTTGAAGGGGGCTGGTTCGATATGGGAAGCACTGACGGGGATAATGACGAAAAACCGGTCCACCGCGTTAAGATAGACAGCTTTGCAATAGCTAAATATGAAGTTACATTCGATGAATACGACCGCTTCTGTGAAGTAACAGGCCGCCCGAAACCCGATGATAACGGATGGGGAAGAGGAAAAAGACCCGTTATAAATGTAAGCTGGACGGATGCCAATGAATACTGCCGCTGGATAAGCAGCATTACAGGCAAGAGCTTCAGACTTCCTACCGAGGCAGAATGGGAGTTCGCAGCCAAAGGGGGCAATAAGAATCAGGGCTTCCTTTTCAGCGGAAGTGATAACCTTGACGAGGTGGCATGGCACAGCGGGAACTCCGGAGGCACAACGCACGAAGTGGGCACAAAAAAGCCGAATGAGCTGGAGCTCTTTGATATGAACGGAAACGTATGGGAATGGTGCAGCGACTGGTATAATGAAACCTACTACGCGTCAAGCGCCGAAACCAACCCGAAAGGGCCGCTTTCAGGAATGTACCATTCACTCCGCGGTGGAAGCTGGTACAGCTTCAACGGCCACGTCTGCCGCACAACAGTGCGGGTGCGGGAGGCTTCGGATTATATGGATAACACCACTGGCTTCCGGGTTGTAAGGGACCTTTGAGGAATTGTTACTGCTTGAGGCGCACTATCGTAAGAATGAAGTGCGTATCCTCGAGTGCCTCAACCTGGTGAACCAGAGGCTTTTCCAGAACAATCAGCTCGCCTTCGCCTGCTGTTACTTTTTTACCTTCAGAGGTAAAAATCATTTTTCCTGAAACTACAAATACGGTTATTGCGCCTTCTGCTTTGTGTTCCTGCAGGACCGCTCCCTTGTGAACAGACATCAGTACAACCCTCAGGTCGTCATTCTTCTGAAGCGTGATTGCATTGCGGTCGCCTTGCTTCCAGCCCGCTTCTTTTTTTAATTCCTCAATTTTATCTTTAATTGAGAAGTTTAGCAGCGGGGCATCAAGAGTCCTCTCGTGAGCACTTTCCCTTTCAGATTCATTATGTCTTTCCTGTCCGTTCATTTGTCATCTCCTTCATTCTTTTTCTGTGCGCCTGTGCCGTTTTCTTTTTTTATAAAATACTTGGGAATGAGTTCATTAAAAACATCCCGGTAGTGTGCCCTTGCAAGGACGTGATCATGCCCCCGGTACTCCATTTTAATGAACTCATCCAGAAATTTTTCTATGTATTCTTTTGTAACCTCTTCCATCTCATACCCTGATTTATCAGCTTAATAATTGTTAAATATTGGCCTTCTCGCCGAAATACTCGTAGTCCTCGTCGTATCCGCCTTCACCCTTGTTTACTTTTGATAAGTCCTCAACGAACCTGATCGACTCTATCCATTTTACCATCTTGAATCCCAGCTGGTTTTCAACTCTGAGGCGCAAGGGTGCCCCGTGCAGATGATTAAGCGGTTTATAATTCATCTCGTAAGCAAGAAGTGTCTGCAGGTAAAGCGCGTTTTCAATGGTAAGGCTTTCATAATATTGTCCGCCTTCGCCTCCCTCGCCATAGGAGTAGAATACAACAGCCGTGGCATTCTTCTTTGGCTTAACAAAGTTAATAAGCTCGCGCATTGGAAGCCCGCCCCACTCGGCAATGCCCGACCATCCCTGTATGCAGTGATGGAGCGTGATTTGCTGATGCTTGCCCAAAGCCTCAAGGTCTTCAAGCGACAATTCGACTTTATTTTCCACCAGTCCGTCAACTTTAAGCCGGTAATTCTTAAAATTATTTTCAGCAAGCTTCTTCCATTCTTCACTTGTAGGGAGTTTCCCGTTAGCCCAGAAGAAGGGGGATATGTCCTCGGGACTGAATTGTACAATTGGGGCCGAGCGTGCAAGAAGCGTAGTCATAACGGGATTTACAAGATTGCTTGCAGCATGCTGAACCAGTCTCGGGTGTTTCCAGGCGGCATGATGCGCCCAGAAGTTTGCAAGTATTACAATTCCAATTCCCAGGAAACCAAGATACATCCCAATTGGATTCAGGTTATCGGTTCCCATAACAATATGGTTCATATTGCGTGCAAAGCCTGTGGCTGCAACCATTGTAACGTGAATGACGATAAAAAGCACGAAGCCCGCCATTACAAGAAAGTGCAGTGAGCGTCCGATCTGCCGGTTGCCCGGAAGTTTAGGATACCATTTATAGCGCGATGTGAGAGCGGGCGACATCGAAGGGCCCGTAACAGCCGAAAGAGGCGATAAAATAAAAATAACTGCAAAATAGGATATCTGCTGAAGAGCGTTAAAATGATAGAACCCGTTCGGCTCATAAGGCATGTGTAATGTGGCGTAATGGACAAAGACCGCCCATGCATCCGGAATCACGCTCCACGATGTCGGCACCAGGCGTCTCCAGTGCGGAGTGTAAAAGAGCAAAAAAATGAATACAACCCCATTTACAAACCAGAATAGTATGCTTAAGAAATGCCAGTGCCGGGCCATCCCCACGGTGTGTTTCTTCCCCGGAAGTCCAACCCAGGGGGTAAGATAGCGTGAGTCTTCCTTGGATGTCCATGCGTCTTCAGGGGTAAGCTTAACGGGAGTAAACCTTATCCATTCTGTGCCCGGAGTGGAATTAATATTCCAGTAAAGTCTCGGGTGGTCAAAAAGTATCTGCAGTCCGCTCCGGATAAGGAGGATAAGGAGGAACAAATTTATATAATGTGTCCACCGCATCCAGAAAGGAAATCCGAAAGGTTCTTCGGCCGGAGTGGGGGCGGTTGGCTCAGCAATGTGCTGTATGGCAGGGAGTCCGAAGATGCCCCACTGAATAAATGCCGCTGCAAAGAGGATAATTACAGGGGTAAGCAGGGCGATAAGGGTTTTCATTTTAATATGCATAACTAAATTACTTCCATACATTACTTTCAAAAAACATAGTTGCGCAAATAGTCATTAATAAAATGAT
The DNA here is from genome assembly GCA_050258415.1 of Acidobacteriota bacterium. Classification (GTDB taxonomy): domain Bacteria; phylum Bacteroidota; class Ignavibacteria; order Ignavibacteriales; family SURF-24; genus JAAXKN01. Next base: position 1,723 of record JBLMYS010000357.1, on the reverse strand, counting down.
ACGCCTAAATCCCTGAAACTTCAATTACCAAACCGCTGACATAAAATTCTCTCAGGCAATAAAAAACCCCCGTCACCGGGGGTTGCAAGAAAAAAAATTAAACAAAATGTCATTTCATATACATCATCTTCATCGTGCGCGTGAAGGCTTCACGCCCGTCTGTGGGAACGGCCCTTAACATGTAAAAATATATGCCGCTTGAAATTGCGCCTGAGGCCTGAGGGTTAAACCTGAAATTATATTCTCCCGCAGACTGCATCCCTTTATAAAGCGTCGCAACTTCAGTTCCCAGGACGTCGTATACCTTAAGCACTACGTCGCATGCCGAGGGCAGACTATAGTTTATTACAGTTGAAGGGTTAAAAGGATTCGGGTAATTCTGCCTTAAGGCAAATTCAGAGGGAACATTCTTTGAAGCTTTCTCAACTCCGTTTACATCCGTCAGGAAGTTGAACCTTACGGCATCGGCCCTTAAGACTGCATTTGGATTAGTGTTCCCTCCGGCGTCAATAATTTCGACCTTAACACTGCCTGCTTCAAGATAGCGCGCTGCAAGCTTAACCCAGGATCCGCTTCCTTTGTTCTGATCGACGTAGAACGTATCTTTTTTCGTTCCATACGAAAGCACATAAAGCGCATGATTTGAAGCGTTTACGGTAACGGGAACAGTATGAAGGAAATCGTATGTGCCAGACTTTTCCAGCTGTTTTGTGAATGTCGCCTTTGCGCCAGGCTTCTGGTCCAGATATGCAAACCTGCTTGAGCTGGCATAACCTTTTGCGCTGCTGTAAGCCCATGTGCCCGATTCCTGGTAATAGGTGGAACTTTCATCGTTGTCAATTGCCATGAAATAATTTACTGAGTTTCCTTTGATTACAGTTTTTATAATGGGACGGGCAGGGTCATTGCTTGCAATCTTAACTGTATCGGCAAAAAATCCTGTCTTCTGCGGAACAACCTTTACCGGAAGCGTAAGGTTCTGCATTGAGGCTATTGTAATAGGAAATGATGCACTTACAGAGCTGTTCGGTCCCGCAACCGTTACTCCTGTAATTACGAGAGGGTCGGTTCCTTTGTTTTCTATAACTACATTATGCACTGTTTCCTTTTCAACAATTATATCCCCCAGATCGGCGAAGTCTGCTTTGATGAATATCTGCTTATCCCTTACAAGCGCCGAGGTCTTAAGGGCATCGAACGCAATTACTTTTCCTGCCTGTTTGCTTCCCCCGGTGGAAATCCTGACTTCAATTGGCGATGTGCTGCTTGAAGTAATGGTTGAAAGATAGATCCAGCTCCTGAGATTCAGTCCGCCATTAAACGTAAGAGTGTCAATGGGGCTTCCGTCCTTAAGAATAGTTACCTGAAGGCTGTCTACAGGGTTGTCGACTTTTGCAAACTGGACAAAAAGGTTGTACTTGCCTGCCTGGGGCAGGGTGTCCAGAACCGTTATTGAGGCTCCCGTTGAAGCATCCACCGTAGCCTTGAGGCAAGAGGTTTCAAAGCATGAGTAGTCGGTTGTATTTGCCCAGCTTCCGGCTGTAGTCTTAACTTTTGAAGCCTGTTCATTATCAACAAAAAAGTCGTCGGGCAGGAAGTTGATCAGTTTTTTTGAAAGATTGCCCGCAAGGTCCGTAACCGCGGCGCCTGCCTTGGCAAGAATGTTTTTATCCGTAAACTCCGTGCGCCAGCTGTTCTGTCCCGTTTTCGTGCAGTTTAATAT
>JBLMYS010000356.1:0-32666 GCA_050258415.1 Acidobacteriota bacterium | reverse complement strand
GGCCCATTGGTGGAAGTGCCGGTACTTATTAGCCTGGTAAATGTGGCATTATGGATAAAGAAAAAATATTTCATGTCTGAAAAAGAAAATGAACTTAGTGCAGTTATTCAATAAATAGTATAAAGGAGGTTTTGTTCTATGGATAACGAAAAACAGTTAAAAGAGATTGTAAAAGAGAAGTATGGACAGATAGCCGTCCAGTCCGATAAGCCCGCAAAATCATGCTGCTGTGGTTCAGGTTCTGAGCCGGTACAGATCTCATGCTGCTCGGGTTCAGAAGACGATGTAAACTATACGGTAATGAGTGATGAATATACGCACCTTCAGGGTTATGTCCCTGATGCCGACTTAAATCTAGGCTGCGGTCTGCCAACGCAGTTTGCCGCAATAAAGGAAGGGGACACAGTTGTGGACCTGGGTTCAGGCGCGGGTAACGATGTCTTTATTGCTAGGTCTTTAACAGGTGAAAAAGGGAAGGTTATCGGCATCGATATGACTCCTGAGATGATAGCCAAGGCAAACAGGAACAAAGAAAAGCTCGGCATAAAGAACGTAGAGTTTTATCTGGGTGAAATTGAAGCTATGCCCTTAGAAGGCAATACGGCAGACGTAGTTGTAAGCAACTGCGTGCTTAACCTTGTTCCTGATAAGAAGAAAGCCTTCAGTGAGATGTACAGGATAATGAAGGCGGGAGGGCACTTCTGCGTGTCGGATATTGTCTTAAAAGGGGAGCTCCCCGAATCCTTAAGGCAGTCAGCTGCAATGTACGCCGGCTGTGTTGCAGGAGCACTTCAGCAGGAGGATTATTTAGGCAAAATATCCGAAGCCGGGTTTACTGATGTTGAGATCAAAAAATCCAAGATTATTGATCTTCCTTTAGAGACACTTATGAAGTTTATGTCTGAAGAGGATGCAAAGACATTCAGGACAGGCGATAAGGGCATATTCAGCATAACGGTGGTTGGTTATAAGAGATAATATAAAAAAAGACTTAAGGCCGGGTGAGGTTAATTCCCGGCCTTTGGTGCCCGAAGCTGGTAGATATAACTTACTAGATCAATGAGGCTAAAACTTGGAAAATGCGGAACAAATAATATCAGCACAGGAAGCAAGGAAGAACACACTCCTGCTCATCCTTCTTCTACCCTTATGGGCTCTTTTATACTTCAGCCTTGCATCCCTCGCCGATTTCGTTATATATAGTGTCTTTTCGCTGAGCAGAGGCTCTCAGTTTGTTGAAGCAATCAGATTCTTTATTTATGAAGTACCCAAGGTATTGCTCCTTCTGGTGCTGATTGTTTTTGTTGTGGGTATAATTAGGACTTACTTCTCCCCGGAAAAGACAAGAAAAATGCTTGAAGGGAAATCCCTTTTCACCGGTAACGTACTTGCCAGTATCCTGGGCATTGTTACTCCTTTCTGCACTTGTTCGGCTATTCCCTTGTTTCTGGGCTTTGTGGAGTCAGGCGTTCCGCTTGGCGTTACCTTCTCTTTCCTGATTGCGGCTCCCATGATAAACGAGGTTGCTCTGGTGCTTTTGTTGGGGCTCTTCGGCTGGCAGACCGCCCTGCTTTATATGACAACAGGACTTTTAATTGCAATTTTTTCAGGTTACGTAATAGGCCGCCTCAAGCTGGAACGGTATGTTGAGGACTGGGTTTTTCAGGTCAAAGCCGGAAAGCTTGAACTATCTGAAGTAAAGCCTCTTTTTACAGAAAGGATTACCTCAGGCTTTGAGGCTGTAAGAGAAATTGTATCAAAGGTGTGGATTTATATAGTCTTAGGTATTGCCGTAGGTGCTGGAATTCACGGATATGTACCTGAAAACTTTATGGCGGGCCTTATGGGCAAAAGCGCCTGGTGGTCAGTTCCATTATCGGTTCTTCTGGGGGTTCCGATGTACTCAAATGCCGCGGGGATAATTCCAATTGTACAGGCACTTCTTGAAAAGGGGGCGTCACTTGGCACTGTACTGGCATTTATGATGTCTGTTATAGGACTTTCATTGCCTGAAACGATAATACTGAAAAAAGTCCTGAAGCTTCCGCTCATTCTTGCGTTTGTGGGTATCGTGGCTCTTGGAATCACCATTGTTGGGTATCTGTTTAATATGGTCTACTAAGACTTATTTGCAATAAGCAAAGTCAAATTAACTTTTCTCAAATGACAAATACAGGAGATCTTAAAAATGATTGTAAAGGTACTTGGAACGGGCTGTGCAAGATGCAAAAATCTTGAAACAACAGTAAAAGATGTAATAGCAAAAAATAACATTGAGGCCGAAGTGGTCAAAGTAACCGATATTCCGGAAATAATGAAGTACGGCATTCTTATGACTCCGGGTCTCGTTGTAAACGAAAAGGTTGTTTCAAGCGGTATAATTCCCAAAGGTGAACAGATTCTCCAATGGCTAAAACAGGCTTAAGTAAGGAGAAATAAAATGAAAAAGATTTATATCCTGATACTGGCCCTATTAGCCTTTTCGATGAACTATGCACAGAGCCCGGACAGGAAAACTTCTTCTGAGCTTAAGCCCAGAATAACCTTTGTAGAACTCGGTTCTGTAAGATGCATACCTTGCAAACAGATGCAGCCGGTTATGAAATCAGTTGAAAAGAAATACGGCGGACAGATAAAAGTTGTTTTCTATGACGTCTGGAAGGAAGATCAAAAAAAATACGGCCGGCAGTATGGCATAAAGCTCATACCGACCCAGGTATTTCTGGATGAAACGGGAAAAGAGATACTCAGACACGAGGGATTCTTTGCAGAAAAAGAAATAGATAAGTTCCTTCAGTCCAAAGGCCTGAAAGTTCTAAACTAAACTATCAATAATTCCTGCGGGTTTAATATGCTGAATGAAATTTTTACCTGGTTAAACTCAGCTCTTTATGGCAACATTTACCTTGCTTCATTTGCCTCGTTTACCTGGGGCGTTCTAAGCATACTTCTAAGTCCCTGCCACCTCTCAAGTATACCGCTTGTTGTAGGTTACATTTCAACTCAGGGCGGCATTTCTCTTAAGAGAACATTCAGCATATCCCTTACATTTGCCTTCGGGATATTATTTACAATAGCTCTGATAGGAGTAATAACACTGCTGCTTGGGCGCCTGATGGGTGACATAGGTACAACGGGCAACTACCTTGTAGCTGCCGTATTCTTTGCAATGGGGCTCTATCTGCTTGATTTAATTAAGCTTCCCTGGAATGCCATTGGCGTAAGTTCAACAAAATATAAAGGGCTTAGGGCTGCATTCCTGCTCGGGCTTCTTTTCGGCGTTGGGCTGGGGCCATGTACATTCGCCTTTATGGCGCCAGTCCTGGGGGTCGTGTTTCAGGCGGCTTCCTCAGAGGCTATACTTCCGGCGGCTCTTCTGACCTCTTTTGCACTCGGCCACTGTATTGTAATTGCCGGTGCAGGAACTCTCAGCAGGGTAGTTCAACAGTACCTAAACTGGACTGAAAGCTCAAAGCTTATGACATATACAAAAAGAGCCTGCGGAGTTCTGGTTATTTTAGGCGGATTTTACATTATACTAAATCAGTATTAAAAGCCGGAAATTATAATGCCCTTAAATAAATGAGGCATAAGTTCTACGGATTTTTTGTTATGTTTGTACTGCAAAAATACAGGCAGATTGAAATTTCGAAATTATAGGGTAATGAACAAGAAGGTTTTAGTACTATCCTCCATCCCGCGTAATGGAGGAAATTCGGATCTGCCGTTCTGAAAAAGAGTGCAAAAATTTGGGCTAATGAGTGAAAGCAAAAATTGTTATATTTCTTACCAAATTTTGAAAATTATCGGGTTGTGTTTGAAAGTGAAAATAAAATACCTCTTAATCCTATTCTTAATTCCGTTTTTTCATATAAAGGCTCAGGACGGATTAATTAGAGACTATTACGATAACGGGCATATGAGATCGGCGGTTTATTACGCCAACGACATACTTCATGGGACTGCAAGGTGGTTTTATGAAAATGGAGTGCTCAAGGAAGAAAAAAATTACGAAATGGGGAAGCTGAACGGCTGGATCAAAACCTGGTACGATAACAGCGCCCCGAAGATGGAACTCTTTATTAAAGACGGTAAACGCGACGGTATAGCCAAGGAATATTACGACAACGGCGGACTTAAGACTTATATGGTCTATGTCGAAGGGGTGCTGAAGGAAAAGAAGGAATACGGCTACGACGTCACACTTAAGCCTCCTACGCCTGAGGGGAAGACAAACGACCTGCTTATGAGGGGCGGCGGGGCTAAGAAAAATAATATCGCTTCAAATGATAATTCTTCCGCTCCGGGCGCCGAGAATATCATTAAAGGAAGCCCTCCAAAAAATGATCCTAATGAATTCCTGCTGGCAGCCGAGGAATACCCGCAGCCCGTCGGCGGAATGGACGCCATTACCTCGAAACTCGTTTACACCACGAACGCCCGTAACGCAAAGGTTGAAGGGGAGGTTATCGTAAGAGCTTATGTAGATGAGGCAGGCGCAGTCACTAAGACGGAAATCGTCAAAGGAATCGGATTCGGCCTTAATGAGGCGGCACAGGATGCTGTAAAACAGACCATGTTCCAGCCGGGAAGAATCGACGGTAAGCCTGTAAAAGTGCAGATAGTATTACCTGTAAAGTTCAAACTCTAGTATTATTCATAAAAGCCGCGAAATTTGCCGGAAGTAAAGCATGAATAAATAAATCAGGCTTGCTTCCGGTTTTCTTTTTTTCACCAAAACGTTTTAATTCTCTTCAATTTTCTTTACTTTTGCCATGCTTTAGCACTTAAATCTAAATGCTCCGGCGGGGACTTAATAATGCCGGCCGCCTTTTAGCATTCTTAATAAGAGAATTAATCCGGAGAAATCATAATGAAGGCTTTTTTACTTTCTTCAGCCGTAATTTTAACATTCATCCTTAGTTTTACAAATCCAGTCTCAGCACAGAATAGAGACAATAAAAAACCCGGAATAACTGTCATAGACCCTGACCGGGATACAACCATAACATCATCCGGACATTTAGGCATTTCTGCCAACACCGTTCCGGGAAGCAAGGTTACAATTAACGGCAAAATCTTTAAGGTCTATCCTTCAGGAGTTTTTGCAGGGCTTTTAGACCTTCAGGTTGGCGAAAATCCTTTCACTATTACTTCTCTTACCCCTTCAGGGGAGACACTGACAAAGTCGTTCCTTATCATCAGAAATAAGCCGCTTGAGACCACAACATCGGATTCGCTTGTTATTGAAGACGCCTTAATGGAGCCCTCACGCGAACTGTGGCTTCAGACAGGCGACATACTGAACGTTAGCTTTAAGGGTACACCAGGACGTCAGGCGTTCTTTGGAAGCGGAAAAGGAAGCTGGCTTCCTATGATTGAACTGCCCGATTCGGAAACCAACGGCATCCGCGGCATCTATCACGGCACATACAAAATAAGGCCTGCGGAAACTGTCCCCCCGATTGCAGTGACTTTCAAGCTTCAGGATACTACGGGGAAAAGCGTTACAAAGATTTCCAAGGGTTTGTTTTCAGTCAGAACCGGCGATTTCCCATTGGTTGGAGTAACAAAAGGGGAGCGCCCTTACCTTAACTTTGGCCTCGGTGAAGACCGCCTGGGAGGAGCCAAGATGGGCTTCTTAGACCCCGGAGTCAGACTTAAAATTACCGGCAAAGCAGGCAAACAGTACAGGGTTATGCTTAGCCAGAACCTTGAGGCCTGGATTCCTGAAGACCAGGTGGATATACTGCCTGAGGGGACCTTTATGCCTTACTCTTTGACAGGATCGTGGAGCGTTTACGGGGATAATAAATGTGACTACATCGCTATAGGCCTGAATGAAAAGCTCCCATATACCTCGGTGCAGGACCCCTTAAACCACAGGCTTATTGTGGACGTATATGGGGCTGTTGCAAACTCCAACTGGATTACGCAGCATTTAACTACAAAAGAAATTAAGAACGTTTACTATGAACAGCCTGAAAAAGACGTCTTCAGGATTATAATTGAACTTAAGCATAAGCAAAGCTGGGGCTACGGAATAGATTATAATGGTAACAGCCTTGTAATAAAGGTAAAAAGACAGCCTGAAAAGCTGGACCTTGATAAGCTCACATTCGTCCTCGATGCCGGCCACGGCGGCGCAAGCCTTGGAGCCGTAGGCGGAACTGGCTCACAGGAAAAGAACATTAATCTTTCAACTGTTATGCACCTTAAGGAGATCCTGGAGAGTGAAGGAGCAAGAGTTATTCTTACGCGCAAAGACGACAGTAACGTTCCCAACAGTGAGAGGGTAAGAACAATCATTAACTCCGGAGCCGACATACTTATAAGCATACACGCCAATGCCCCGGGATCTTCTTCAGATCCCGACAAAATTAAAGGCATCAGTACTTACTATAAGTACATTGGCTTCAGGCCTCTTTCAACTTTTATATACAACCAGGTGCTGAAAACAGGACTTGAGGCAAATGGAAACGTGGGAAGCTTCAATTTTGCGCTTAACTCACCGACTGAACTGCCTAACGTTCTAGTTGAGCAGGCATTCATGTCGAATCCTGAAGACGAGATGAAACTTACAGATGACAATTTCCGTAAAGAACTGGCCGAAAAGATCGTTAAAGGAGTAAAGGACTTTTTGGAATATTGTGAAGAAAATTGAATCTGAGAGGTAAATTTTCAGCAAACTTTAACGATAATGAGTGTATGATTATTTGATTTGGAGGGTATTTGTCCTTAAGGATACTAATTGGCGACAGAGATAAAGACACCAGAAATATTATAAAACAGATAATAAACAGTTCTTGTAAGTGTAAAATAACGGAAATAGAGGAAGTAAGGGATTTTATATCTGCGGCAATAAACCAGAGTTTTGACATGGCAGTTCTTGATCTGGATATACAGCCGCAGAATTATGACAAAATTATCAGCGTTATCAGATCTGTTCATTCTAATGATAAGCTGCCGCTTGTTGTACTGGCAAGCTCTCTGGATAAAGAGAAGATAATTGGACTCTTAAAACTGGGTATAGCCGACATCATACTGAAGCCCATCTATCAGAATTCGGCATCAGATAAATTAAAGAGTCTGCTTAGATCTATTTCCGAAAAGAAGGGTGATGTTCTAGTGGAAGCAACGCCTGATGAAGTTGAAGAATCTTCAGAATCATCAGGAAAAATAAAATTCCTCCTGGTTGAGCATGACAAGCAGTTCCGTATGCAGTTTACAAGGCTTTATGGTGATAAATACGACATTACAATTGCCGATAACGGGCAGGAGGGCTTAAATCTTTTTGAAAAGCTGAGGCCTGAGTACGTTTTTGTCTGTGAGCATATAAAGGTTATTAACGAAAGAGCGCTGGCGCAGAAGATCAGGGCTATTCCGGGAGGCGCGGAAGTAAAGATTTACTTTTTCTCGACCGTTCTGAAATCCACCGCCATGAAGTCAAATTTATTTAATGGCGTGGTGGAAAAGTCAGCTGCAATAGAGACTTTCAACAAAGAATTCCGTAAAGTTGTCTTTGGGGAAGAGACCAGTCTTTTCCAGAAGGCTGGCAAGGTGCTCAGGAGTGAACTTTCTCAGCAGATCGGTCCAATTTCAGCAGGTGAATTCAAACGTGCAATTGAAATGGAGGTCTCTCTGATTTCCCAGAGCAGTGAAGTAAAGATTGCAAATGAGATACTGGCCTCTGTAGAGCTTATTGACGATAAAAAAGAGATATCCGTAACTATAGGTCTCTATGGAAGCTCAAAGGATATGCTTCTGATCGCGGAGAAGATAACCGGTGCTCCTGTACCATTTAACGGTCAGGCAATTGAGGCTATTGGCGGTGTAATAGCTGCAATAAGCGACAGGGTAAACCACGTTTTATCGCAGAGTGGAATCTCGTTAAATCCGCAGTCATTCAAGGTGAATAACCGTCTTGAGAACAAGCTCAGCTACGACTGGGATGTTGAGGCCGGCATAAAAGGCCCGCAGAACGAGATGTATAAAGTTGCAGCGTACTGTTCAAAGTTTGTTTAAGAGAAAAAACATGCTTTCTGAGCAAAAAGCAGGTTGACAAACGCGTTAAACTTCTTTAAATTTGTGGTATGATTTAGTAGAACTAAGTCATACCCACACGGGGCTATAGCTCAGCTGGGAGAGCGCTTGAATGGCATTCAAGAGGTCAGGAGTTCGATCCTCCTTAGCTCCACAAAAAAGGCCGAAAACGTTTAATTTTCGGCCTTTTTTTATGCCCTGTCCGCCATCATAAAAAAGTGGGACCGAATTGGGACCGTTTTGGGACCATTTGTGCCAAAATATTACGCATTCTTGTCTGTTTTCTGCTTGTTTTTAATCGATTTTGGGGTGATCTCTTCAGCGGCATTTAAGGAATCAAGCGGTCGGTCGTTGAAGGTTTCAGAAATAATCCCGCCTATTCTTTTTATTTCCATGTTGATGTAATATTTCATGGTGGTTTTGATGTTCTTATGCCTCATGGCCGCCATCAAGTCGAGGGGGCGCATTCCGTTGTTTGCAAGCTTGCTGCCGAAAGTTCTCCGGATGTCGTGCAGGCAGTAGCTCATGCCAAGGCGCTTCATGGCCCGAGGAAAGAACTTAAGGCCGTCTTCAGTATAACTGAAAATCTTCCCGGATCTCTTCCTAATAGGGTCCAGGAGCTCACGAATCTGGGGGATGAGGTCTATATAGTCATCCCTGTCTTCTTTTTCATTACGGACCTTTATAATCCCCTGAGCGTAGTTGATATTCTCCCACTTGAGGCTTACAGCTTCGCCGGTCCTAAGACCTGTTAGCTGCAGGAGCTTAATAAATCTCAGCTGCTCTTCGCGGGCCAGCTTCTCAGTTTCCCGTTCGTCCTTTTCGTCAGTTCTTTTGACGTTTGAGAAAAACTTATAAATTTTATCAAAGTCTTCATCCGGAATAGTGACGATCATGTTCTTTTTGCCTTCCATGTGGGAGAAAGGATTTTCCGACACGTATTTCTTCTCCACGAGGAAATCGAACAGGATCTTCATGTGGTTATTATAGGTGGCAATGGTGTTTTCACTTCGCTCGACCGGCGGCCGGGCCTCTCTTAGCCTTTTCTCTTCATCTGTTTCACCTTCCTTGGCAGGGAAGGGTTTTATTTTCATCCCTTCCTTGAATTTTTCAACGTCCTCGTGTGTAACCTCATAGACCTTCTTTTCTCCGCCTATAATCCTTGAGAACTCCTTAAAAGCGCTCTCATAAACGTCCATGCTGTTAGTTTTAAGCTTCTGCTTTTTCTTATGGTCCTTAAAGGTCTCCATGGCTTCTATTATGGAGAGGGGAACGAAGCGGCCGATCTCATACATGCCGCGCATCAGCTCAGCTTCCTTCTGAATGGCTATGCCGTTAGCAAGGTTTTTGTTCTCCCTTGTGGCCTTTAGCTTCAGGCTTTCTTTGTGCCTTTTACCTTTTTCACGATAACACAGGTATAAATATCCTTCACGCTCTCTTATAAATGCGAGTCTTCTTTTAGCCATAATATTATTCGGCGCCTTTCTGCTTTTCCTCAATGTCGGTCATATTTATCGGCTTTACTTTCCTGAAAATTGCAATAGGTGTAATGCTGATGGCGCTTTGTGGAATAATTAAATTTTTGATAGCATCTATATTTTTTTGGCCATATCCAAACAATGAATTTTCTTCAACCTCGAAGAATTCATCTGAAAAATTCTTAAACCCGATTAAAAACACATCAGTAATACCTTTACTGCCGTACTTCAGGTAGTAACTCGATACAGGGTCATCCATGTACTGTTCCTTGATAGTCCCTGCATAATATGAACCATCGGACTTTAATAAATATGTGGCGTCAATGGGCATTTTCTGGATAAAATTCTTCATAATGGTTGTGAAGCTTTTCAGATTCTTTATATCCTTGGATTTTTGCCCCTGTCCTGCAAAGGCCAGCATGCTTTCAATGCTGGAAACTGATAAGTCTAATATCATTTTATCCATCATTAAAAGTGAACCTTCTATAAGTACCAGGTCGCCATTTCCGGCCTGCATGGGATCTTTACTCACAAAGCCGTTCTCCATAAGAAAGGATAGTACGTCAGTGGTCGTAAGGTCGTGAGGATCAAATACATTTTTAGTCTGTTCGGAAAGCCCTTCTTTCAGAGTTTGCTCATATTTTAATACCTTAAGATCACCGCCGGTATTTTTTGCGAGAGATTCATCCGAAGACGAGGTTTTTTCAATTTTAGTCAGATGCCCGCTGAATACCTGGGCATAATAGGATGATATTTTAGAAAGGTCCTTATAGAGGAAGTCATACAATGAAACCGCTTGTCCGTCTGCCATTTTTCTCTATCTCCTTTTTTATACGATCTTTTTCTTTCGAGAAGTTCTCGCTTGACTGCTCAATTTGTTTTTTTAAGCTGTCAAATGACTGGAGACAGAGTTTTTCGGCCTCTTTTGTGACTTTCTTGAAGTCTTCAAGAGTATCCTGGGTAACACGATATGTTTTCTTGCTTTTTGCCATATAAACTCTATCTCAATATACTTATCTTATTTTGATTTTTCAATATACTACCAGCGCTCTTTTTATGTTGCAACTAAGGCTTTCTCTCCAGCACTATTATTTCAATTTTCCTGAGCGGGTCTTCCTGATCAGCCGGCCGCCTGGTCTGGATACTTACAATTCTTTTCTCGTTATGGGCATCCACTATCTCTTTTACCAGGTCGACGATGCCGTCCGGAATCTCGAATGGTTCTGGCTTTTTATATAACAGGTCATTTTTCATATTAATTTTATACGTTTTGCCTACAATGCGGGCATAAAATTGCTTCTTTATTAATCAATTCAGCGCAATAAGGGCACTTTTTCCTATTACCGCGGCTAAGAAATATAATGGGAAGCCATAAAGGACCTAAAAGGACGGTCATAACTAAGCTTATGCAGCCTTCACCTTTTTTGTTTCCTATCATCACACCTATGATAATTGAAACAATCCAGAGTAAACCAATAAAAATGTCCATTACCTCTCCAATTTATTTTATAATTTCCTCGGTTTCGGCAGATGCATGCATACACGGAACATTGTCTGAATCTCTGCGGGGTGGACAATTATATCCGGATTCCGCGGATTAAAGCTTCTAAAAGTAACCCTGTCCTCACCTTCGGCAGTTACATACTGTTTAATCAGGTCCCGGCCGTTTGCCAGGCTTATCACCACAATATCTCCGTTAATGATCTGCGCATCCATATCCACGAGCACATAATCCCCGTCATAAATGCTTTTCCCGTTGTTCCCAGTCATTGAGTCGCCGGAAACAACCATGCTGAAACACCTGTCTTTCTTTTCATAAGGGAAGAAAATATCCTCTCCGGTGTAATTAACTTCACTAAAAATAAAAACCGGATCACCCGCGTTGATAGATCTGATCACTTTATAAAAATGCCCTTTTGCTGGTTTAACATTTGATTCCCATACCTGGCTTCTCTGGCCAGTCATAATGTATTCGATATCCGCCCCGAGTTCCCTCAGTTTTTTCTGCATTACATGGCCGGGAGTTCTATCCCCTTTAAGATAAGGCGCAAGTGAAGGAGGTTTCATCCCCAGAGCTTCAGCAAATTTGGCCATTCCCCGTTTCCCGAATTTGCTTTCGCCAAACTCACGAATTCTATCCCCAATTTCATTCATTAGACTAAAGGCTAAAAAATAATAAAAATATTTGACTAAAGACTTGACAACATTAGACTATTGTCTTATATTTGATTTAAGAAACTAATATTTATAAGCAACTAATAAAAATAAGAGTTAGAAATTATGGATAATCAAACAAACAGTCAAGGGGATACATCTCTTGATCACAACCTCGTTTTTTTGGCCATGCGTCAGCGCGGCATCATCCAGAAAAAAGTTGCAAAAGCTCTTAACTGCACGCAGGGCGCAATCTCTCAGGCATTGAACGGGGAGAACCCGGGCCTCCTCGAAAGGATCGACAGATTCATTAAGCGTTATGACCGTCAGAAAACTAAGAACAGTGAACGCAAGGGTCGAGGCGAAGCCGCCTAATTACAGATACTTACGCATTTTGAAGTAGACCGAGAGCAAAAAATAAACAGCTGAAGCAATAACGACGGATAAATAAACGAGAGCCTTAATGAAAACAAGTGAAAAAACAGCGGTACCTGAAAGGTCCTTTAGCATCGGCAGGAACTGCGACAAAGACCCGATAAAAGCCAAATACGGTATGGCCGTGGATTTCAGGAATTTTTTGATCAGATACTCAGTAATTGCGATGGCATTGACTTTCTTAATTGACTTCATCCTTATAAGGGCCTCTTTGTGGCTCAGGGCTTCCTTTCCAAAGGCGGCTATGGTTATTACGGTAGCCGAAATTATAGTAGCAGTAATCCAGTTGTTCATAATGGTGCTTCTAATTAGTGAGACAGTCCGGAAACATAATACTCTTAAACGAAAAAGTAAACCCGGCTCCGCCAAGTGAGCCACACCGGCAGAAGAAAATTAGTGCAGGGTATTTATAAAAACTTTTAACTGGGAAAATAAAATTTATGTGCCTGACACCGCAGGAAGAGATTAAAAAAATAATGTTAAAGCACGGAATAAGCTATCAGTGGCTTGCCGAACACCTCGGGACCTATTACCAAAAGGTCCAGTATGCCATCGATCTGCAGAAGGAAATGCCTCTTTCCATGTACACATCAATAATGGAAGTATTTGAAAAGCATGGCTTTGTAGTTGACTCACGTGACGCCTGTCAAAACCTGATGCACGCTGCTTTCAAGGTAAACAGCCGGTTCGGGACAGAAATAAAGAAACTCAACGATGAGATAGGTGAGAATATAAAAGACGAGCATTTCAAGGCAGACGAGAAGATCAGAATGAGGTACAAGCTTCAGGACATGAAAAAAGAGTTCGACGAGCAGATGGACCAACTCATAAAACTGACAGAAAACGAGTAGGAAGATACAAGATGGGCGGATACAAAAGAAACACAGACCCTGAGAAAAAGCTTCTCCTTACCAAACAGGAAGCGGCTTATTACGTCGGGGTGGATGTAAGCGTTATAAATGACATGATAGATTTGGGGCAGCTTAAGGTAAACTACCTCCTCGGTAAGACAAAGCCCATGATAAACAGGCTGATACTCGAGGAAACGCTTTATAACCTTGCTCGGTTCGATCCGGATCCGAATAAGGTCGCGGCATTCAACAAGGCACTTTATCCACATTCTTAAATAAAAGTAAAAGGGGTCAAATATGAAAAATTGGTTTCGCATCCTCGGCATTCTGGCAATTTTTGCTACAGCTGCATTGACAGTAATCACCCTTGAGATTTACCTGAATTTCTATCTTCCTGACTACTCAACCTTTGCCGGAATTATGGCTGGCATATTCCTCGGGGCTACTTCATCCTGGTACCTGGTCCGTAGGCATATGAGAAACAACTTCAAGGCAATAGAGGTCCTGCACGAAAAAGAAGTTGAAAAGCTTACAAAAGACAGGCGCCTGGCGAATGTCAGTGCAGCTACCTATATGACAGAAACCTACCAGCTAAATTGTCAGATAAAAAAGCTGGAACTCTTCAGAAGCGAAGTGGCAAAAGCAGTAAAAGACCTTGCCAAAAATATGGAAACATATCTCAATGATGCTCCACCGGCAGTCGTAAACGTTGATGGTAATCTCGAGCTCCATTCAAACACAGGGATTAGGATGGGCAATACATTTGAGAAGCTGGCCATTTAAAAGTAAAGCCGGAATGGCAGTTCCGGCTTAAAGCAAATTTACCTTGGATATGTTGGGCGCCTTGTCCATTGGTAGCAAAGTGTGTGTAATAGCGCCCTTTTCTATTCAATATAGCATCAAAATTTTCTTTGTCAACATTAAAATAAAAAACCGGACGGATGCACCACCATCCAGTCCGGTTAAAGTATCACTAATCACAGGAGCAATATAATGAAAAAAATTCAGCTTGTCAGCCTGGAATTCAAGAATTTCAAGGGACTGGGGGAGGGGGTAATTACCCTGAATGAGGACGCCACTTACATCTACGGCCAGAACGGCACATGTAAAACCACAATAGTGGACGGCTTTCGCTGGCTTCTCTTTGACAAGGACTCTACGGACAGGAAGGATTTTGAAATCAAGACCCTAGACAAATCCGGACTGGTCATCAACGGGCTTGAGCACACTGTAATAGGGACTCTATTGGTAAACGGGCGCAAGAAAGTATTCCAGAAAACCCTCAGGGAAAAGTGGGAAAAGAAAAGAGGGGAGGCAGAAAGCCGCCTTACTGGCAATGAGACCCTTTACTATGTTAATGAAGTACCGGTCAGGATGGCAGAGTACAAGGCTGAGGTAAACGATCTCTTAGACGAGCAGATATTTAAGCTCATTACAGATCCCCTTTACTTCTCGGCCGGAATACAATGGCAGGCAAGGCGCAACGTCCTGATGGCAATTATCGGGCACATCGACACCGAAAGAGTCATAAACTACGATGCAGAACTCGACCCGCTGAAAGCCCTTATTGCTGAGATGGAAGGTAACCTTCAGGTTGAAACCCTTAAAATCCGCCTTCAGGCCAGGAAGAAAAAGCTTAATGACGAGATTAAGGCGATACCTTTCCGCATCGATGAAGCAAATAAGTCTATTCGCGAGCTGGACTTCTTCGGAATCAAAAATGAGATATCACAGAAACAGGCAAGGCTCGAGGCAGTTGAAAAAGAACTTTTGTCCCGCTCTGAAATAGATTCCTCACAGGCCGATAAAATGGCAAAGCTCCAGAAGGTGCGTAATGAAATTACCTCTATCCGCAACAGGGAGGAAGGCCGCGTATTTGACCGCCAGAGGGAATTAAACCGCGCCACTTCCAACTATGAGAGCATTGCAAAACTAGCCAAGTTCAATATTGAGACGTTAAAGAAGACCATTTCAAGGCTTAAAATCGAGAAAGAAAACCTTGAAAAATCAATTGTTAACTACCGCCAGGACTGGCAGACAGAGCACAATAAGGAATTCGTAATAAACGATAGTTTCGAATGCCCAACCTGCCACAGGGCGCTTGATCGTGAGGTCATCGAGGATAAAAAAGCCCAGATGCTTGAGAACTTCAATAAAGACAAGGCGGACAGACTTGCAAAGATTCAGTTGATGGGAAAGGAATCCGCATCCAGGAAGGGGGAAATTGAGTCCCAGATATCCGCGACTGAAGAGGAAATAAAAGCCCATGAAGAAAAGCAGAAGGTAGCCGAGGAGAAAGCAAAGGCAGCTGGTGAAGAGCTCAAAGGGGTTACACTGGACAGCATAATATATATGCCAGACTACTGGTTGCTTATTGAAGAGGAAAAGACACTTTCAGGGGAACTGACCGAGCCGGCCGACGTGAAGGAAAAGCTCGCAGGATTGACCACGGAAAAGAAGTCTCTGCAGCAGGGAATTGACCTTCTTAAAGGCGATTTGAGGCAGGAGGAGACCAACAGGCGCCAGAAAGAAAGAATAAATGAGCTGATGGAAGAGGAGCGTAAGCTGGCTCAGCAGATAGCGGAAATTGAGGGGCAGGAATTCCTATGCGAGAAGTTTACTAAAACCAAGGTCGAGCTCCTAGAATCATCCATAAATGAAAAGTTCAACCTTGTACGCTTCAAGCTTTTTGATACTCAGATCAACGGCGGACTTACAGAGACCTGTGAGGCTCTTATCAACGGCGTACCTTTCAGGGATGCCAACAGCGCATCCAAGATTAACGCCGGACTGGATATAATAAATGCTCTTCACGAGCACTATCAGGTACAGGCGCCGATTTTCATAGATAACCGCGAGTCCATAACGGATATCATACCGACACAGGCACAGGTAATAAATTTAATAGTTTCATCATCTGACAAACAATTAAGGGTGGCATAAAATGGGAAAGCAGAATCCTGATCCTGTAAATGCACAGGATCATAAACAGACAACGGCAATTACTCTTCAGGAAAAGACCTTAGCCGATAGTGTACTTAATAAAGTAATGGACTTGGAAAAAGGGGGTGGTCTTAACCTTCCTGCAAATTACAGTGCGGCAAATGCACTAAAATCAGCATGGCTTATCCTTCAGAATACTTTAGACAAGGATAAAAAGCCTGTTCTACAGACGTGCACAAAAGAATCGATTGCAAATGCTCTACTTGATATGGTTATCCAGGGCTTAAGCCCCGTGAAAAAACAGTGCTATTTCATTGCGTATGGCACTCAGCTTACGCTTTCAAGGTCCTATCATGGTACGGTGGCCTGCCTTAAAAGGCTGAATGGGATTGAAAACGTATATGCCAACTGCATATATGAAAATGATGAATTTGAGTACGAAATAGACCTGAATACCGGGCTGATTAAAATCCTCAAGCATAAGCAGGCATTTGAAAATATTGACCCCACCAGTATCAAAGGCGCTTATGCCGTAATAGTCAGGACTAATCTTCCCCCTTACGTGGGGATTATGAACATGAAGCAGATCCGGGCAGCATGGAATCAGGGCGCCGCAAAGGGAAATTCAGGTGCACATCAAAACTTCTCGGACAGGATGTGCAGGAAAACTGTTATGAACAGGACATGCAATGACTTCTTGAATACAAGCGACGACAGCGACCTGCTGATCGGGGCAATAAACAATACAAAGGACTTCGACGAGCTGCCAAACACTCCATATGTTGAAGAGGCTGTTGAACAGGAAATAAAGGAAAATGCCAATAAAGAAGTAATTGACATTCCGGCAAAGCAAGCCGACATAAAGCCATCAGTTCAGGGCGCTCCGGTACAAAAAGAACCGGCTCCGCAGCAGAAAGCAGAACCCACATTAGAGGGGCCGGGATTCTGATGATTGACGTAAAAGTATTGGGGAGTAGCAGTTCCGGCAACTGCTACATCCTCAGAACAGATAAAGAGGTGCTGATTCTTGAATGCGGCATTCATGCAAAAAAGATCATGCATGGCCTTAACTTCAACGTAAGCAATGTAGTTGGATGCCTTATTACACATGAGCACAAGGACCATTCACTCAGTGCACGCGATCTTACCCGCTCAGGCATAGACATTTATGCAAGCAAAGGAACGCTGGAGGCAATAGGCATCAATGGCCACCGCACCCATACAGTAGCGGCAAAAGAGCACTTTGAACTGGGGAGTTTTACAATTCTTCCTTTCGAGACACAGCACGATGCCGCAGAGCCTCTAGGATTTCTTGTTTACCATCCGGCGTTCGGGAAGCTGCTTTTTGCAACGGATACCTATTACATCCACGACAAGTTTCAGGGACTGAACTATATAATGGTCGAGTGCAATTACAGCACTGAGATTGCAGATGGAAATGTTGCCTCAGGAATATTGAATCCGGCATTAAGAAGAAGGCTTCTAAAGAGCCATTTCAGCCTTGAAAACCTTATGCTTTTTCTCAAAGCCAACGACTTGAGCCAGGTGGAAAAGATAATGCTTATGCACTTAAGCAGCGGGAACAGCGATGCAAAACGATTCAAAAATGAAATTGAAAAATTGACCGGCATACCTACTGAAGTATGCTAGGCAGGAGATTAATATGACACTTAAACAGCATGAAAATAAAGCAATAAAGCAAGTTACCGAATGGAATAATAAATATTCTATAGGGCAGTCTGTTACTGTAAAACTAGATAATGGATCTAAAGTCCTCACGAAAACAACCAGTGAAGCCTCCGTAATGAGCTGCCAGGCTGTTATCTGGCTTGAAGGAATCAAAGGATGCTATTCTCTCCACAGAGTTGAAGCTTTCGAGGGGTAACAGATGAAAAGACCAATTACTGATATTGTTTGGAAAAGGTCCCCGAGGGCATGGCAGGTGGAATCTCACGATAAATGCCTGTCCATGTTTGAGGCAGGATATCGTGACTATATGAACGTGGCCACCCCGGGGGCCGGTAAATCTGATTTTGGTTTATGGATAGGCCACGACTTCCTTCAGATGGGATTGGCTGAGCAGATTATTATTGTGGTTCCGACCGAGCATTTGAAGAAACAGATGGCAACGGATGCCGATAAGTTCGGGCTAGATCTTGACCCTTACTTTAAGAACTCTCAGGGGCTCCTGGCCAGTGACTACCACGGTTATGTAACCACCTATCAGGCCGTGGGACAGGATTTTACTACTCACTTGAACAACGTCCAGAGGAAAAGGACGATTGTAATCTTCGATGAAATCCATCACGCCGGGGAGAATCTTTCCTGGGGGGATTCAATCAAGAAGGCCTTTTCAGATGCAGTATTCCGCCTGGCCATGAGCGGGACGCCTTTTAGAAGTGACGACTGCCAGATACCTTTCGTTACATATGAAAACGGAACAAGCAAGAGTGACTTCGAATACACCATGACTCAATCAATAATAGATAAAGTCTGCCGCCCTGTTTATTTCAAGGCGTTCGACGGGCAGTTCGAATACCTGATCGAAGATGAAAAATTTAACCACACCTTTAAGGACGCAATAGAAAAGGATCTTGTTTCAAAGCGCCTCAGGACTGCGCTTCTGGCCGAAGGAAACTGGCTTAAGGCTGTCATCCAGGACGCTGATCGTAAGCTTTGCGAGATAAGGGCCAATGACCACAGGTACGCGGGAGGCTTAATAGTTACAATGGATCAGAAGCACGCAAAGCAGATTGCAAACATAGTCCATCAGCTGACTGGGGAAAGGCCCGAGGTGGTCGTATCTGAAGACAAGGGAGGCTCAGCCAAGATTGAGGAGTTTACAAACAATTACGATAAGTGGATCATCTGCGTTAAAATGATTTCCGAGGGTGTGAATATACCTCGCTTACGCGTTGGCATTTATGCCACTATCGTAAAGAAGGAGCTTTTCTTCAGGCAATTTACAGGCCGCTTTGTACGCCACCAAATGGAGCTTCTTGAGCAGGATGCTTTTGTCTATATACCAGGGGACCGCGACATCGTTAAAATTGCCAAGACCATTGAAGAAGAGCGCGAGCACGCACTGGAAGAAGCCGAGAAAAAAGAAAAAGCAGCAATGGAGCGTGATTTGTTCGGTGAATACGTTCCTGCGCATAAAGGATCCTTTGTTCCTCTCGGCTCCGAGGCCACGACCGCAATTCTTGTAAAATCTAATGTAAGAATTCCCAATGCTGCAGAATTCAAGAGCAAGCCATCTATCGAACATGAGTCCGTTTTTCAGATAAAGGAAAGACTTAAAGCGCAGATAAACAGGATGGCCAAGGTCCTTGCCATAAGGGACGCCAACGCCACCCACTTCAGCCAGAGGCCCGACTTCCAGAAATACCATAAGATGTGGATTGAAAAGGGCGGGAAGAACCTTGAAAAGGAAACAGTGGAAGAGATGGAACAAAGGCTTAAGTGGCTTAAAACCATGCAGGGCAGTAACATAGCTTATGGGAGAATCTGAAATGTTTCTTCCATTAACACATGCGAGTGTTTTCACTGGAATTGGCCTCTTTGATAAAGCCGCAGAGATGGCCGGTTATGATAACATATTCAGCGTTGAGATAGATGAATTCTGCAACAAACATTTAGAGAAAGAATTTCCTTATGTCAAAAAATATAAAAGCATCACAAGAGTTGACTTTACACAGTACAGACACAGAATTGACTTTATTTCCGGAGGATTCCCCTGTCAACCCTACAGCCAGGCAGGAGAAAGAAAAGGGGATAGTGATGAACGTGCCCTGTACGGAGAGTTACTTAGAGTTGTTGACGAAATCAGGCCCGCTGGGCTCCTTGGTGAAAATGTGTTTGGGTTACTTACAATCGACGGAGGTAAGACGTTCGAGAATATGTGCTCACAGCTCGAGAATCGTGGTTACGAGGTTCAACCGTTTATTATTCCGGCTTCAGCCCTCGGGGCAGTTCACAGAAGAGACAGAGTGTGGATTCTTGCGTACTCCCGATACTGGCATGAAAAGAGGCAAGATGTCAAAAGACAATTTGAAGAACAGGTTGGAAAGAAAGATGCCTTTAACATTAAACGACCAGTTGAGGGCTGTGGAATTGGGGCTTCTGGCTACTCCGCAGGCAAGGGATTACAGATCTCCAAAGCGGGTGAATTCTTCAAGCCCTTTTATGATGCTCAACGAACAGATTCACAAATTGCTTCCAACGCCCACAACGGGGGACAGAAGATCGGCAAAAAGCAGGCAGCAGGGGATAAACAATATTGTAGCACTACTTCCCACGCCGACGACTGCAATGAGTTCGATTTATGCGGAAAATCTGGACAAATCACCGAGGAAATCTCCTTCGATTGCAACAGTAGTATCCATGATACCAACTCCCGCCACACGGGATTACAAAGGAGCGAACAGTTCTCAACATGCCAATGGGGGGGGGCAGAGGACACATGGGCCAATTACCGAATTATTTGGCGCACGGTCCGAATCCTGGATTGAAGCTGCAACCCGCCTTTGTAGAGTGGATGATGGCTCTGCCGTCAGGATGGACGGCTTTAAACTTACGAAGGCAAAGCACAGAGAGCACAGATTAAAAGCTTTAGGGAATGGCATTTACTGGCCAATAGCTTATATGTTTTTCATGCTAATTAAAGAGATTGAAGGGGGGTATAATGCTTCTTAACAAGTACCCCAGAATTGAAATCATAAATGGAGATTGCGAGAAGTATTTATCAAGCGTACCAGATAAGAAGTTTGACCTGGCTATAGTTGATCCGCCTTATGGCATCGGACAGAATTGGAGGAAAGATGCTCATGCAAGGTTCTATAAGCATATAAACGACTTTAATAATTCCATACCAGGGGAAAAGTATTTCTCTGAACTGTTCAGGGCATCGAAAAACCAAATAATCTGGGGATGCAATTACTACTGGAATTATCTGCAGCCGACAAATAACCTCATTTTCTGGAATAAAAGGAAAGATGCAATTAAGCAACACGGCTCTGCAGGGGAATTGGCCTGGACATCATTTAAGAAATATCCTCTTTTGGAAATTGAACTGATATGGAACGGAGCTTGTAAATGTGAGGACACAATAACCATCCATCCGCATCAAAAGCCAGTGAAGCTCTATGAAAGATTGTTGCATCTGTATGCCTCAAGCGGACAGACGATATTAGATACCCATATGGGCTCCGGAAGTCTGGCTATTGCATGCTATAAAATGGGATATGATTTCACAGGAATTGAAAAAGATAGGAGTTATTTCCAAGCGACAAAAAAAAGAATTCAGAATGAATTAAGTCAGCTGAGGTTAGCAATATGAATGAAAATTTAACTAAAACCCCAATGACCGAAGAGGAAAAACGCGCCGCGCTGGCTCTTTCGCGCTGTACGTTCTACCCTGCCAGCTGGAACAAGAGATTTGCTCACGATATGGCTTTGTTCGCCGAGGCGGATAGCCCAATTACTGAAAATCAGCGTTTCTGGCTCTGGAAACTGGTTTACAGGTACCGCCGACAGATTAAGGATTTAGATATCCTCTCTATTGCACAAGAGAAGGTTGACGGCCAAACGAGCCTTTTCTTTAAGGAACGAGACACAACCAGGCAGAAGGTTCACAAAGTCAGCAGGATTAGACACAAAATAACAGATTTTATTGAGCAGGAGCTCTTTAATGGAGCTCCTGAGGATCATTTTTAACCTAATTGATAAACAATATGAAAAAAGACGCTTATTTCTTCACACACGATTCCAACGCCAGGAGAGACCCGAAAATCATCGCCTTAAGGGGGGCATACGGATCCGAGGGTTACGCCTGGTTCTGGATGATCGTGGAAATCCTCAGGGAACAAAACGGCTACAAATACGACATCGGCAGTAAGTTCGGTATCTCCTCTTTGGCCTCCGAGCTGCAGTGTGACGTTAACCGCCTGAGGGAATTTATTCAGGATTGCATAGACGAGTTTAACCTTTTTGAGTCCGACGGAAGGTTCTTCTGGAGCAATAGCTTAACCGACCGCATGGACGTCTGGGAAACGACCAAGGAAAAACGCTCCAAGGCAGGGAAAAAGGGTGCTAACAAACGTTGGGAAAATGATAGCAATGCTACGGAAAACGATAGCAAAGCCATTCCTGAAAATGAGAATATGGCTTTGCCATCAGATTCGATAGCAAACGCATCAAATTCTATAGCTTTGCCATCAGATTCGATAGCAAGAGATTATATTAGAGATATTAAAGAGATTAAAGAAAAGAAAGTAGAAGTAGTAAATGAAAGCGAGCCCGAAGAAGAAACGCAACAGCAGCCCCGCCCCGATTTGCCTCAGGCAGATAAAATTCTGAAAATCAACTGGAACCGTCTTCCTAGAAATAACGCTGAACGCGAAGGATTCCAGAATCTTATCGAACAATACGGTTACGAGGAAGTAGACAAAGCCTTAAAGAAAGCCACCCATGACAGTAAGGAAGGCAATAACCTTGAGTTCCTGGGCTATGTCGACAAGATAATGAAGACCGGTGGAGTTAATGACTTCAGAGTTTATTCCAAGAAAGAAATGCAGGAAACAGGGAAAAAGTTTGATCTTTATGCCGCTGTTTCCATCCCTGAGCGCAGCACATTTGAGCCCTTCTATGTCACCAAGGAAGACCAGAAGCGATTTAATCTGCCCCTATGGAATAACCGCAACAAGGATGAACCCAAACCCTCCGAGGTCTGCCCCATCTGCCACGGGAAGAAAGGATTCCTGAAGGAAGTTGTGAAAGACGACAGGACATATGAAGCATGGGTTGACTGCGAATGCCAGAGGAGGAAAGCCGGATGAGCAGATTTTCAGGATGGAGCGAAAAGAACCTCTCCGGCTTAAATATCATTCAGGACGGAGGGTCAGTAACGCTGCCAGCGGCTCAGGAGGAAGTTAAAAGGCATAAATACAATGCCATCAAGATGGAAACCGGCGGCGAAACCTACGACAGCACAATGGAAGGCCTTGAAGCTCAAAAGCTCGACTGGCAGGTAAAAGCGGGAACTATCAGGGGTTACGAAAAACAGATCAGAATTCCGCTTATGGTGGCAGGGGTGAAAATCTGCGATTACATCATCGATTTCAAGGTTATCCACCTGGACGGATCTGAAGAGCTCGTCGAAGTAAAAGGATTTCCTACTCCCGCATGGAGGTTAAAACATAAGCTGTTCTGTGCTTTATATCCGGATCTAAAAATTACCGTGGTTATGAAGCCCAAGGCCAAAAAGAGAAAGAAAGGTTTATAAAAGTAAAATAATTGTTATTAAATGTAAGACAATAAAAGACAACAATTTAGGAGCCATAATGATCTTTATCGATGAAATTCAGAACCGCGGCCGCCTCGGCCAGTCAAGCAAGATGATCTCGGACAATGGTGTGGATGAACTTAAATCCTTTGTCTGCAAGCTGGGGATGAACCCGGCATGGATAAAATACGATTCCCTCATTCCTCATATAAATGTTTACCCAAACAACAGAGTAAGGGCCATCGAGGCCGGGGCCAAGCCGGTCACCAGGCAGGAATATCTCCAGCTGCTAGTTAGGATCTCGCAGCCGAAAGAATTGGCCGAGGCTGTATAAACAACAAGATTAGCAAAAGGAGGTTGAAATGATCTGGTTACTGGCTTATTTCGTTCTTTTTGTTTTATGGACAGTGATAGAATTAACTATGGCCCCAAAAGGCTATGAAGATAAAAACGGCTTCCACTTCGGGGAGCCTCCTTATAAAGGCTCAAAAAATCAAAAAATTAAAGGTGCAAAATGAAAGAAAAACTTATCAGGGAAATCGTATGGCATTTGCCAAAAACGATCGTTTACTGGTGTGCAATAAGGCTAATGGCTCATGCAACTACAGGTAAATATGGGTCTACTAATCCAAATGAATTAAATATTATGGATGCACTTAAAAGATGGGAGGGCAAATAGAATGGCAAAACCAAGATTATCAAAGTCAGGCGTGAGCTGGACGGATTACAGCTGGGGCGTTATTGATGGCTGCACTAAAGTTTCAGAGGCGTGCAAAAATTGTTACGCTGAGGGGATGGCCCAAAGGTTCTGGGCTGCCAGGCCATTTAGCGAAGTGCAGATGCATCCAGAACGCTTAGAAGCTCCATTAAACACGGGAAAAGGCAGGGTGTTCGTTGCCCCGATGGGTGATTTGTTTAACGAGAAAGTTGGCTTCCAGTTTATAGATCAAGTATTCGCTGTTATGGCTTTATGTCCTCAGCATACTTTTCAGGTGCTTACAAAACGCCCCGAAAGGATGCTGGAATATTTTTCCTTTAAGCATAGGGACGTTAAGATTTTAACCGAAATGCAAATGATAACGGCGGAGCTTGACGACATAAAAGATGAAGAAATAATTGGGAAAAACAATGTTGAGGAACTTCGCTTATTGACAAGAGGGCTACCATTTAGAAATGTTTGGCTCGGAGTAACTGCCGAGAATCAGCAAAGGGCAGATGAAAGGATCCCTGTTCTTCTTAAGGTACCGGCAACTGTCCACTTTGTAAGCGTTGAGCCTATGCTCGGACCGGTTGACCTCACAAAAATTAAATGGGCTAAAATTCCTGTTAATCCGGAGAATTACGATGGGATGAATATTCCTGTCCCTAATGAAATGTGGTCCTTGAATAACATTTTAACTTCACGTCCAGCTGATGAGTGGAATCTGGCAAAAGTCGGCTTGGATTGGGTTATCTGTGGCGGGGAAAGTGGCCCCCATGCAAGGCCCACGCACCCCGATTGGGCAAGAAGTTTAAGAGATCAGTGCACAGCAGCTGGCGTGCCGTTTTACTTTAAGCAATGGGGGGAGTGGATTCCCTGGGATCAGATATCCCTCAGTTCAATCCATGATGAATTACGCAAAGCCCTGAATAAGACCCTTCCTATAACAATTATTGACAATGAAATAGGTCCTCATACAATGCCAAATCAGGTGAAGGTTAGTAAAGTAGGTACCAAAAAAGCCGGGAATCTTCTCGACGGCCAGACCTGGCAGCAGATGCCGGAGGTGGCGTAATGAAAGTAATTACTCTTTATCAGCCTTGGGCCAGCTGGATTATATGGGGATGGAAGACCATCGAGACCAGGACGCACAACAAATTCGCCTGCCTGAAGGGACAAAGGATCGCTATCCACGCGGCAAAACAATATGATCCGTCTGCTCTTGAAGCTGCAAAGCGATATATGGAATTCGACCAGTGGTTAATCCATAGAAACTACGAGGGAGAAGGACTCTATGAATTAGGCGCTATCCTTGGAACCGCCCTTGTCTGGGAATCAGGCCGTTTAAGCTCCATGCACGCCCGTAGCGCCATGATCGAGTGCGGAAGCATGGTAAGACATGGCCTTTTCCTGAAGGAGATTAAAAAACTGAAAAATCCTATAAAAGTTTCGGGGCATCAGGGGATCTGGGACTTTGTATTCAAGGGAGATGAAGAGCTGCTTTGATAATAAAAAAGGCTGTCCTGCCAGACAGCCTTAAAAATCCAACTAAATCATATCACACCGTAAAATTAATTCCTGCTCTTCCTAAAGTCAAGCTTTGGAGGGCAGGAAGTCCTTGTTTTCTCAAAATCCTAAAGATTTTCAGGATTTATTTAATCCACATAAGTTTTATTATTCAACAAGAAAATAAGCATTAAAATGAACAGCGAATTTGTACTCGATCTTATGAAAGTCCTTGTTGCGCACAAGTATATCCCTGCAACTGTCCTGATGCACGAGGAAATCCGCGTTGAATACCGGAAGCTGAGAGCTGAAGGAATCAAGGGGAAGGATGCAAGGGAAATTCTTGCAGATAACTATAATACATCTGAAAAGAACATTCAAAGCATCCTTTACGGAAAGCGTAAGAGTTTTAATGCTTATGAAATGGAGGACGTAGATGCCACCACTTAAAAAGAAAGCAAGAACCAAGATTACCGCCCAGGAGAAGAAGTTCTGCAACCTCTACCTGAAGCTGGGCAATTATGGAAAGGCGTACACAGCTGCCGGTTATAAATCCTCATCCAAAAACGCAAGCCGGAACGGGCTCAGACTCTTTAATACCGCCCGGGTGCAGGAGTACTGGCAGGAAATACTTGAACAGGCTGATGAAGAGCTCCTTGTAAGCAGGAAAGATATAATCCTTGCCCTGAGGGATATCGCATTCTCTGACATGAACGACTTTTTAAGGTGGAAAGGAAGAGTTGTGGAGAAAGAAGGAGCCTCCGGAGATATATATCTGCAGGGGCCAGAAATAGACCTGTTCAACTCAACCGACCTGAACGGCAAAGTGGTCCAGTCTGTAACATTCTCTCCCAAAGACGGTTTTGATTTTAAGCTCGAGCCGAGGCTTCCGGCTCTTAAGCTGCTGGCCCAGATCAAGAAGATGCTCATAAACACGGTAAAGCACTCCGGCGAAGTCACAGAAAAGATAAAATTTGTAGACGATCTGGATGAATGAGAAAGTTGTCAGACTTAAAGAAGTTATCGGTGGCGGCTACAGGGACTTTTGGAAAACAAAAGTCCGCTACAGGGTAGTTAAAGGGAGCCGCGGGAGCAAGAAATCCACCACCACGGCGCTCTGGGTAATCTACAATATGATGAAATACGACATGGCCAACACTCTTGTCGTACGAAAGGTATTTAAGGACCATAAGGACAGCACGTACGCGCAGCTGAAGTGGGCAATAAACCGCCTTGGAGTGGCCCATTTGTGGAACTGCAAGCTCAGTCCCTTGGAAATTATTTATATACCGACGGGGCAGAAGATTCTCTTCCGCGGCATGGATGACCCGATGTCCATTACTTCCATCACGGTCGAGCATGGTTATTTGTGCTGGGTATGGTTCGAGGAGTTCTACCAGATTAAAAGCGAAGAGGACTTCAACAAGGTCGATCTTTCCATCCGCGGTGAAGTTCCGGCCCCACTGTTTAAGCAGATAACCGGCACCTTCAACCCGTGGAATGAACGTCACTGGCTGAAGAAGAGGTTCTTTGATACAAAACAACAGAATGTTTTCGCCCTTACCACCAATTACATGATAAATGAGTTCCTGGGCGATGATGACAGGCAGCTTTTTGAGGAGATGAAGGAGAAAAATCCGAGGCGCTTCAGGGTTGAAGGCCTGGGCGAATGGGGTATATCTGAAGGGCTCATATTTGACAACTGGGAGGAAATGGAATTTGACCACCACGAGCTCGTCAAAGCAAGGCCCGGAATTCAGTCAGCCTTCGGCCTTGACTTCGGTTATACGGCAGATCCTTCGGGCCTCATCTGCCTTCTGGTGGATATGAAGGAAAAGGAAATCTTTGTTTTTGACGAGCATTACCAGAATGGAATGCTTAACGATGAGCTGGCGGACATGATTAAATATAAGGGCTACGGCAAAGAAGAGATTATTGCGGACAGCGCCGAGCCTAAAAGCATAGATGAAATTAAAAAGTATGGCGTTCCGAGGATCCGCGCGGCCAGAAAGGGTAAGGATTCAATCATTAACGGCATCCAGTTCATTAAACAGTTCAAGATAATCGTTCATCCGAGGTGTGTTAATGCGATCCTTGAGCTGAATAACTATGCATGGGAAACAAAGGACGGTAAAATTCTGAATGTTCCTATTGATGAATACAACCACCTCATGGATCCTATGCGTTACGCTCTTGAGAAGTTCATAAAACCAAATAAGGTGTCGGCAGCACCAAGTTTATATTAATATAGGGGTCAAAAATGACAAGTCAGCAGATAGTTCAATTGCTCAATTCATACCAGAATAAACTGAATTCCAAGATCATTAAGGATATCATTCAGGATAATCTGGAAACAAAGAAAAGGGTCAGTGCCCTTTATAACACCTACAAAGGCGATGCTTTAATTAAGAGCAGAACCTTTGAGGACACCACTAAGGTTAATAATAAGCTGCCTCAGGATTACCCGGGCGATATCGTCGACCAGGTCGTGGGCTATCTCTGGGGCGTTCCAATAGCCTACAGCATAAACGAGGAGAATTACTCCGAAGGGGAGCTCGCCAAGGCAAAAGAGGCCCTTAAATCCTTCCTTACACGTAACGACATTGAGGAGCTGGACAGCACGACCGGCGAATTTATGTCCGCCTGCAGCTTTGGGGCTCGTTTGTGCTACATCGACAAGGATGGGAAAGAAAGGGTAATGAATATAAAGCCCTGGGAGTGCGCTTTTATTATGGATCCCACGCTCGATGAGGTACAGTTCGGATTTATTTACTATGACATTGACCTTATCGAGAATGGGAAGTCGGTTAAAAGGACCAAGGTCGAATGGTACGACAATCAGAACGTTTCCTTCTTCATTACTGACGATAAGGGCGATTTTACTCCGGACTCCACACAGCCGGAACCAAAGCCCCACCTGTTCGATTATGTTCCTCTCGTAATTTACCCCAATAACAACATTATGAAGAGTGACTTTGAAAAGGTGCAGGAAGATATAGACGCCATGGACAGGCTCTTGTCTGACATACAGAATGAGGCCGAGGAGTTCCGCCTGGCTTACATGGTCTTTGAGAATGCTACAGTAGACAAAGAAACCGTACAGACAGCGAGGAGAAGCGGAGCTTTCAGTTTGCCTGAGAATAGCAAAGCAACGTTCCTTACCAAAGATATCAACGCTGATTTCCTTGAAAACCATAAAAAGACACTGAACGAGAACATATATAAGTTCAGTAAGTCTGTAGATATGAACGATGAGAACTTCAGCGGTGCAGCTCAGACAGGTGAGTCCAGAAAGTGGAAGCTCGTGGGCCTTGAGACAAAAGCCAAGACCAAGGAAAGGAAGTTCACCAAGGCCACCAGAACCATGTTTAAGATTATCTGCTCAGCCTGGGACAAAAAGCAGATAAAGCTCAACTATGAGGATATAGAGCTGCAGTATACCCGTAACCTTCCGGTTGACCTCGATTACTCGGCTACTGTTACTGGAAAGCTTAAGGGCAACGTCAGCGAAAAGACAAGACTCAGCCTTCTTCCCTTTGTTCCGGATCCTGAGGCTGAACTGCAGCAGATGCAGGATGAGGAAGCCGCAAACCCTAACATAAACTGGGAAACTGTTCCTCCTAAATCTAAAAATTCAGGAGATGGAGCCAATGGCTGATAAGATACTCTGCGAGCTTCCTTTTTGCTTCCAAAGTGAAGATGAGAAGCTTTATGAAACGGTAGGAATCGACACCACCAACACGCAATTTGAAAGTGAAGTGGCCATGGGAGTAATAGACTTAAACGAAATAGTGCAGTTTAACGCCGGAGAGAATCCTTCAGAGACTTGTATAAGGCTTTCTTATATCTCGTTTAACATCAAAGTCCCATATCAGGATTTTAAGGATTTATATTCAAAGGCAACCGGCAGGGAGATATTGTCTTATGGTAAATAAAGCCTTAAATGAATTTATTGCCAAAACGCTCTCCAAGTCTGACACGAATATGGAGAAGCTGCTTGCTCAGTTTTGCAATACTCTTCTTTCCGATCTTAACGAGGCAAGGAAGGAGATTCAGCTTAAAATTGCATGGATTTATGAGAAATACGGCGATGATGTTGATATGCAGACCATGCAGCAGAAAAGCAGGCTCATAAATCTTGACAGGCAGATTGCAGGTGAAATTGAAGCCCTTACAAAGGACAATATTAAAGCAATCACTACCAGCATTGAAAGCTTTTACTCCGAAAGCTTTATGTACACGGGCTACGCCTTGGAGATGGGAATTAAGGCCGACCTGGGCTTCGGGATTATCAATCCTAAGACTATACAGGCAGCTGTCCTGAATCCCATGGATAAGATTAAATGGCCTGATGCCCTTAAAGCTAACGCTGAGAACTATGCCAACAGGATCAGCCAGGAGGTAAGGCGCGGACTCATCACCGGGCAAGGCTACGCAAAGACTGCCGGGAAAGTAACCGAGCTTACGACAAAGCACGCAAATAAAACCTTCCGAATAGTAAGGACCGAAAGCCATAGGGTTCATAATCTCGGCCGCATTATGGGCTACGAAGAGGGTGAATCTGCAGCTGAAGACCTCGGATTTACCACTAAGCGTGTATGGGTGGCCACACTGGATAACAAGACGCGCGACAGTCACGCTGAGATGGACGGGCAGGAGGCAAACGAAAACGATATGTTTGTCCTTCCCAGTGGAATTGAGACCATGGGCCCCGGGCTCTCCGGAATTGCAGAGGAGGACATTAACTGCCGCTGCACAACTAGGCTTGAAATAGTCGGAATGGAGCCATCGGCCAGAAAAGACAACATTTCAAAAGATTTCGTGCCCAACAAGTCCTATGCAGAGTGGAAAAAGGGCAGAGAAGCCTCCTGATTTCAAAAAAAAGATTGTCATCCTAAAGATTTTCAGGATGACAATCTTTCCATACTCCTTTAGCTTACCCAATGTAAATTCACTCATTCATTTAATCATAAAAGGAACTCTCAGGGCTTTTTGAACTGTGAGGTCAGGAGTAAAAAGATGGATCTTAAGGCAATCTTAGCGAAGCTGAAAAGCGGTACGGCATTAACTGCAGAGGAAATGGCTTTCCTTGAGGGACTAAAAACGGTCGACATCGACAGTGTTAAGGACTTTCTGGAAAAAGACGAGGCTGGCAAGAAGCACTTGCAGAGTCTTACTGATGCTGCAGTTACAAAGGGGATAAACACTTTTAAGGAAAAGACAATGCCAAGCCTTCTTGAGGAAGAAATCAAGAAGAAATTCCCCGCCGAGACTGAAGAGCAGAAACAGCTACGCCAGCTGAAGGAGAGCCAGGACAGGTTAGCCGCTGATTACAAAAGGGAGAAGCTCTTAAACAAAGCTCTTTCTGTGGCTACAGATAAAAAGCTTCCCTTAAAGCTTATTGAAAGATTTCTGGGGGATGATGAGGAAACGACATTAAAGAATCTTGAGCTGCTGGAAACAGAATACAACAGCGCAATTACTACTGCAGTCGAATCCAAGTTCAAGGAAAATGGCAGAGGAACCCCAGGTGGAGGAGGCAATCCCCCGCAGGATCCAAGCAAGATGTCAGATGATGAGTACATCAAATCAAGAGTTCAGGAACAATCAAAAAAATAAGGTAAAAGGAACCATGAAAAATTATTTTTCAAAACACCCGGTCTTTGCGGCGCTCTTTGGTTTTGCGCTGCTGTTCATTACAGCTTCTCTTATCCATTCTGAAGCTACAAAGAATGGTTTTATCCTGGCCAACACATTTCTTACTACGCAATTAATCGCGCGTGAGGCTTTAATCCGCCTGAGGAACTTCCTCGTAATGAGAGGCCTTGTTTATACCGATTATTCAAACACCTTCCAGAAACAGGGGGACACCATTAGGGTTAAGAAACCGCCTGTTTATGTGGCTGATGAGTTCGGTGGTACAATTAACCTTCAGTCAATCGGTGAGGATTCCGTAAACGTTACTTTGAGCCACCTGGCAGACGTTTCAGTCTCCTGGGGAAGCAAAGAAAGAGCGCTCAACATAGATGACTTCAATCAGCAGGTGCTCGATCCGGCCATGGAAGCCATTGCACAGAAAATTGATGCTGATCTTTATAAGGAATTCTACAAGGATGTGCCTTTCTTTGTCGGCACCAGCGGAACAACTCCTTCAAAGCTTGATGACTTTGCCGCCGCAGCTTTAATGCTTACAAACAATAAAGTGCCTCTTTCAAACAGAGTCGGCGTCTGGGATCCTACAGCACATTCCAAGTTCTCTATCCTTGATGCCATTGTCAATGCCGAGAAATCAGGCTCAACACAGGCATTGAGGGAAGGCTCAATAGGCAGAATTCAGGGCATGGACAACTACATGACACAGAATGTCCAGACCCATACTGCCGGCACCTTCACGGCCGTTGCAGCCCCGAAGGTTAAGACAAAAGCCGTTAAGGCTTCAAATACCCTTATTCTCAAAGGTGGTGCAGGAACAGAAACACTTCTGGCCGGTGATGTTTTCTACATTACTACAGGCGGTGTAAAATACTACTACGCTGTAGCTGAGGATGCCGATGCAGCTGCAGGCGATATCTCTGTTAAAACCGTTTCCAAGGTCCAGGCAGAGCACGCCGTCGATGACGTCGTGACATTCCCTGACAAGACAGCTGGCGGCCACAAGGCCAACCTTGCATTCGTAAAGAATGCCTGCGCATTCGTCTCACGTCCTCTTGAGGCCCCCATGGGCGCCGCACAGGCTTACACAGTCAACTTTGAGGGCATTTCCCTCCGTGTTGTTGCCGGTTACGACATCAACAAGAAAGAGGAGATCCTTTCAATCGATACCCTTTACGGTATCAAAGCGGTTTATCCGGAACTGGCTACAAGAGTTCTCGGGTAGTATTTTCTAACCTTTTAAGGGGGAGGCCTTCTCCCCCTGATTTTATAAGGACGCAAATAAATGCTATGCGATAAATGCAATAAAGAGTTTTCTGATTCTGTTTACCCACTTCACATCGGAAGATGCAAAGGCGCTGAAGGTTCATGGACAATCGGCGCACCGGTAGATATTACCCTTAAGACAGTTCCGGACTATTCTAAAATGAAAGTCGCTGAACTTAAGGATCTGGCCAAGGCGGCCGGGCATGAAAATGCCGACACTCTGACAAAGACAGAGCTTATAGAGCTGCTTACTCCGAAGGAGAATTAAGTAAATGCCTATCATCTCCATAGATGAAGTTAAAACGTTTCTGGATATCCCGGAGGCCGATACCTCGAAGGATGCTAAGATAGAGCTT
>JBLMYS010000355.1:0-19747 GCA_050258415.1 Acidobacteriota bacterium | reverse complement strand
GCTGAAGCCTTGCTCGTGTTGTCACCTAAGGCAGTTGTGGTCTCATTGCCCAAGATCTTAATGCTCTTTCCTGCAGTCAGCTTTTTCGATGAAAGCTTGTTCCACTTCTGAAGCTGTTTTACAGTCACTCCGAACCTGTCGGCAATTTCTCCAATCGTATCACCGCGTCTTACCTTATACCTTGTCAGGCCGCTTCTTTTGTAGTTGCTCTTCTGATTAGGTGAAAGATAAGGGCTGTTGCTCTCGGCAAGGATTTTAAGCCTTGTGCCGCCGTTGATTCTGTTTTTATGAAGGCTGTTCCACTGTTTTATCTGCGAAATGGTTACATTATACCTTGAAGAAATTGAAGCTAGCGTTTCACCGCGTCTTACCTTGTGGCTTACCCACTTAGCATTATTCTTAAGCTGCGTATTCTTTAAGGATCTTTTCTCCACCTGAGTCTGGTTATCCAGACTTGCGTAGTAATCCTTTTTTTCTTCAGGGACATAAATGTTCAGCGCCTGTCCTACATGAATTGCTTCTGTATAGGAGATGTTGTTCCAGTTTCTTAAATCGGAAACTCTCACATTGAACAGATCCGCAATTTCCGTAAGATTATCGCTCTTTTTAACACTGTACTGAACGAGGGCTTTGCCCTGAGGACGTATTACAACGTTGGACTGCTCTTCGGTTTCGTTATCAGAAGTCTGGTCCTCCTCTGCACTCTGCTCCTCATCCTGAGACTGGCTGTTGTCTGCCAGGAGTTGATTGTCAGCTACATTCTGGCTGTCTGGAGCAGTCTGTGTATTAGCCGCGACCTGAGTTTCAGGTTGGCTGGATTTGACTGCCAGCTGTGTGTTTTCCTGGTTCCTGACCTTCTGGCTCTGAACAGTATACGGAGCGGCAAGGCTCTTTTCTTTATCTATAGCAGGAGCCGTGTCGGTATTAACTACAAAATCCGTCTCGTTAAATCCTGCAACAGGTATCTTTAAGGCTACACCTTTAGGAAGCTTGGTCCTTGTTGAAATATTATTAATTTTTGCAAGTTCAGAAGCAGCAATTCCATACTTCTTAGCAACTTTGCTGACAGTCTCCCCTTTTTTCACGTAGTGAAGGGTAAACTGTACCTTTGCATCCTCAGGAATATTCTTGAAGTTGGCGGCAAACATATCCGTTCTGCCCTTAGGTATCCTGAGCTGATAGCCTCCCGGGAAATCCGGAGGAGTAGAGCGCTGAGTGAGTTCAGGATTTAAGTCCTGCAGCTCTTCTAAGGTCGTATTGGCACATTTTGCCAGAACCTTTAAGTCTATGCCTTCGGTAACTTTGTATGTATCATAATCCAGAGGCTTTTCAAACATAACGTTGTTAAAGCCGTACTTGGCAGGGTTGCTTGAAATGAGAGATACGGCAATAAACTGCGGCACATAGTCTTTTGTCTCGCGCGGCATATAATCCCTGATCTCCCAGAAAGAATGCTTACCCGTCCTGGTGACAATTCTTTTAATATTACCTTCGCCCCAGTTATAAGAGGCAAGCGCGAGATACCAGTCACCGAACATGTTATAGAGATTTCTTAAGTATTTTGCGGCCGCACGGGTGGCTTTCTCCGGATTTCTCCTTTCATCGAAATATATATCCGAATTAAGACCATATAACCTGCCCGTCGAGGCCATGAACTGCCAGAGGCCAACGGCTTTTGCCCTGGATTTTGCAACCGGGTTAACACCGCTTTCGACCATACTAAGGAAAATGAGCTGAGTAGGCACTTTTTCTTCTGCAAAAATCTTGGCCATCATTGGGAAGTACTTCCCTGAACGTGAAAGCCAGAGTTCCATGTACTTGCGCCACTTGCCCTGAAAGATCTCAATGTACTGGTCAACATAGCTGTTGACTTCCAGAGGGAAGTCGGCAACAATGACAACCTGATTCGGCTTTTGTACAGCCTCTTCTTTAACTTTGATTTCGGGCATGCTCTTCTTCATCCATTCTTCCAAAGCCGCAAAAGAGACACCTTCAGGTAATTCCGATAAACCGTCAACGAACTTCTGATAATCGTCGGTTATTGATTTTTCCAGCTGTGTGTAAGCTTCATTATCGTCGATCTCAGGATAATAGCTTAAATTATTAAGAATGCGAAGGGCTGCTTCATAATAATTTATAGCCTCAGTAGTACTGTTGATCTCCTGCTTTGCCAGAGCGCTGACGTAGTTCTGCCTGGCTTCTTCTAATAATTCACTTACAATTACAGTTGGTTTAACCTTGATCTTAGTGTTGGTTGTTGAAGGTTTATCGTCACTACCTACTTTTGACAAGCTGCAAGATGAGGCAAAAAAGGACACACTTATCAAAAATAAAAATAGGACAACTTTTTTCATTCGTACTCCTTATCTAGTGAATTTGGGAACCAATTTAAATTCAAACACTTTTATTGTCAAGCTAAATATTGCCAATGCTCCCCCTTTTTTAAGTTAAAAAAAATCTTTTAAATTCAAACATCTTTTTTACAACGGTATGTTTGAATGCTTCTTCTTTGGGTTTGCATCGACTTTAGTCTTTAACAACTGAAACGCATTTATAAGCTTTATCTTTGTCTCGGCCGGAATTATTACATCATCAACATATCCTCTTTCAGCTGCCACATAAGGATTTGCAAATTTCTCAATGTATTCTTCCAGTTTCTGAGCCGCTTTTTCAGCCGGGTCTTCCGACTCCGAAATATCTTTCTTAAATATAATTTCAACAGCACCTTTTGGGCCCATAACCGCAATCTCAGCCGAGGGCCACGCAAAATTAAAATCGCCCCTGACGTGCTTGGAATTCATTACATCATATGCCCCGCCGTAGGCTTTCCTTGTGATAACCGTAACTTTTGGCACTGTGGCCTCGCAGAAGGCAAAGAGCAGCTTCGCCCCATGCTTTATTATCCCGTTCCATTCCTGCTCTGTCCCGGGGAGAAAACCGGGCACGTCTTCCAAAACCAATAATGGGATGTTAAATGCATCACAGAACCTTACAAACCTTGCTCCCTTTATTGAAGCCGATATATCTAAGACACCAGCAAGAAATCTTGGCTGATTTGCTACAATACCTACGGCCATACCGCCAATTCTGCCAAAACCTACAATCAGATTTTCGGCAAAGTTTCTGTGGACTTCAAAAAAATCCTGATTGTCTACAAGAAGATTTATTATTTCCTTCATGTCGTAGGGTTTATTTGGATTATCAGGCACAATTTCATTGAGCTTCGGTATTAAGAGCTCGGACTTGAAATCAAACTCTATCTCAGGCGAAGTATCCCTGTAATTTAAAGGTAAAAAGCTCATCAGCTTTCTTATACCCTCAAATATTTCCACCTCATTTTCCATGGCAAAATGAGCAACCCCGCTTTTTGCCGCATGCGTCTCTGCTCCCCCGAGATCCTCGAAGCTAACCTCCTCGTGCGTTACAGTCTTTACGACACTCGGTCCCGTTACAAACATGTGGCTTGTATGCTTGACCATGAAAATAAAATCTGTAATTGCAGGTGAATAAACCGCACCACCTGCGCATGGGCCTAAAATAGCTGAAATCTGCGGTATTACTCCCGAAGAAAGCGTATTTTTTAAGAATATTTCGGCATAGCCCCCAAGACTAACAACCCCTTCCTGAATCCTTGCCCCGCCTGAATCATTAAGACCGATGACCGGTATGCCAACTTTTAAGGCCAGATCCATTATTTTACAGATCTTTTCAGCATGAGCCTCAGAAAGACTACCGCCGAAAACCGTGAAATCCTGGCTGAAGAGAGCAACCGGGCGCCCTTCGATTTTGGCAAATCCCGTAACAACACCATCACCCGGATACTGCTGTTTATCAATACCGAAATCCTTTGAACGGTGTTTGACAAACATGTCAACCTCCTCAAAACTCCCTTCATCGACCAGGAGTTCTATCCTTTCCCTGGCGGTCAGCTTGCCTTTATCGTGCTGCGTTTGAATCTTATCCTGCCCTCCCCCTAAGAGGGCCTGGGCCTTTAACTCTTTCAGCTTTTCAATTTTACCGTTCATTGCACTCTTCCGGATTATCGTAAATTAATATGGTTAATTAATATAATACCGTTTTTTTGCCCTAAAACTCAAATTATCGGATAAAAAGACTAACGCCGTTCCGCATAAAAAATCGATTCAATTTCCTGCCTTATTCTGTTGTTGTCCTCTTTCCTTAGATCGGCAGCCGCAGGAAGCCCTGTTTTCTCAATATTGAACTCCTTCACAATACGCCCGGGCTTGCTTCCAAGAAGAAAGATCCTGTCTGAGAGAAGCATGGCTTCAGTAATGTCGTTTGTAACGTAGAGAATGCTTATCCCTTCGCGGCTTAAAATCTCTCTTAGAAGCCCGTAATAGGTAATTTTCCTCCCGGCCCTAAGATCCCTTAAGGCATCATCAATTAAAATTACCTTTGGATCCATTACAAGAGCGCGGGCTATGGAAATCCTGAACCTGAAGCCTACACTTTTGTTTGCCGGGAAATGGCTTTCATATCCATCCAGCCCAACGATGTTTATTGCCCGATTAATTTTACTTATTGCTTCTTCTTCAGCTATACTTTCCGTTATCCCAAGTCTTACGTTATCCCTGACGCTTAGCCATGGAAGCGAAGAGGCCTCAGTCGGTATTAGCGCCAGGTTTGCCCCGGAATCTGCCTGCTGCACAAATCTTACCGTTCCCGCATCAGGACTTTCCACCCCGGCAAGAATCCTTAAAAGAGTGCTTTTGCCTGTTGAGGAGGATCCGAGTATGGTTGCGAGCTCCCCTTTTCTTACATCCAGGCTTACCTCCTCGAGTATACTTAAAGAGGCACCGGCCGGGTTAATGAAAGTTTTGGATATTTTTTCTGCCTTTAGTACTAAGTTGTCCTCTGTCAATTATGTCTCCCAGGTTATAACTTTTCTTTTTAAGAGTTTGATTACCAGGCCGCCCAAGGCGACTATTACTGCCAGGATTATTGAAACTGCCCAAAGGCCGGAGAGATCCATAAATGAAAGGGCCAGGCGGTAAATGTTGCCTATACCCATGTAGCCTTTTACAAACTCGAATAATGTTACAACAGTCCAAAGATAGATGTTAAGCCTTTCAAGTGAATTGAATAAAGCCGGCTTAAGGCTTTTCCAGTAAATATTTTTATAAAGGAAGGAGTCTTCTTTTTTTAAGGGGAGGAATGGCTCTATATAGGCACGGTTTACCGTGTGAACCCCAGAGGAGAGATTATTAAGAAGATATATTAAAGATATTAAAAACGTCAGTAGGATCTCCGAGAGGTTTGAAACCGGGAACCAGTAAACATAAATTGTTAAAAATGAAATGGCCGTAAAGTACTTAAACAGCCTTATGGAGTCGGGGAAATCTTTCCATCTTAAAAAGGCTCCTATTAGCTGAACCCTCAGAAGCCAGACTACCCCATAGGAAAGCACCATCGAAAGGTAAATCCCGGAAACCGTATAAAGAACATTTATCAAGAGCCCGTAATGGACCTGCAAAGACGGGATTGCTTCGAGGACCAATGAGGGCTTGGGAAGAACCCAGCCGGAGGGGACTATGAACTCAAAAAAAATAATGTAAAGCAAGACGTATGCTGTAAAAAAAGCATATTTCCTGAGGCTTCTTTTTTCTCTAAAGTACTCACTCATTAAGTCCCCGGCCAGTTTTGTGAATTCTTCATATCCTTTGTCGGAATATATCGAATCAGGGTTTTTATGTCAAATAAATTTACGTTAAAAAAGGATTATTTGTCTTCTCATGCCCTATTGTGCTTTTATCCCCGTGCCCCGGATAAATTATGGTGTCCTCAGGCAGCATGAAGAGTTTTGTTTCAATTGAATCTATCAGGCTGTCGTAATTGCCCCCCCAGAGGTCCGTCCGTCCTATCCCCTCGTGGAAAAGAACGTCGCCTGTAATGCAGAAGTTGTCATCCTTAAAGTAGAGGCAGTAGCCTCCCGGTGAATGACCGGGAGTAAAGAGAAACTTTACCTCACGGCCTCCAAGGTCAAAATAGAGGTCTTCTTTTATAAGTATATCCGGCCAGGGGGAGGGTTCCATCTCAAAACCGAATTTCCTCGCCTCCTTAAGCATTAGCTCCAGCATAAACAGGTCCTCTTCGGGCGCCAGAAATGGTACCTTAAAAGTATCCTTTAAGAAGCGGTTACCCAATATATGGTCTATGTGGCAGTGTGTGTTCATAAATGCCTTTAACCTGAGGCCTCCGGTTTCAAGAAAGTCCACAAGCTCTTCTTTTTCAAAAGAGCTGCTGCAGCCGGGGTCAACAATTATACATTCTTTTGAAACATCGTCCGAAACTATATACGTGTTCTCTGCAAAAGCATTAAAAATGAAGTGGTCTGTCTTAAGCATAATAAATACACTTTCCTATTTTGAAAAATCTTTCTTCGTCATGCCCGCATTCCGGCTTTTGAAGTTCATATAGTTTTCTTTTGTCTCTTCAATTGAATCCCCGCCGAATTTCTCCAGAAAATATTTTGCCAGTGACCATGCCATCATAGATTCCGCAATAATGGCACAGGCCGGTACAGCCGTAAAGTCGCTTCTTTCACGCCGGGCCTCAATCTCCTGCATGGTGGCAAGATCCACCGTCCCTATCGGGGACATCAGTGTTGCAATTGGCTTCATTGCACCTCTTACAACTATTGGCAGCCCGGTTGAGACACCGCCTTCAATTCCCCCGGCACGGTTCGTTTTCCTGGCCAGTTCATCTTTTGAATATGTGATCTCGTCGTGAAATTCGGAACCAAAGACTTCTGCGCTCCTGAACCCGTCTCCGATTTCCAGACCCTTAATTGCGTTGATGGACATTATGGAGTGCGAGAGCTCGGCATTGAGTTTCCTGTCGTAATGCACAAAACTCCCCAGGCCCGAAGGAACCCCGGTGGCGACAACCAGAAAAGTCCCTCCTAAGGTATCCCCTTTTTTCTTCGCATCCTGTATCCTTGCCTTGATCTTTTCTTCCTGCTCAGTCTCCAGAACACGCGTCTCACTTTTATCTGCCAGAAACGACAGATTCCAGCCATCGAAATCCTCTGGAAGATCGTTCATGAAAAGTTTTTCCTTGAAATTATTTTCCGGGAAAATGCCGCCGATGCTTTCAACAAAGCTCCCGATCTTGATGCCGAATTCCTCGAGGAACTTTCTTGCCACAGAGCAGGCCGCAACCCTCGCCGCGGTCTCCCTTGCACTCGAGCGCTCAATTGAATTCCGGATGTCGTTGAAGCGGTATTTCTGTGTCCCAACCAGGTCAGCATGGCCCGGCCGGGGAACACTGATCCTTTCGGTTTCAGTTTCTGTCCTGGCCGAGGACATCTTCTCAGTCCAGTTCTTCCAGTCCCTGTTCTCTATTATAAGCGCAATAGGACTTCCCAGAGTTTTGCCAAACCTTACCCCTGAGAGGATTTCAGCCTCGTCTGTCTCAATCTTCATGCGTCCGCCGCGCCCGTAGCCCATCATGCGGCGCTTGAGGTGGTAGTTTATGTATTCAATTTCAATTTCAAGATTTGAGGGAAAGCCCTCAACTATTGTCGTTAAGGCTTTACCGTGTGATTCGCCCGAAGTCAAAAACCTGATCATTATAAAATCCTTTATTCTGTGACCCTTAAATATAAAAAAAGCGTCCCATATTTGGGACGCTTTATCGTCTTTTTTTTATTTATTTTCACGGAATTGAAAGGCCGACATAGCGGGAATTACCCTGGCCGTCAATTACCTTCATGAGCACGGCCTGCCCTTTTTTGTCCTTAATTGCCTTTTCAAAATCGCTTACTGAATTTATGTTCTTCTTGTCCACCTGCGTAATAACCAGTCCTTTTCCAAGATTCTGATTAAATGCACGGCTGAGATCCTTCACGTCCTGTATCATAACACCATTACTTGTCTTATAGGCTTCCTTTTCATCACTAGTCATATCCCTTACGGTAAGTCCTATACTGTCGAAGGTCATGCTGTTTGCAGGTCCCTTCTTTGGAGTAGTGGTAGTATTTCCCTCAGAAGCGGGTTCAACCTTGCCGCTGGTGTCTCTCGACTTCAGCGTTACAGTGCGCTCGATCTGCTTGCCGTCACGCCAGAGTGTGAGAGTAACCTTGTCGCCTGCGCTCTTGGAGGCAACGTAGCTCTGGAGCTCACCCGGCTCATTTACATCGCGTCCGTCAATTTTAAGGATGATATCCTGCTCTTTTACATCCGCCTTCTCGGCAGCTCCACCTTTGGTGAGGGCCTGTACCATAATGCCGCGCGCCTTGTCAAGGCCTACTGCCTTGGCCAGGTCGGGATCAACCGGAGTAATCTGGACCCCGATGTAGCCGCGGTTAACTTTCCCGGAAGCAATCAGCTCTTTTGAAACGTTCTTTGCCATATTAATCGGAATAGCAAAGCCGTAGCCTATGTAGCTGTTTGACATGCCTGAGGTAGCAATGGCAGAGTTTATTCCGATTACAGCGCCAGACAAATCTACGAGTGCCCCGCCGCTATTGCCCGGGTTTATGACCGCGTCTGTCTGCAGGAAGTCCTCAATTCCGCCTCCTGAATTATCGCGAATAATGCCTATGTTGCGTCCCTTGGCACTGATAATACCGGCAGTAACCGTGGAAGCCAGAGAAAGAGGGTTCCCGATTGCCA
Source organism: Acidobacteriota bacterium (assembly GCA_050258415.1). Lineage (GTDB taxonomy): Bacteria > Bacteroidota > Ignavibacteria > Ignavibacteriales > SURF-24 > JAAXKN01. The sequence continues at coordinate 11,111 of JBLMYS010000355.1, read as the reverse complement.
TTACCCACTGCCCAACTTTTACATTATCCGAATTACCCAGGTATGCCGATGGAAGCCCTGAGGCATCAATCTTTACGACTGCCAGATCTGTCTGAGGGTCTGTTCCGACTACCTTCGCATCAAAGACACGCCTGTCGTTGAGTGTCACGTCAACTTTTGTGGCATTTTCAACTACGTGATTGTTTGTAAGTATATATCCGTCATCAGAAATTATGACTCCACTTCCCGAGCCCATTTCTTTTCTCGGAACATCATCCTTGAACGGGAAGAAAAATGGAAGATCCTCGTGCGGATTTTCTTTAGTCTCTGAAACTACCGTGATTTTTACAATTGAAGGGGTTACCTTGTCGGCAACTTCTATGAATGCTTTGCTGAATGCGTTAACGTCAATGTCTGTTATCGGCGGATTCTTCGCTCCAATTGTTATGTCAGCTAAACCCGGTCTTACCCAGCCGAATCCTGAAACCAGAACTGCCCCAAAGATGACCCCTATAACAACTAGTGCAACAGTACCGAATAGATTTCTGTTCTTCATTTAAAAACCTCCTGGTTTTCCTGTTTTATACTATACTTTTATATTCAAAAAATATTGTGTCTAAAACAAGTGAATAGATTTTATCCCCTTGAATTCAGGAACGTGGTATTTTAAATATTTTTCAAGAAAATTCAACGTTTTGTCGATTTCCCCGGCATCTATTTTCTCCTCGCCCCCGATGTTACTTAGACCAGTAATAAATTGAAAAAGTTCCGGTGAAAGTGACATGGAACCGGCCACTTCATGGCTGCATGAAGAACATATCATTCCCCGTTCAAAATTGAAATAATACTTTTTCTCTCCTGATCCTATCGGCCTGCCGCATATGGAGCAGCGCTCGAACTGTATTTCAAAACCGCTTTCTTTCAGGAGAAAAACTATGAACTTGATGAGCAGCACTCCCGGTCTTCTATTGGATGTTTCAAAGAGGTTTAGGATTCTAACCAATCCGCGGAAAAGCCTCTCATTTGCCTCTTCTTCAACTGTCATGGCAAGTACCAGCTCGAGGGCTGCCGAGGCATACTTAAGCTTTGAGAGGTCTTCTTTTATCCTTGGGTAATATGAGATGAGTTCGGCCTGGCTTACAAGGTGTATTTCACGACCGGCCTTTTTGTAAAGAACGATCTGAAGGTGGTTAAATGAATCTATCTTGTGACCTACGGGTGACTTTGGCTGCCGTGCACCCTTGATGATACCTGAAATCTTGCCCAGGTCCTTCGTGTAAAAAGTGGCAATTGTACTACTTTCGCGGTAGTTCATCTTGCTGAGAACTACCGCTTCAGTTTTTATTATTTCAGACATTAAAATTGTAAGGAGGTTTATAAAGCTTTTTATCAGTAATTATACCCGAAATCAGCCCTGAGGGTGTAACGTCAAATGCCGGGGAGTAAACATCATATTCATCTGAAGTGACGCGGGCATCCTTAAAACAGGTCAGTTCACCCTTTCCTCTGAGTTCGATCTTTATTGAGCCTCCATCGGGACACTTACGGTCTATCGTGGTCTCAGGAGCAGCTATATAAAAAGGTATATTATGATAAGAACAAAGAACAGCCAAATTATATGTCCCTATTTTGTTGGCTGTGTCCCCGTTAAGAGCAATCCTGTCGGCGCCTACAATAACCAGATCGATTTTCTTCTGTTGCATTAAAAATGCAGCTGTTGAATCGGTGTTCATTGCAAATGGGATATTGTACTTCGAGAGCTCAAATGCTGTAAGCCTCGAGCCCTGAAACAAAGGCCTTGTTTCATCGGAATAGACAAATTTCACAAGACCATTATCAAAACCTGCCTTGATAACATTTACAGCAGTACCGCCGCCCCCGGTTGCCAGGGCACCTGCGTTACAGTGAGTTAAAACTACTGAGGGGAATCTGAAAACCTCAAGCCCGTTTCTTGCAATAGCCTCACACTTTTCAATGTCCTCCTCATGGATCTCACGTGCTTTCTTTATAAGGCAGGGATAAACATCCTGCTCATTTTTCAAAGACTCAAAGGCCCCGCTCACTTCATTTAACGCCCAGAAGAGGTTTACCGCGGTGGGCCTTGTTGAGGCAAGTCTTTTTCTTGCCACTTCAAAGGTCTCCCCGAGGTTTTCAGTCTTCCCTTTTAGACTTAAAGCCAGCGCGTAGGCCGCGGCAACACCGATAGCCGGAGCGCCTCTTACTTCAAGGCGCTCAATTGCCTGAGCTATTCTTTCGTAGTCGTCAGTCTTTACGTACTCTTCAGTAAGTGGAAGCTTTGTCTGGTCTAAAAAGATTAGGCTGTCATCTGAAAATTCAATAGCCCGGAAGTCCGTTTTAGTTATTTTAGTCGTCGTCATCTACTCTTGAAAGTTTAAGGAATTCTCTGAACCTGTCGTGAACCTGAAGGTATGTCAGGTTTTCAAGCCCCTTTGTAGAGAATTTTTCGACGCAGAAGGATGCCATTGCGCTACCGAAGACAACCGCGCGCTTCAGGTTTTCAATTCCAATATCCTGTGTCTTATGCAGATATCCTACAAAGCCTCCGGCAAAGGAGTCACCTGCACCTGTCGGGTCATAAATATTTTCCAGCGGATAGGCAGGAGCTGAAAATACGGTGTTTTCCGAAAAAAGAAGGGCTCCGTGCTCCCCTTTTTTAATGATCAGGTACTTCGGTCCCATGGCTCTGATCATGCGGGCTGCCTTTATCAGATTCGGCTCCTGAGCAAGAAGCCTGGCCTCGGAATCGTTTATAATAAGTACGTCAACTCTTTTTAATACCTTCAGAAGTTCCGCCTTCTTCCCTTCGATCCAGAAGTTCATCGTATCGCAGATGACAAAACCGGGCTTCTCCATCTGGTCTAAAACCTTTAGCTGAAGTTCAGGATCTATGTTGCCAAGCAAAACGAACCTAGACTTTCTGTATTTATCAGGAATTTCGGGGTCAAAAGTAGCAAAAACATTCAGCTCGGTTAAAAGCGTATCGCGCACGTTCAGGTCGTAATGATATTTACCGGACCAGCGGAACGTTTTTCCACCGCTTACAACTTTCAATCCTTCCAGATCGATATTGTGGTCCTCAAGCAGCTTTATGTGCTCCTTGTCAAAATCTTCTCCTACAACACCAACCATATAAACGGGCCCGCTAAAGTAGCTGGCCGCTAATGAAACGTAAACAGCTGAACCGCCCAGGGCGTCATCAATCCTGTCAAAAGGCGTTGCAACTGTATCGAGTGCAATAGATCCGACTATTAATAAACCCACTTACCTACTCCCTGTATTAATATTTGATATTGTGCAAAACTAAGCTATTATACGATTAAATGAAACAAAAAATAACAGTTCTTTTTAATGTCCATGCTGACTTGTTTTATACCCCGGAATGTAAAAAGGCAGTACTGAAAAAGTATCCTGTTGATTATTTAAGACCAGACTGAGAAGCTTTGCCCAAAGGCTGAAAATTCCTATCCCTGTACTTTTTAAGGCTGATTTCTTCAAAATAGAGAAAGCTGTGGTCTTTTGTAAAATACTCACATATAATCTCAACAGAAGTCTTCTGCCCGGGCCAGGCTAAAAGCTCCAGTGCTTTTTCCTTGCTAACCCACTGGTATTCGGAGTGCTCATGGCTTATCTTTACCTGCGTATCCTCTTTTACCATTGCAACGAAGACCGGCACCATGCAAATATGATTCCGCCTCCATGAGTAAAATGAGTTAATATAGGGCACCAGCCATAACTTTTCAGGAATAATTCCCGTTTCTTCCTTTATCTCCCTGAATGCAGTTTCAAAGGCCTTTTCCCCCTGGTCAATTGACCCGGTTACCATCTGCCATAAACCTGGAAATATCTCCATCTCAGAGCGTTTCAACATCAAAAATTCCAGTTTGTTGTCCACTTCCCTGAAAATGTGAGCCTCAACCATATATGAGAGCACTTTCACCTGACGACTCCGAAATTTTACCATAATATATGCTAAAATTCATCATTTGGCAAAACAAAGTGTAAATAAATCGCGGGAAATTTTCCCGCGTGAAAACAGCTTAAAATAACTGTTTTAATATTCGAGACAATTTATTGTGTTTTTTCTTCAAAATCTTCGTATATTTTGGTCTTTCATTTTTGGCCGCCATCTTATATTTTGGTTAAATACCGGCTTGGAATGAAAACCATTCTTTTACTGCGAGAATGGCGGAATTTGGTAGACGCGCTAGACTTAGGATCTAGTACCTAACCGGTGTCGGGGTTCGAGTCCCCGTTCTCGCACTAATTATTTTTACTAGAAAATTAGCCCTAGAGAGGATAAATTGGAAACCAAAATCAATGTTGTTTCAGAAAGTGAACATGAGCTGGAAGTAGTCTTGAATTATGATGAAATCCAGCCTGACCTGGAAAAAGCTTATCAGGAAGAAAGAAAGAAGATTGAACTGCCCGGATTCAGAAAAGGCAAGGCCCCAATGGCAATGGTTAAGAGGATGTATGGCGATGCTATAGAATACCAGGCGAGCGAAAAAATTGCGAACAGAGTATTCTGGGACATTGTTGAAGACCAAAAGCTTAACCCTATCAGTGCTCCTAAAATGGTCGACCTGAACTTCGAAAAGGATTCCAAACTGGCCTTTAAGATCAGATACGAGGTTAAACCTGAACTTGACGTTAAGAACTATACGGGACTTGAAGTTAAAAAGATCCGTTTCGACGTTGAGGACGAACAGGTCAACAGCGAGGTCAATTACCTCCAGAAAACTAACTCCACACTTGAAGACGCTGAGAAGGTTGAAGATAAAAACGCTATAATTACCGTTGACCTCCAGAAGCTGGATAAGGACGGTAACCCGGTTGAGGGAATCAAAAGCCAGGACATTAAAATTGACCTCACCGACGAAAGAGTAAACCCGCAGCTTGTTGAAAATGCAGTCGGAAAGAAAGTGGGCGAAACTTTCACATTCTCGTTCCAGGATAGCCATGAAGTTGAAGAAGAAGGCGTAAAAAAGATTGTAAATGATGATATAACATATTCGGCTACAATAAAATCGGTTCAGAAGGTTGTTCTGCCTGAACTCGACGAGGAGTTTGTAAAGAAAATTACAAAAAGCAAGTTCTCAACTCCTGAAGAATGGAAGTCTAATATTCAAAAAGGACTACAGGAATTCTACGACAGACAGTCAGACGACATGCTCGTAAATTCACTCTTAAATGACGTTGTAAAGAACAACGACTTCACCCCTCCCCACGGATTTGTCCATTCGCTCTTAGACAGAATGGTCCAGATGGAACAGGAAAGGGCAAAACAGGAAGGCATAAAGAAATTTGATGCTCATGAGGCACATAACCGCCTGCACCAGAGAGCCGAATGGACTGCAAAGTGGCAGATCATCATGGAAAATATCGCAAAAAAAGAAAATATTAAGGTTGAAGAATCTGAACTCAGGGAACTGGCAGAGAAAGATGCTGCCGAGACAGGCATTTCAGTAGATAAACTGCTTAAGTACTATACCGACTCAAACAGGGGTGAAATCCTCTTAGAAGACAAGGTTATTGATTTTCTTAAAAAGAATAACAATATTAAAGAAGTTGGAGCAAAGGACTTAAACAATACTACTGAAGACACAAATAAAGAGGGAGAATGAAACCAGAAATTTTCAACCAGCTCGTTCCCTACGTAATTGAACAGACAGGGCGCGGGGAACGCGGAATGGATATTTTCTCTAGACTCCTTAGAGAAAGAATTATTTTTATAGGTACACCTATAGACGACCATGTGGCCAGCCTTGTCGTGGCCCAGCTCCTCTTCCTTGAGGCAGAGGATCCGGATAAGGATGTAAATCTTTACATCAACTCCCCTGGAGGAAGCGTATCTGCTGGTCTTGCAATTTATGATACCATGAAGTACATAAAACCCGATATTGCAACTATATGCGTTGGTATGGCAGCCTCCATGGGCGCTGTGCTTCTTGCCGGTGGCGCTGCAGGGAAACGCTCTTCGCTTCCCCACTCGAGAATCATGATCCATCAGCCATGGGTGGGCGGTCTGCAGGGGCAGACAACAGATATTGAAATCCACGCCCGCGAGATGATCAAAACCCGCCAGGTGCTCTATGAAATTCTGGCTGAGCATACGGGTAAATCTGTCGAACAGATCACAAAAGACTGCGACAGGGATTATTATCTCTCCCCTGAGGAAGCAAGGGACTATAAACTCATCGATACAGTCTTCGAAAGGAGAATTCCCCTGGGTGGTAACGGTCAGGGCAAGGAAGAGAAAAAATAAAACCTTAAATTAAAGTAGTTTTCTAAAAGGGATTGCAATTTTGCCAATCCCTTTTTTATTTTGTACCCTCGAAAACAAAAAAAATTCCCGCCCATAAAATTATTGGGTACAAATTATTTTCCCGGAGACCTCATGAGAAAACCCTTATTCCCTTTTTTGCTGTTCCTTCTTATCCTTAATTTATCCGTTTCTGCCCAGACTAAAATTCTGAGCGTTGAGGATGCCATTACAAAGGGACGCACCAGTCTTGGCCCAAAGAAATTAAAACAACTCGACTGGATTCCCGAATCAAAGAGTGTTTATTTTGTCTCTAAAACTGACGGCAAAGACATTCTTTATTGCGAGACCGTAAAAAATGAAAAGCCTCAGGCTATCGTTTCTCTTGAGGACTTAAATGGGAAGATGGCGCCATTTAACATCCGCCTGGAAAGATTCCCTACTATCTCGTGGCAAAATGGCCATGTCTTCCGGTTCCAGGCAGGCGACTCGGTTTATTATTATAATACTGCGGAGAACATACTCAAACCCGGCAATAATTTATCAGGAGGAGCCGCAGCTGAAAATATGGAGTTCAGTCCTAAAGGAAACATTCTGGCATTTACGCGCGAGAATAATTTGTATCTGTCTGAGGGCCTGACTTCACCAAAAGGAATCACTTTTGATACAAATAAGGATATTGTAAACGGACAGTCGGTCCACAGAAATGAATTCGGAATTACAAAGGGCATTTTCTTCTCCCCTATGGGTAACTTCCTGGCCTTCTACAGGATGGACCAGACAATGGTTACAGACTACCCCCTGGTGGATATATCGGAACACCCGGCCAAACTTGTAACGATCAAGTACCCGATGGCAGGCCAGAAGAGCCATGAGGTAACAATAGGCGTTTATAATTTACTTTCAGGGAAAGCCATATGGTTAGAAACCGGAGAGCCTAAGGATCAGTACCTGACAAACGTTACCTGGAGCCCCGATGAAAAATATATCTATGTAGCCCAGTTGAACCGTGACCAGAATTTTATGCAGATGGTAAAGTATGACGCTCAGACCGGGAAAAAACTGAATGTGCTTTTTGAGGAAAAAAGTGATAAGTATGTTGAACCATTAAACGGTCCACTCTTTGTAAAGAGCGCAAATGAATTCCTCTGGCTTTCAAGAAAAGACGGCTGGAACCACCTCTATCTCTACGATACCAATGGAAAACTGATAAAACAGCTGACAAAAGGAAAATGGGAAATTACAGAGGTTAACGGCTTCGACAGTAAAAGGGAAAATATATTCATTACTTCTACCATGGACGGCGTGCTTGAAAGGCATCTCTATAAGGTGAACCTTAAGACGGGAAATCTAAAGAAACTTACCTTATCTGAAGGTACGCACGAGGTAAAACTCAGCACTACTGGTGAATATTTTATGGATGCCTTCTCAAACCTTTCCACTCCTGGAATCGTTAATATTATGGATTCCGAAGGAAAGAATGTAAAGGAAATTCTCAGGTCCGATAACCCGTTGAAAGACTATAAGCTCGGGCAAACCAGACTCTTCAGCATCAGGGCAAGTGACGGAATGGACCTTTACTGCAGAATGATACTCCCCGTTGATTTCGATTCCACAAAAACGTACCCCGTTCTTGTCTATGTTTACGGTGGCCCCCATTCACAGCTCGTTACAAACAGCTGGCTTGCAGATGCGGGCCTGTGGCTTAACTATATGGCTGAAAAGGGTTATATAGTTTTTACCCTTGATAACCACGGCACATCCAACCGCGGCCTTGAGTTTGAGCAGGCGACATTCCGCCATTTGGGAACCAGGGAAATTGAGGACCAGGTAACAGGCGTAAAGTACCTGAAGACACTTCCCTATACAGACCCTAGCCGCATCGGCGTCTTCGGCTGGAGCTACGGCGGCTTTATGGCAACATCCCTTATGACGCGCGCTTCTGACATTTTTAAGGTTGGTGTTGCAGGTGGCCCCGTAATCGACTGGAGCTATTATGAAGTAATGTACGGCGAGCGCTATATGGATACACCGCAGTCCAATCCTGAAGGCTACAAGGAGTCAAGTCTCTTAAATCATGTCCAGGACCTGAAGGGCAAGCTTCTGCTTATTCACGGAACCGTGGATCCTACAGTCGTCTGGCAGAACTCCCTCCTTTTTGTGCAGAAGGCTGTAAGCCTGGGCGTCCCTTTGGATTATTTCCCCTACCCCGGCCATGAGCATGGTGTAAGGGGAACTGACGCCATACACCTCTATGATAAAATCAGCCGCTACTTTGACGATAACCTGAAACCTTTAGAAGGCCCGAAGAATCTTTCCAGTAAATAATTCTGCTAGAAGGAGGGCTTTAAGCCCTCCTGGATCTAAAACCACCTTCCGTGCGGTTCACGTATGCGAAAGGATACAGAAGAACCCGGCAGCATTTCTCTTTACGGATTTGACCTTTTTGCTAATGGAGTACTCACAGCAAATTTGCCGCCGGGTTCAAATAAATTACTTTTGATAAGCCGGGATTTCCGGTTCTGTTTCAGCTGCAGGTTTACTTACACTTTTCTTTTTCCTTGTCAGCTTCATCCTTATAGTCTCAAACGTCAGATAGATCGATGGAACCAGAACCAGTGTGAGGAATAGTGAGCTTGTAAGGCCGCCTATTATAACCCAGGCCATGCCGTTTTTCATCTCAGCGCCTGCGCCGCTTGCAACTGCAACAGGCAGCATGCCGAATATCATAGCGGCCGTTGTCATAAGTATAGGGCGGAGCCTTTCCTTTCCGGCCTCAATTAAGGCTTCTTTTAATTCCCGCCCTTCTGCCCTTAAGTGGTTTGTAAAGTCCACCAGAAGAATTGCATTCTTGGCAACAAGTCCCATGAGTGTAATAAGCCCAACAATTGAAAATATTGTCAGGTTCTCAAGTGTCAGGCCGAGTGCAAAGAACGAGCCGATCAATGCCACAGGAATTGAGAACAAGACAACTACCGGATGCAGCAATGAATTATAAAGCGTAACCATAGTAAGATAAATCAGTATGAGAGCTGCAATCATAGCATAGCCGAGGCTTGAAAATGCCTCACCCTGTGTCTTAAGCATACCTGCGGGCTTAATTGTTACTCCAGCGGGAATTTTACCGTCAAAGCCCTTCTTTATCTCGTCACCCACTGTACCTGAGCCCCTGCCAATTACAAAGCATGACACTGTTATTGAGCTGTTGCGGTCTGTTCTTTCCAGCATGCTTGGCCCCATTGTCTGCTTAATCTCTGCAAACTGCTTCAGCTCAATTGCCTCGCCGCGGCTGTTTATAAATATAATGCTCCCGACGTCATTGCTGTTTTTCCTGTCAAACTTGTCGAATGCTAGATTAATGTCATACTCAAACGGGCCGTCTGTATATTTTGAATCCGTATTGCCTGCAAGTGCAGTCCTCATCGTAGCACCAACGTCAGCAATTGAAAGACCCAGCTGCTCCATTTTCTGGCGGTCAATCTGTATTTTCACCTCGGGCTTCGGATCGTCAATTGAATACTTAACGTCTGAGGTGCCTGGGGTCTTTTTCATTATATCCATAAGCATTGCAGCCGTGGACTCAATTTTTCCCATGTCCGTACCGTTTACAATAAACTGCACCGGCGCGGTTCCTGCGCCTCCGGCAACACTTGAAGGCGATACCCTTACTTTTACTCCCGGAACTTTTGCGGCAATTTCTTCTTTTATCATTTTGCCGTAATCATTCACACCAATGTCTCTGTACTTTTTATCGACTATTGTAACCGTCAGCTGCGTAACGTTATTTCTGGCAGTTGAACTGAGCATGTTGCCGGAAAAGCCTACATTTGTAAAGATCTTGACTACTTCTTTTTTCGATGCCAGAAAGCTTTCTACTTTCTTTGTCAGCATATTGTTTGCAGAAACTGATACCTGGGGCGACATTTCAAGATCAACTACAAATTCACCCTGATCCGTGTCAGGAATAAATGCTGTTCCTATTAACCCGGCAGGAAATAATGTCAGAGAAGCTATAAAAAGGGCTACTACTCCGGCATATAAAGTCTTCCTGTGCGACAGTCCCCACCTGAGTATGCTGGCATACAGATTCTTTACCTTGTTGAATCCATTCTCAAACGTGCGGCTGAATCTTCCCATAAATGTATCTGAAGAGATATCTTCAAGCCTGCCGAACTTCGAAAGCAGCAATGGCGTAAGCGTAAATGATACGAGAAGACTCGACATTGTTGAGATGATTAAAGGAAGCGCAAACTCTTTCAGTATATTCCCGATTATTCCGCCTGTAACCATCAGTGGAAGAAATACAATTACTATTACCAGCGTTATCGAAATTGCCGTATAAAGGATCTGTTTGGCTCCCTGGAGTGCGGCTTCGAACTTTGTCTTGCCCATTTCAAGATAGCGGTAAATGTTTTCAACCACTACAATTGAGTCGTCTACAAGTATACCAACGGCAAGCGAAAGAGCCATGAGCGACATCAGGTTCAGCGTGTAGCCGAACAGGTAGAGAAATATAAATGCAGGCAGCATTGAAAGCGGCACTGCAACCATTACTATCAGTGCGCTTCTCAGGCTGTGGAGAAAAAGAAAACTTACAATCGATACAATGAGCACTGCAAGGAGCAGGTCCTCAACTACCGAATTAACAGCTGCCATAGTGTATGTCGAGTTGTCGGTAGCAATCTCAAACCTCATATGATTTGAGGCGTATTCTTTTTCAATTTCCTTTATTTCATCTTTTACCAGCCTTGCTACTTCAACCGTGTTGGCGTCCGACTGCTTCTGGACCTGTATGCCTATTGAAGAAGCGTTGTTAAGCCTGCTGAGCTGTGTTTCCTCGGCAATTCCG
>JBLMYS010000354.1:0-2958 GCA_050258415.1 Acidobacteriota bacterium | reverse complement strand
ATAGAGTTCGAATAGTATCATTTAAAATAAATAGCGGGGATAATGCCGAGCTTTAAGCGGAGTGCAGACTTTTTTTTCCACAGACATTATCCCCGCTATCACGATCAATTATATAAGGAATGATTATTTTTTTATCCTTTTTTCCTTTGCTGCACACCGCTTAATTTCTATAAACTCCAAACAATTATCCTCTCAGAAAATTCCGGCAAAACAGCAGAGTCTCTCATATCGTGATATATTTTATTATAGATTTATACGTTCACAATGTCAACACACTTCATTGGTACCGGAGAAATCAATTAAAAATTAAAAATTAAAAATTAAAAAGTGAAGACAAAGGCGCGGATTTAGGATTGGAGCCCAAACGGGCTGCATGAGTTTAAAACAAAAAACCCGGGGGTTTATTCCCGGGCTTTCTGATGGATTATCTTTATTCAAATTATTTTGCTTCGACTGTTTTGCGCTGGTCGATCGGAACGTATTCGCGCTTGGTGCAGCCTGTGTAGATCTGACGGGGACGGTAAATCCTTACCGAAGGATCTTCCCTCATTTCTTTCCACTGTGCTATCCAGCCCGGAAGCCTTCCCAAAGCAAACATTACAGTGAACATGTCCGTCGGGATTCCCATTGCACGATATATGATGCCGCTGTAGAAATCCACGTTCGGATAGAGTTTTCGCTCAACAAAGTAGCTGTCTTCCAGTGCCACTCTTTCAAGGTTCATAGCAATGTCAAGCAAGGGGTCGTTTACGCCAAGCTTGTTTAAGACCTTTTCTGCGGCTTCTTTTAATATTTTTGCCCTGGGGTCAAAATTCTTATAGACTCTGTGACCAAAGCCCATGAGTTTGAAACCTGAATTTTTGTCTTTTGCCATTGCAACGAACTTCTTATAGTCGCCGCCATCATGCTGGATTTTCTGCAGCATTTCAATTACGTGCTGGTTCGCTCCACCGTGCAGCTTGCCCCAGAGTGCGCATATGCCTGAAGCAATGGTTGCGAACATATTAGCCTCGCTGCTGCCGACCATTCTGACTGTAGATGTACTGCAGTTCTGTTCGTGGTCTGCGTGCAGAATTAAAAGAAGATCCAATGCATCTGCAACTTCCTGATGCACTTCATATTCCTCTGAAGGAACTGCAAACATCATGTGAAGAAGATCAGCGGCAAAGCCCAGGTCGTTGCGCGGATAAATATAAGGCTGGCCGATTGATTTCTTGTATGAAAAAGCTGCAATTGTTTTTAATTTGGCAAGAAGACGAATAATGTTTTTATAACGCTCTTCCACCGTATCGGGATAGTAAGCCGATAAGGAAACTACCATCGAGCAAAGTACACCCATAGGATGTGCTGTGGGAGGATACCCTTCGTAGAATTTCTTCATATCCTCGCGGAGCAGACTATGATGTGTAAGATCGTAATTAAACTTTTCAAGCTCTTCTTTTGTGGGAAGGTGACCGAAAATTAAAAGATATGAAACTTCCATGAAATTGCTCTTTGCAGCCAGTTCCTCAATCGGATAGCCGCGGTACTGCAAAATTCCCTTCTCACCGTCAATAAAAGTAATTGAACTCTCACACGAACCCGTATTGCCATAACCCGAATCAAGCGTAATTGCACCGGTCTTAGACCTTAGAGTCGTAATGTCGATTCCAACCTCACCCTCGGTTCCTACGGTAACAGGAAGCTGATACTCCTTTCCGTTCAGAACTAATGTCGCATTATCCATTTTTTAACCCTCTGAAATGTTAATTAATGTATTTATATGAACAGGATATTACGTCGTATATGAAGAGCTTGTAGACTGATCAAATATTACAGGAAATTTTGCGAAATGTCAATATTAAAGAATGGCTATTTATTGGCACATGTAAAAAAATCACTTAAAAATGGACGAAATATCCTTGAAAAGTGCCGCTTTGAAAAAAAAGGACTATTAAAGAAAAAATTCTTAGCTTTACATGTTAAATTTGCCGGAATCTGACATAAAAGACTGATAGTCCACTTTATATGAGAAATCCTCTTCTTATAGCTATTTTCGGGATTGCTGTAGCCGGAATTACCTTCGGGCTGGTGTCTCCTGTAACAGTAATTCTGCTGGAGACAAACCATACGCCAAGCTGGGTTACGGGACTTGTAACAACCATGCTTTACGTAAGTATAGTTATGTTCTCAAGTTTTACGGGAAAGCTTATAGGAAGGTATAATATAAAGAAGGTTCTTTCCTGGGGGCTGCTGATTGTATCTGTTTGCTCAATAGGGCTCATATTCTGGCGGAATTACTACATTCTTTTTCCCGTGAGGTTTATTCAGGGAATAGGCGTTACTTTCATATTTGTTGCCACTGAAGTGCTTATAAATACAATAAGCAATGAGACAAACCGCGGGAAAAACATAGGGCTTTACGTAATGTTCCTTTCCATAGGAATTGCCGCAGGCACTATGCTTATCTGGACGGTCAGGATATATGAGTGGCTTCCTTTTGTAATAGGCGCTCTGACGATATTATTTGTCTATATTTTTGAATGGTTTCTTCTTGTGGAATTAAAGCCGGTTGAGGAGCTTGAAAAAAAGGAGGCAAGCTTCCCGTTTAGAATGATGCCTGCAGTAGCGGTGTTTTCATCTGCCGTATATGGTGTATTTGAGTCGTCAATTACCATAGTAATCCCCTTATTCGGGCTTAGAAGCCATTTTTCGGAAGATGAGGTATCGCTTTTCCTGGGGGCATATGTAATTGGCGGTATAATTCTTCTATATCTGATCGGGCGCGCTTCAGACAGGATCTCAAAGTTTAAGCTTCTTCTTATCGTTTCAGGAGTGCTGAGCATATTCTTTCTTCTTCCGGGATTTTTCCCCGACAGGGTACTCCTTACGGTAATATTTTTTATTATTGGGGGATTTGTGCCGGCATTTTACACGGTTGGCCTGACCTATACGGTTGAAAGGGTGGATAGAGCTTAC
>JBLMYS010000353.1:0-10272 GCA_050258415.1 Acidobacteriota bacterium | reverse complement strand
TACGCAAGGTGGATGGAGTTCGGATGCTTCTGCCCCATTACGCGCGCCCATGGAACCGGACAATCCACAGAACCGTGGATTTTCGGATCTGAAACAGAAGAAATAAGCCGGAAATTCATCCGGCTCAGATACCAGCTAATCCCCTACATTTACACGATGGCATATGAAAACCACACGACGGGCATGCCACTGGCGCGACCGTTATTCTTCGATTATCCATCGGATGAGAAGCTTTACAATATGAGCTCGTCCTATATGTGGGGAAGCTCCATGCTGGTCTCCCCTGTTGTTACGGAAGGACAGACTTCGAAGAGTGTCTATCTGCCGGAAGGATCATGGGTTGATTTCTTTGATGACCACATTTATAATGGGAGCCAGACAATTACAGTGTCAGCTCCGGTCGGAAAGCTTCCGGTATTTATAAAAATGGGAAGTATAATACCGATGCAGCCCGTAGTTAATAATACAGAAGAGATGCCTTCAGACACTTTGCTTCTCAGGGTGTATCCATCCATAGATAACCCCGGAAATTTCAAGCTATATGAAGATGACGGCAAGACTCTTTCGTACCGGAATGGGCAGTTCAGCCAGACATTTTTTTCGCAGAGGACCGTAAGTTCAGACAAAGGGAACTCGCTTGAAGTTACGATTGGAGAGTCACAGGGGAGCTACACAGGAAAGCCACTTTTCAGGACTTACCTGGCAGAGGTCCATTTAATTTCAGATAAGCCTGAATCTGTCATAATAAACGGCAGAAGTATCAATTCCCAGTCTTCGATGGCAGAATTGAAGAAGAGCAATGAAGGATTCTTTTTTGATAATACTCTTCACACACTTTTTATTCAGCTTAAGGCATATGCTGACAGCTCCTACAAAATAACGGCAAACAATATAAGCCTGCTTACAGATGTACGCGACAACAGCAAGGCAATGAAGTTCGGTCTTGATCAGAACTATCCAAATCCTTTTAATCCCGCGACAAAAATCAAGTTTACAATTGCAGAAAAGTCTTATGTAAAGCTTACGGTTTACGACATTTTAGGGCGTAAAGTAGCGATATTAGCAGATGAAGAAAAGCCGAAGGGAAATTATGAAGTCAGTTTTGACGCCGGCAGTCTTCCAAGCGGCGTTTACATATACGAGTTAAAGGCCGGGAGCTACAGTGAGACCAAGAAAATGAATCTTGTAAAGTAGAAATAATTTTGCAGTTAAGCGGCGGATTTAGTATAATGATGGCCTATTTTTGGATAAATATTTAGGGAAGAAAATGGAATACAAGCAATTAGCAGACAAAGCCGTTGAGGCAAAAGGAAGAGCGCTTCCGACGTACTCAAAGTTTCATGTTGGCGCGGCACTGTTGACAGAAGACGGGAAGGTTTATCTTGGCGGGAACATAGAGACCTCCTCGTACGGGCTTACAATCTGTGCCGAAAGGACGGCAGTCTTCAAGGCTATATCTGAAGGCGAAAGGAAATTCAAAGCCATAGCAATTGCAAGTGACGCCCCGGGATTCTGTCCTCCATGCGGAGCATGCCGTCAGGTAATGCAGGATTTATGCGGAAACATTGATGTAATAATGATCAATCACAAGGGTGAATTAGACGTTAAGAAGATCGATGAACTTCTCCCCTACGCTTTTAAGGATGAAGATCTGGAAAGCGCAAAAAAGTAAAATTTTAATAATTAGTCAGAGGCTCAAAAAGACATGATGGAATTTACCCCGCATTCAACTCCCAAGGAAACGGGCTGGATTGAAGTTATTGCAGGCTGCATGTTCAGTGGAAAGACCGAGGAGCTGATAAGGCGTCTGAGGAGGGCTAAGATAGCCAGGCAGAACGTTAAGATATTCAAGCCGAGAATTGATACCAGGTATTCTGATACCGAAATCGTCTCGCACAGCGAGCAGTCGCTCCCATCGATACTGATAGACAACGCGCAGGAGATCCTAAAGCTTTCAGATGACGCGCAGGTTATAGGGATAGATGAAGCGCAGTTTTTCTCAAATGACCTGGTAGATGTATGCAACACGCTTGCAGACGAGGGTAAGAGGGTTGTAGTGGCGGGTCTTGATCTGGATTACAAGGCGCAGCCATTTGAGCCGATGCCACAGATGCTTGCCATAGCAGAATACATAACAAAGACTCTTGCCATATGTGTAGTATGCGGAAATCCCGCCGACAGGACGCAGCGTACGATTCACTCAGCCGAGAGGGTCATTGTAGGTGCGGCAGACAGTTACGAAGCCCGCTGCAGGAAGTGTCATTACATTCCGGAATAAACAATTTCAGGCGCAATTTTCTTTAATAAGCAGAATCAGGGAATATGATAAACTTAAATAATAAATATCAAAGTCTAACAGATGCAGTAAAAGATCTCGCTCCCTTTACGCCTGATATTGCTCTAATACTTGGCAGTGGTCTTGGTGAATTTGCAGAAAGTGTTGATACGATAAAAACCATCAGCACCACGTCGCTGCCCGGATATCCACCTTCGACAGTGCCGGGGCATGAGGGAAAAATTCATTTTTCCCTGTACAATGATAAAAAGCTGATGTTGTTCCAGGGAAGGATTCACTTTTATGAGGGTTATAAAATAAGCGAGTGTGTACTGCCGGTTTTCCTGGCTCACAAGCTTGGCTGCAGGAAAGTAATCTTAACAAACGCGGCAGGCGGCATTAATCCGAATTTTGTTCCCGGGGATCTGATGCTGAACGTTTCATTTAATTCGGTTAACATAAAAAAAGAGTTAAGCCAGCTGATAGGGACAATTCCGGTTGAAGCAAAAGAGAGGATACTCTCGTTTCCCTCCCCTGTCTTAAACGACAAGATACGCAAGGCCGCGCTTGAGGAAAAGATTTACTTAAGGGAGGGTGTTTACTATTATGCCAAGGGACCGAGCTATGAGACACCAGCCGAGATCAAGATGATGGGAAGGTTTGGAGCTGATGCCGTGGGAATGTCTACTGTTCACGAAGCTGTATACGCCTCATACTTAGGGATGGACGCAACCGCAATAACATGCATCACGAACTTTGCGGCAGGAATTTCGCCGGTAAAGCTTTCACACAATGATGTAACTGAAACGGCAAACAGGGTAAAGCATACGTTTGAGAGTCTGATAAAGAAAGTTATTACGCTGGTTGATTAAAGATTTAATCAACCAGTCGTAATATGGGGGAATTAAAAAGAGTGTAACAGGTCAGGCTTAGAAATGCTGAATCTTCAGCACAATTGCCAGAACAATTGCAAGCAGTACAAGCCCAGAAATGGCGGTCTTTAACATAGGGCTCATCCTGTTATTGTAAATCATATCATCTTTTGAAAGGTCTTTTCTTACATAATCTCCCTTTTGGATTGACCATTCATTGTAAGCTGATTTTTTTAGTGACATTTCCTATTTCCAATTTATTTATAAAGAACTATTAAGTTCAGATTCAGTATTCCTTCAAAGCAGCAATTAAGTCAGAATAAAAACATATCATTAAGGAAAGGGAGTCTTTTCCTCACATCCATCAGTGTCTCCAGGCTAATATCCACTCCGGATATTGTTTCTTTACCGGCGATTGCAATGAGTTCCTCTCCCAGGGGTGAAATTATGCTGCTAAAGCCGTTATACTCATTACCCAGGTCGGAGCCTACGCGGTTAACCGCGGCAATATAGCATTGGTTTTCAATTGCCCTGGCCTTTAGGAGGGCTTTCCAGTGTTCGATTCTTTTTACGGGCCAGTTTGCAATTACGACCATCAGTTCGGCTTTTTCTTTGGCATAGGTACGGAAGAGTTCAGGGAATCTGAGGTCGTAGCAGATAGAAAGGCCAATTTTCCAGTTATCGATAGAAGAGACAACCGGTTTTTCCCCTCTTGCATAGTGAACATTTTCGCCGGAGAAAGAAAAAGGATGAATTTTCCTGTACTTACTTTTCAAGGCGCCGCTGGTATCGTAATGGACCAGGCTGTTATAGATTTTAGAATCGGTTTTTTCTATGAAGCCCGCGATAATTTCAGTATTAAGTCTTTTGGCGAGGTCTGAAAAGTACCGGCAGGAGCTGCCGCCATCTTCCTCGGCAAATTTTTCGGAATTCATAGTAAAGCCCGTGAGAGTCATTTCGGGAAAAATCAAAAGCGAATAATTTTCTCCGGATTTCCCGACCAGATTATCCAGTTTAATTTTATTATCCTCTTTATTTTCCCAGGACGGGTTATATTGTACTAAACCAATCTTCATAATTTCTAAAATTTTGTACGCAAATATACATAGAATTGTATGAAAATTAAACAATTCCGGGGTAAAAAAATACAGAAATTTCAGGTATGGCCCATTTGGGGCAAAAAGACCCGGGGCAGATTAAAAGCTTATTTCAGAGGTGAAAGACGCTTATCAAAATTACATACACAAAGAAAATGACAACGAAGGTGGCAGCAACAATTCCAATTACAAGAGGGGTGCTGATTCTTTTTTCCTGTGTTTTATTTTCAGCAGGATAAGAAGTCCTAGGCTCTTCCCTTTCGCTTTTGAATAGAGGAGTTTCAGTATCCCTGGGAGCCGGTTCGGGGTTCAGGGGCGGGTTTTCCAGAAATCCTTCAACATTTACTTTCTCTCCCATATCATAGAATATTTTATCTTTAAGAGAGCCGTCCCTGTTAAACAGCAGATTAATGCCGTTTTTAATTCCGTTAACGAAGTTAATCTCTTCTTTAAGTTTTCCGTCCTCGTAATAAATCTGTGTCAGGCCGTCGTCGCGTCCATCGAGGAAGTTTTTGATTGCCAGGAGTGAGCCGTTTTCGTAGTAGAATCTGGACGTGCCGTCGGCGACACCATTTCTGTAGTTCCACTCCCCTTTTAGGGCGCCGCTTTTATAGAAAGTTTTGCTGATGCCTTCTTTTTTTCCCGCCACGAGGTTTTCGTCGCTTTTAACCGTTCCGGAATGGAAATAGACTTTAGTCGAGCCTTCGCGCACGCCGTTTTTATAGCTGATTTCGCTTTTAAGCTGACCGTCTTCGTAGTAATAGCTGGTCAGGCCGTGCTGGAGATCGTCCTTAAAATCAATTTCAATTTTGGGATGTCCGTTATCATAGAAAACTTTAGCCAGTCCGTTTTTCTTTCCATTCTTATAGAGTATAGATTCCTGTATAGAGCCGTTTTCATTTAAGAGTTTGACCTCGCCTTCGAGTTTGCCGTTAACGTAATACTTTTCCGTGCGGACGGCGCCGCTGGTATAGTATGTCCTGAACAGGCCGTTTTTAAGCCCTTTTTCTATCTCAAATTCTGCAGGTTTCTTCATAAACAGGATCTACACACATTATTTTTAAAAAGAATGGATTGCTGTATTATTATCGGATTTTTGTTCAGTAAATTAAGCAATTTTATTAAAAGTGAGCGGGCTCACATTTTACTTTACTTAAATATTATTTATTTTAGTGATAAAAAAAGACTCAACATGAAGTACCTTTCAGCTTTGTTTTTGCTTATGATAATATCCGGAGCAGTGCGTGCGCAGGATAAGGCAGACGCCTGGGTAATGGTAAAGAATTCCCCGGGGAATCTGCTGCAGATAGACGTGAGCACCATGAAGGCGCGCGATAAAGCGGATATTTATGTCTGGGGTCTTCAGTCCTTTAAGGATCCCATAGCAATTGAGGGGATTAACAACAGGATATACAAGGTAAAGACTTATTATCTGATCAGTCCTGATTTAACGAAATACAGCATATTAAGGATTGCTTATTACGGAAGTGAAAACCGGATGCTGAAGGAGTTTAGTTATTCAGACGAGATGCAGGATCAGAGCGCAAGGTATAACTACCCGGTTCTTCCGGGATCGGATGTTGAGGCTATTTGCAGTAAAACAGTAAAATATATAAGGAAGTAATTGTGACAGAAACAGATAAATCGCATCTGCTTGAAGTTAGACATTCAGTCATTCACGGCCACGGCATTTTTGCAGTTGAGGATATAGCACCGGAAGAACTCCTTTTTATTATACGGGGGGAAGTAATTGATGAGGATGAATGCGGAAGGCGCGAGGAAGAAGAAGGAAACGTATACATATTTTATAACGGGGATTCTTACATAGATACTGCAAAAACTGATGTAATAAAGTATTTAAATCACTGCTGCAAGCCGAACTGCAAGGTAATAGACAGGGATGAAGAATCGCTCAAGCTTGTATCCGCTATGCCGATAAAAAAAGGTGATGAGATAACGATAGATTACGGTTATGAAGAGATTTACGAGGAGTGCAAGTGTGCTGTGTGCGTGGAGAAGAAGAAGGGATAGTTTGATTGTTTCGGCCCGTTCCGGGCGAGCGCCGCTCGCCCCTACGGGAATTTTTGTTAATCGTTTTTGTTGACCAGGTAGCGTTTGATTTTCTGGGTTGTGGTCTTTTCGAATTCAGTTTCACGGATATAGAACTTCTTTATTTTCTTGAATGACGGGAGCTGTTTGTTGACCTTTTCAATTTCCTGCGCCATGACTTCATTCATCATTTCATTTGTAATTTTCACATCCTTCTGCTCAGAATATTCTATAACCGCCTCGGCATCCAAAACAATCTGGGCCGCGATGATTTCAGTTTCTTTCGCGTCCTCCTCGCCATAGACAAAGCATTCAGACACAAATGGGCTGCGGTTTAATATGTCTTCAATTTCCTCGGGGAAAACATTTTTTCCGCTTTTGGAAATTATAACGTTTTTCTTTCTTCCGCTAATGTGAAGGAATCCGTCCTCATCAAACCGGCCAATGTCGCCCGTCTTGAAGTATCCGTCCTCAAAGGTGTCCTGTGTAGCCTTATCGTTATTGTAATATCCGAGCATAACGTTGGGGCCTTTGGCCCAGATTTCGCCGTTGCCCTCGGGGTCGGGTGAGCAAATCTTAACATCCACGCCTGGAAGAACAAAGCCCGCGGCGTTATCCTTAAAATTATCCAGCTGATTGAGCGCGAGTATAGGAGATGTTTCCGTAAGTCCGTATCCCTGCAGGAAATTAAAGCCGAATTCTCTTAAGCCCTTAGCGACCTCGGGATCGGGGGCAGCGCCGCCGGCGATAAATATTCTCAAAGCGCCGCCGAACTTTTTATGAATTTCGGCAAAAATCTTTTTCTTGGAATTCTTCCAGCCCACTTTCTCAAGTATATCAGTAGCCACAATCATAGGCTTAATCATGACCGAAGTGAGCTTCTTTTCGTTTATTGACTTATAGATCTTCTTAAACATTTTATCAAAAAGGAGCGGGACTCCGAGGAGCATTGTGGCCTTTACTTTCTGGATGTCGTCGACTACAGTCTTAAGGCTTCTTGCGTAGTGCACAGAGCTTCCGCAGTACAAGGGGCAAAGCATTCCGCAGGTACATTCGTAAGTGTGGTGCATTGGGAGAACGGACAGGAAGCGGTCCTCCGGGTACATAAAAAGCATGCTCACCATATCAACGAGGTTTGAAGCGAGGTTCTTCTGGCTGAGCATAACGCCCTTAGCGCGCCCGAGGCTTCCAGAGGTAAAAATAATTTCAAAGAGTTCCTCAGGGTTGATTTTCGGCAGCTCCTGAGTCTTAACAGGCATTTCCTTATCGATCAGGTCTTTCATGAACAAGAACCCGTTTTCTTCAGAAGTTGAATCCATTGAGATACAGACCTTCAGCTTTTTCATCATCGATTTCTTTTCTGAAAGCATTTGTGAAAAGCTGTCGGAGAAAACGATAACTTCGGTATCGGACTCGTGAATAATATTCAGGATTTCATTTGTCTTGAGGTTACGGTCGATCGGAACGACAACGTAGTTAAAGCACGCGCAGGTAAGGTAAGAAATAGCCCACTGCAGGCGGTTTTCGCTGATAACAGCGATGTGTGTGCGCTCTTTAACACCCATTTTCTTAAGAGCCGATCCGAACCTTAAGACCTTATCGAGCAGCTCCCCGTAGGTAAGCCTTGAAATTGGTGTATTGTTGATATCCTCCAGAGCCAGTTTATTTTCATATTTTCTGGCGCTTTGGAGTATCATTTCCTGAACTGATTCAATGCGAGGAACGTCATAAAGTTTTAGTTCTTTTTTCATTTTGTATTTTTATTTATTGCTGAAAAAATAATCGTAAATATAATTCTTTTTTAACAAGAAATAAAAAGCCGCATAATAAAAATTACACGGCCTTAAAAATACAATTAACGGTTCTGAGACGCGTATTCCGTAAGGATACCGGAAAGGAGCTTATAGAAGCGTTCAACAGTAGGAATACTCACGCGTTCATCGGGTGAATGGGCGCCCTGGATTGTGGGTCCGAAAGATATCATATCAAGCCCGGGATACTTATCGCCAAGGATTCCGCATTCAAGGCCGGCGTGGATAGCCTTAACCTCGGGTTCGGAGTTAAAGAGCACCTCAAAAATTTTCTTTGATGTGCTTAAGGCCTCAGATTCCATGTTTGGTTTCCATCCGGGATATCCGTCGCCCTGTGCAATATCAGCGCCCGCAAGTTCCAGGACAGAAACTACCATATTGGCCACATAGCGTTTTGCGCTTTCAATTGAGCTTCTCTGGCTTGTACCAATTACAAGTGTGTCGTCTTTCATGTTAATGGTTGCAAGGTTAGTAGAAGTCTCAACGAGCCCCGGTATGTCGGCACTCATAGCAACGACGCCGTGAGGAAGAGCGAGTATGGTATTAACGAGTTTCTTCTGGAATTTTTTGCTGAATGCTCTCTGAGGCTTTTCATCCTTCTTTGTCAGTTCAACTTTAAGTCCGTTATCGGTTGTCTTAAATTCATTCTGAAGCTGCGATTCCAGGTCGCGGAGGATTTCAAAGGCTTTTTTCTCTTTAGAAGCTTTAATGAGGACTGTAGCCTCAGCCTCTCTGGGAATGGCGTTTCTTTTGCTGCCGCCTTCGAGGCGCGCGAGCATAAAGCCGGTTGTTTCGAGAGCCTTTAGGACACGCCCCATAATTTTTATTGCGTTAGCGCGGCCTGTATTGATGTCGAGGCCTGAGTGGCCGCCTTTAAGTCCCGAGACCATGAGTGAGTAGGAATTAAAGCCTTCCACCTTATCTGTATAGTCAGCTGAAAAACTGCCCTGAGTATCGAGGCCGCCGGAGCAGCCGACATAGAAAGCGCCGTCTTCCTCGCTATCTAAGTTCAGCAAAGTTTTCCCGGTAACAAATCCGGGCTGAAGGTTATTGGCTCCTGTAAGTCCTGTTTCCTCGTCGATAGTAAAGAGGGCTTCGAGTGGGCCGTGAGTAAGTTCTTTATCTGTAAGGGCGGCAAGAGCCGCGGCAACGCCGATACCGTTATCGCTGCCAAGAGTAGTGCCCTGTGCCTTAATCCAGTCGCCCTGGCGTTCAAGTTTAAGGGGGTCTGTTTCAAAGTTAATATCAGTCCCCTTATTCTTTTCGCAGACCATATCCACGTGTCCCTGCAGGACCACTGCCGGGGCATTTTCATATCCGGGGGTAGCGGGAGCAGAGATAAGGATATTGCCCACCTCATCTTCCTTAATGGGAAGGTTATTTTGGCGGGCAAAATTTCTTAAATATTCCCTGATCTTCCCTTCCATTTTAGATGGACGAGGGACCTGTGTAATTTCATAAAACCTCTGCCAGAGAGCCTCGGGCCTCAAGCCTTCAACCACTTCTTTAGACATATCTCCTCCACAAAATTAAACTACATTATTTGATATGTCCCTTCCAAAGAAAGGGGCATGAAATTAAACTGCCAGGGGCAGTAAATATAGTCCAAAGGGACTATATTTACATCGCCTCCGATTCACTTTCCTTCTGAGCCAGGCGGGCTTTTTTCTTATCCATTTCGGTCAGGAATTTCTTTCTTACCCTAATGGATTTAGGAGTAATTTCGACGTATTCGTCGTCAGTAATCCATTCAATTGCCTGTTCAAGAGTCATTATTCTTGCAGGTTCAAGCCTAATGGCCTCATCGGCGCCTGAGGCTCGCATGTTGGTAAGCTGTTTGGTTTTTGTGACGTTAACTCTCATATCCATATTCCTGGAGTTTTCGCCAACGACCATTCCCTCATAGACCTTAGTAGTTGGTTCAATGAAGAATACGGCTCTTTCCTGAAGTTTCCACATTGCATAAGCCGAGCAGATGCCCTCATCCAAAGAGATGAGCGCGCCTCTTTGTCTCTGGACGATTTCGCCCTTAAAAGGCTCATATTTCTCGAAATTGGAATGGATGATGCCGGTACCCTTGGTATCGGTCATAAACTCCGTCCTGTAGCCGATAAGTCCGCGTGTAGGGATCAGGAACTCAAGGCGTGTATTGGTGCCTGAGGTGATCA
>JBLMYS010000352.1:0-6523 GCA_050258415.1 Acidobacteriota bacterium | reverse complement strand
CCTTTGTCATTGGTTTTGCTTGTGCTTTTGCCATTTTTCCATCCTTTTTTTGTTGTTTTAGGAATTGTGGTCCAAAATAAAAATTTTTTAATTTAAAGCAAAATTATTTTGAACTTTTTTTCAGATAAACACCTGTTTTAGGCAATATTTATAGTACTTTCCGCACTCATTGCCCTGTTTGCCTTTTATTTCCGGTACTGATATGACTTTTATGCCCGCCACGCGGCAAAAGTTTTCTTCTCTTATCTTCTTTGCGGAAGAGCATTTTATTGTTATTTTTATCCTATTGATATATTGTGACAGTTAAAGCCGGTTTATGAAAAAAATTTTATTTTTATCTTTAATGCTCTTTGCAGCAGTCAGTCTGCAGGCACAGACGAGGGATTCCCTCCGCACCCGACCCGTATTAAGGGATTCCATCAACGCCAGAACTTTCATGAAAGATTCCCTTCATGCAAGGCGCGACAGCCTTCACCTTCGGGATACCACTGGTATTGCCAGGCGCGACTCTCTTAAGAAACATGCGGAAGTGTTTATTCCCATTTATAGAAACAGCCTTACAACAGATTATGAATTCAATAACCAGATAAAGAAAAAGGATATTCTGTTCCACGATTACCGCTACACGGCGGACTACCTGCAGCTCTTTCCCCTTGCGTTCTTAAGGGACCTGGGATCATTAGGACAGCCATCTGAACTGCTCCTTTACGGCGCAGGCTTTAACGAAACGAGTTACCTGCACGATGGAATGCTCATTAATAACAGGCTTACAAATTCTTTTGACCTCAACCTCATGCAGTCTGAATCGGTCGATTCAATTGAGGTCATTCCTCTTGCCAGGGGATTCCTGTACGGCACTTTTAATAATGCCGCGACTGTGAATTTTATATCCAAAGACATCTACTCTATCGCCAATTCAAAGGCACCTTACACAAGGATCAGGTACTACCAGGCCCCCAACGAGGAGGCGATGATAGACTTTATTTACAGCGCATATTTTTCAAGAAAATTTGTTACAACTGCCGAAGTAACCAATAAAACAATAAGCGACCGCTTTCCAAACAGCAACTTCAGCATCTGGAACGGATCTCTGAAAACGAAGTACCTGTTGTCCAATACAATAAATATTACCGGCAGCTATAACTATGCAAAATCCCAAACGGGCCTCTTTGGCGGAATTACAAAGGCATTTATTGATTCTGTAGGGGGGCTTGCAAATATACCTGACCAGGGATTGAATGTAAACGTATATTACGGCAACCGCTATCTGAAAAATACGCAGCACAATTTTTCTCTTCAGCTTTTGAGCAGCTATTTCAAAAATTTCAAAACCGACCTGAACGCCTACTACAGGTTCAACCTTACAGAGTTCAGGCAGAATGAGAAAGGGACTTCAGCTTCAGTCCCCTATATATTCGACAACAACAGAAGCCGCACCTACGGGATTTCTTTGAGGCAGACATACCAGGACACGGTTTTTAATGCCGACTTGTCGGGCATATATGAAAGAAATAATTTTGATGCCGGTGTTCTAAGGGTAAATGAAAACAAGGGCGTCCTTGCTCTTGCAGGGAGAATATCCTCGGCCCTCATAAACAAAACTATTATTCCATCTGCCTTTGCAAAGTACCTTAATTACTCCAATGAGTCGTACCTAGGCATTGGAGCCGACGTTACAATTCACGTATCGGATAATTTTAAGCTCTATGGCGGGATGTCGCGCTATAACGAGCCATTGACAATGCTGAACAGGAATTTTTATGTTCCCGATTCACTTTCCGCACTCTCACAGAAGGTTAACAGGGCTCAAAGCATAACTTCCGAAAGGCGTACCGTTATGGAAGCGGGAGCTGTTCTTAAGCTTAATGATTTCCAGATTGGTTTAGACCTTTTCTCACGCATTACTTCCAGCAGGCCTTCACCCGTAATGCTTCTTAATACCAGCTCTGTAATAGGATATGTTCCCGAGGACTCTAAGGTTTATGGCGCAGGGCTCAACCTGAACATGAATATTTGGAGGATTTATCTTGAAGCCAGGCCAGCTTATTATGCTGTACAGGAAAGCAACTATCCCCTGCCCAAATTTACATTCAATGGCGGCATATATTACAGAGATACTCTCTTTAACGCCAATCTGCACCTAAAGACGGGTTTCAGGCTGGAAGCCGCGGGACGTCAGAATTTTTATTCATACGACTTTGAAAAAAGCATGCCGGCATATAATTTCATAAATCCGGGGAGTACTTCAGTCTATACTTCAGGAGAGACTGTCGATCCATTTTCAAGACTCGACTTTGTGCTCATAGGTGAAATTCAGAGAAGGGCAATTATATATTTTACTTTCGAGAATATATTAAACAAAAATTACTATGTGGTTCCCTATTACCTGACGCCTTCACAGGGAATCAGAATCGGGTTCTCGTGGGAATTCTTAAACTAATTTGATTTGGAGATTTCATTTTATAAATGCGCAAGGTAATAACAATCTTCGGCAGCTCCCTTCCCATCTATGGGGAGGAGCAGTACAGCCATGCCTATAAACTGGGCAGCATATTTGCCCAAAACGGGTTCGACCTCTGCACGGGCGGCAACAGCGGCATTATGGAAGCCGTTTCAAGAGGTGCCGCTGAAAACGGGGCTAAAGCCATAGGCATAACGCTTAATGGCTCATTCGGGACACATAATACATTTCTCACAGAGCACAGGGCTCACGACACCCTCTTCGAAAGGATTCAGGCCCTGGTTGAAACCGGAGATGCCTATATAGCCCTTCAGGGCGGTACGGGAACACTCCTTGAGATGGCAACGGTGTGGGAATTTATGAATAAGGGTTTCCTCAGCGAAAAACCCTTTGCGTGTCACGGAAAGATCTGGAAGCCGATAATAGATTCAATGGAAGAGCAGATAAGGAAAGAAAAAAGGAAGACAGGGCTGGTGAAATATTTTGAAGATATTGATGAGTGCGCGGAATATATCATCCGCGGATTAAATGCCTGAATTGAATTTCGTGGTTGATGCGTATTTTTTATAAGGGCGAGCCCATGATAGAGAAGGGCGAGCCCATGATAGAGAAGGGCGAGCCGCCGCTCGCCCCTACAGAAATTTCTTCTCTTATGAGTTAACCATCTCACCTATGGCATTCATTACCATATCAACACCAATCTCCCTGACGCATTTGAACTGCACGTCTGTGCGGTAGCATATTAGAGGCTGCGGCGAATAATAAAAGCACGGAGCGCACGGGAGGTTTAATGACACTATCTTGTGATTTGTTTTCCAGGGATAAATGTATGCCGTATTTGTAGGGCCAATTATGGCAATAACATTGAGCTTTAAGGCTGAAGCCACATGCATCAGGCTGGAATCATTTGAAACAAACAGGTTGCACCTCTTCATTACCGCGGCGCTGGCGGCAAGGCTTTTTGCCTCAACAGCAATAATGTTTTCTGAACCAGTGCCTTTGGCCACCTTATCCCTCAGCTCCTTTTCTTCCGGGCCCCCGAATATCAATACCTTTGCTCCTAGCTCATCAATAAGCCTTTTGCCCAGAAGGGAAAACTTTTCCGGTTCCCAGCGCCTGTTGATATGATTTTTCAGTGTGGCGCTCCCGGGATGAAAGCCGATAACAAGGTCACCCGCCTTAATATTCAGGCGCTTCAGGTAATCGGCCGCAAAATCATTGTCTTCCTTTTTAAGAAAAAATTCAAGAGACGAAACATCATTACATTTTCTGCCTGTAAGTTTTTCACAAAGCCTGATATTCTCTTCCACATTGTGCAGGCAGTCATCCTCCTGAACCTTTAGATTATTAAGGCAGGCCAGGTTCTCGCGGTTTTTCCTCAGGTAGTCGACCGCGGCCCGTTTTTTTGCGCCCACAAAAAAGCTGAACAGATTGTATTCCTTCCTGTTTGAAGGGTAAACATTTACCGAAGCGTCATACTTCCCGCGGAACTTAAGCAGGTAGAAGAATGACTTAACGGCACCTTCCTTAAGAAAATCAAAGTAATGAACATTTGAGAGGTATTTATTTCTTTTGTAGATATCTCTGACGCCGGAGAACATTACAAGCGCGTCAATCTGTGCATCGGGATAAGTCTCCCTCAGGAATTTTATGGATGGCGTAAACATTAAAGCATCTCCAATGCCTGAAAGAGCGAAAATCAATATTTTCATTTACTTTAATTCCTGTTTAATACATGAAAAGCGGTCCTTAAATATTAAGGAACCGCTTTTCATCAGTTGCTGGTCATTATTTACAGATTACTGAACGGGTCTCGTGCTGTCCGGCTTTAACCCGGAGGCCAGTGCCCTGAATTTCTGGACTTCATTTTTAACCGAAGGATCCTGAGGATACATCTTTTCGAGGCGCATCCAGACGTCGGCTGCCTTGTCGTATTCCTTCAGGTTGGCGTAAATGTCTGTAAGTACCCTGTAAGGATTATAATAGCTGCTTACGTCATTCGGATTATCTTCCAGCTGCTTTAACATAATAGGCTCAAGGTCTTTTGCAACCTTGCGGTAGCGGTCCATTGCCCCTGCGGCATAGTAGAGATTGCTGGTCTGGTACATCATCTGATAAGGCATCTTAATGACACTCGAAGGCATCTTCTGTTCCATCATATCCAGGGTCTGAGCTGCCATCTGCTTGTTCTGTGCATTATAGATATAATAAACCGCAAGGCGCAGGTAAGAATTCCTGTAGTTCTGTGTCAGTCTTTCGTGGTTATCATCAAAGAATATACCCTTATCGTTCAGGCCTCTTAATTTGAAGCCGGGCTTATAGTCCTTGCTGTATCCGTTTTCCTGATTAAAGAGGTTAGCCTTCATCAGGTTTTCATCAACGAATTCAGAATTAGGACGGGCCTTTACGGGAACGAGCCTGAAAGCAAGTCCTTCCATGATAAGGTTATTCTGCAGGCCGACCTTGCTGTCCTCGGAGCAGGTTACTGCAAAGTATATCGGGCGTTTCCAGTTGTTAGCCTGGACGATATCCCTTACCATAATATCCTGGACTCTGATAGCCTTAATGTCACCGTACTGAAGCGTATTGTCCATGCGGTAGGTGAGTTTGCCGGTCTTTACAATTGATGAATCGGGCATGCCATATTTTTCCGTATAAGACATGCCGCCATACTGAGGACTCTTCACCAGATACGGCTGCATAACATCCTGCGGAACCGGAACAGAAACCATTTGCGGGTTCCATCTGACGGGCTGCAGATCATCAATCATCTGGTCTGTAAGTGTCATTGCAACCTTCGGGGTCCCGTAAGGCTCTGTATTCTTAAGCTGCTTGATGTACCATGGTGTATTAAGCAGGCTTAAGTTTGCAATCCTCACGTCACGCCTTACGCCTTCAACGTCCTGCAGATACCACAGTGGGAAAGTATCGTTGTCTCCGTTAGTAAATAGAATTGCATTTGGAGCGCAGCTCTGGAGCATGTTGTAGCTATAGTCCCACGGAATCCAGTTTTTAGATCTGTCGTGAGTAAACCAGTTGGCTCTTGCCATATTAAAGGGAATGAAAATAATGCCGAGCGCCAGCACTGCGTAGGCAAGGCCCTTTGCTGCCGACGGGCTCTTGACCTTCTCCTCCACCATATCCACCAGGGCTCTGATACCAAGGCCGATCCAGATCGAGAAAACAAAGAAGGCACCCACATAGAAGTAATCCCTTTCTCTCGGCTGCGGCTCCTGCTGATTCTGGTAAAACGCAGTCAGGTACCCCTGGAAGATAAACATCACCAGGAATACGGATGCCATTTTCCAGTCTTTCTTGAAATGGTAATAAATACCCAGAAGTCCTATGAGAAACGGAATGCCGAAGAGCTGCTTCCAGTCAACACCCAGGTCCTGATCCCAGCCCTGGCGCCCGATAAAGTTCCATCCAAGATATCTGTGGAACATGTGATCCATCTGGTATTTCCAGAGGAAGTCCAGGTCGCTTGAGTAGTTGTTGTAAACAACCATCTGGTGAGCCTCAGTGGCAAATCTTCTCTTGAATTCAGGGAAGTCGCCGTACTGCTCTCTGTTCAGGTACGAAACAAGCTCAGGGAAGTCGTTAGGCTCATTTTCGTTCATAGGCGGCTGCTGGTTTGCTCTGATGATAACCATTGCATAGGAAGTAAAGCCTATGATAACAAAAAGGAGTGAAAGTGCGGCCAGGTTAATTGTAGGCCTGTTGTTTTTAACAGCCCAGTAGATAATTCCTACAAGCAAAGCTACAACAAGCGCAATAATTAAAACGTCGGCGTTAATATTATCGCCGCCGAACATCAAAGGCAGTGCAGGTATCTTTTTTACAACTCCGGGGTAGCAGAGCATAAGGCCTATACCGCCGAATATGATAGCTGTATAAATTGAATTCCTGTTGAATATTTTTCTCCAGAAAACACCCATTATAAGAACGCTTATTCCTACCATCGTCCAGACGAAGCGTGAATCAAACTCGCGGAACTGCTCGGGTGAAGGAGGAGTTGTGTCCTTCTGTGCGCTCCAGAGTGCAATTGCAACCAGAAGCACT
>JBLMYS010000351.1:0-8947 GCA_050258415.1 Acidobacteriota bacterium | reverse complement strand
TAGCAGCTTTATTCTCAACTCTTCTTTTTTCGCTGACCTTAATTCTTTTTTTCGCTGACTTATGATGAGCCATCTCTTACCTTAAATTTTTTATTTTGAAAATTAAATATATACATTTACTGATTTTATGTCAACTTTATACTATTTTTTTGCTGACATTTATTTTTCCTGATTTTCAGCTGTTTTCGGGCTTTTTCCCTTTAAGTTTTATAACTTCTTCGAGTATTCCGGGGAGTATCTCGCCTGCTTTGCCCAGGAGGACGTAATTTGCGAGGCTTGAAAGCTCCGTTTCCTCCAGGTTTACCTCCACGAGGTATGCCCCAAGTCTTTTAGCCAGCAAGGGTATCCGGGCCGCAGGATATACAACGGCCGAAGTCCCGACGGCAAACATAATGTCGCATTTTTCGGCAGCTTCTTCAGACTTAGAAAAATCCTCCTCCGGAAGCATCTCTCCGAACCATACGATGTCGGGTCTAACAAGACCGCCGCATTTTTCGCACCTGGGGACTTTATTGTCCGAGGCAAATTCCGGGGAATTATATGGGGTTTTACACTCAATGCAGTAATTCCGTTCGATATTGCCGTGTAGCTCGTAAACCGTGCGGCTTCCGGCACGCCGGTGAAGGTTATCGACGTTCTGTGTTACGACTGTAAGGCTTTTGAAATAGTCCTGCATCTCTGCAATAGCCAGATGGGCCGGGTTCGGCATCGAATTGTCGATGATATGCCTCCTGTACTGGTACCATTCCCACACGCGGTCGGGATTTTTGAGGAATGCGTCGAAGTTGGCCAGTTCTTCCGGTTTAAGTTTATTCCATATACCGTCTGTGCCGCGAAAAGTTGAGATGCCGCTTTCAGCAGAGATGCCTGCACCGGTAAAGAAGACCACATTTTCGGCCTCTTTTAACACCTCAAGAAAATCCCTCCTGAAAGTTTTCACCAATTGTCTCCTTACTCGTTTTTAATTTTTTCCATCAGTGCCTTCGACTCGGCAAGGTATTTATCGTCATCCTGATTAGCCTTGGGCGACTTCTGGAGTTTCTGGAGGCTGTCGCGCGCTTTGCCAAAATCATCATTTTCTATATATGCTTTTGCAAGCTCAAGGTAAAACATCCTGAAATTAGGATAGAGGTCCACCGCCTTTTTAAGCTCTTTTTCAGCGACGTCTTTATCCCCCCAGCCCAAGCCCAAAGGGAGCCTGACCAGGTAAGCTTTTTCGCAGACTTTCAGGTGTGTGCGGCCAAGTACATAGTGAGAAACAGCCTGGACGTAGCTTCCGCCGTTACCAAGTGCAATAGCTTTCTCGGCATCGGCTTTGACCTTATTTACAAGTCCTATTACAGAAAACACCCCCTTAAAAAGGGCGATCTTACCGTTTGCAATTGCTCTTCTAATATAAGTAACCGATTTATCGGGGGCAAGTTTGACCGCTTTTTCGGCATAATCGAGCCCCTGCTGGTACTTCGCCTGCTGTTCGCCTCCCGACATATGATCGGCTAAATCGACACAGGTGCGGCTGAGCCTCCAGGTGACTTCCCAGTTATTCGGAGAAAGTTTATCGGCCTGTGTGAGAGTCTCAAGCGCCTTCTGGTTATTAAACTGCTCCTCGGCATATTTATCTGCCGTCTTAATAAGATCTCCGGCCGTCTGTGCCTTTAGATTTTGTGAAAGAGCTACAACGGCAAGCATTAATAAAAAGGTAAGCGTTCTCTTCATGTTAGTATTCCTTTAGTCCAGTACGGTTTCGTTTGATATATTTTCCACATTTTGGAGTCCCGGTATTTCAGGCACTTCTTTTTCGCCATCTTCTTTTTCGCCATCTTCTTTTTCAAAATCCTCAGGTATAAAGAGTGAAGAGGCAATAAGGGGCAGGTATTTAGTCCATCTGTTTACCCCATTGGCATCGGCCAGGATGGCAGATTTATAAGCATTGGTCTTTGCGCTCAGCTCGTCGGCCTGATAGAGGATGATTGATTCCAGGGTCTTTGGGGTTACAGGAGAAGCAAACTCCAGTTTTCCCTGATGGCTTAGTATTAGGTGGATGAGCTGGCTTTTGAGGTTTTCGGGGAAATTCTCTACAAGGCCGGTTTTTTCAGAAACCCTCATAGCCGCAATTACGATATGTCCTAAAAGTTTTCCTTTTTCGGAATAGTCGAATCCCTGTTCAAAAGTAAGCTCCTCAATTTTCCCGAAATCGTGCAGGATTGCGCCGCAAACAAGGAGGTCGCGGTTTGCCTCGGGGTGAATGTCGCACATGAGGTCGCAGATGCGTACTATTTCCAGCGTATGCTCCAGGAGGCCGTGAAGATAGGAATGGTGCCACGATTTTCCTGCCGGCACTTTAATAAATTTTTCATAAGCCTCCTCAGAAAGGATTATGCGCATGAGGTTTTTCAGGCACGGGGTATTAATGTTTTCAATTCTTTCCCTGAGTTCGTTTTGCATTACCGAGAGTTCTCTTTTGGATTTTGGTAAGAAGTCCTCGGTTGAAACGCCGTCTTGTGGAAGCGTAGCCCTGATCTTCGTTACGTTAATATTAAACTGTCCTTTATATTCCTCAACAATTCCTGCTATTTTTATGAGGCAGCCTGGAGCGAGGTAGCGCAGGTGCTCCTCGTAGTTTTTCCACATAAAAGCGGTAAAAGAAGCGGACTGGTCCCCCACCTCGAGCAAAAGGAACTGCTTTTGTCCGTTTTGGCTAGTCTTAAGCTCACATTTTTTAAGAAGCAAAAAGTGAAGAACGCTGTCTCCTTTTATAAGTTTCGATAAAGCTTTCTGGTTCAGCATAATATTTAAAAAATTCTTTTTAGGGGAAAATTAATAGGAATATTTATTTCAGCATAAGATAATAAAATTTTGATAATAGTTCCGAAGAAATGCCCTTTAAAAATAGATTTCTTTTCCGTCTTTCTTCCCCCTTCAGGCCTCTGTCTTAATTTTGTGCTTTTATTTGACCGGGAGAAATGTAAGTTGTAAAAATACATCCCTTCAGGCACCAACTATATAAGGAGTTCAAGATCCCATGAAAGTTCTTCTTGTTTATCCGCAGTATCCAGACACCTTCTGGAGTTTTAAGTACGCTCTCAAGTTTATCAGGAAAAAAGCCTCCTTCCCCCCGTTGGGACTTCTGACGGTTGCGTCGCTGCTCCCGAAGGACTGGGATCTGAAACTTATTGACATGAATATTGAAGCGCTTGAGGACAATGATATACTCTGGGCCGACTACGTCTTTTTAAGCGCAATGTCCATTCAGACCGCATCAGTAAAGCTGGTAATTGAAAGATGCAACAAGCTTAATAAACCTGTTGTTGCAGGAGGGCCTCTTTTTACGAGCAGCTATGAGTCGTTTCCCCAGGTCGATTGCTTTGTCTTAAATGAGGCGGAAATTACAATCCCGATGTTTTTAAGCGACCTAAGGAAAGGGCAGCTAAAAAAGCTCTATACGACTGAAGAGTGGGCAGATATAACAACAACCCCTCTGCCGTTGTGGAAGCTTGCAAAAATGGATAAGTACTCATCGATGAACATACAGTATTCCAGGGGGTGTCCCTTTGACTGCGAGTTCTGCGACATTACGGTACTTTATGGAAGACGCCCCAGAACAAAAACAAAAGAACAGGTATTGTCAGAGCTCAATATATTGTACGAAATGGGCTGGAGGGGGCCGGTATTTTTTGTGGATGACAATTTCATAGGGAACAAACAGAAGTTAAAAAGAGAAATATTGCCCGCAGTATACGACTGGCTTGAAAGTCACGGGCACCCGTTCTGGTTTACGACAGAGGCATCAATAAATCTTGCCGATGATGATGAACTGATTAAGCTGATGGTCAGAACGGATTTTGAAGCGGTCTTTATCGGCATTGAAACCCCAAATGAAGAAAGTCTTCTTGAGGCAAAAAAAAGCCAGAACAGGAACCGGGACCTGATTTCAAATATAAAGAAAATGCAGAACTCGGGCCTCGAGGTTCAGGGTGGATTTATCGTGGGATTCGATCACGATCCACCCGCAATATTCGACCGTCTTACGGCATTTATTCAGGAAAGCGGGGTTGCAACGGCAATGGTGGGGCTGCTTAACGCGCCCAAGGGAACGAAGCTTTATAACCGCATGATAAAAGAGGGGAGGCTCCTTGGGGCCTTTTCGGGGGACAATGCATTTTCAATAAATTTCATACCGAGCATGAATTTGGATACTTTAATGACAGGTTACAAAAAAGTGCTTGATACGATCTACTCGCCGAAGCATTATTATGCAAGGGTTCTGAATTTCCTGAGGGAATTTAAGCCTCAGCAGAAGCACATTTTTCATTTCAGGTCCACTTACTTTAATGCATTTTGGAGATCGATAATTTTTATGGGTGTATTGGGCAAAGAAAGGTTTTACTTCTGGAAGCTTTTCTTCTGGTCGCTCTTTACGCGTCCGAGGTTGTTTTCGCTGGCGATTCATTTATCGATATATGGGTTTCATTTCCGGAAGGTTTCGACGAGTGCATAAAAAAAATGCCGGGAATTTATTCCCGGCAGTAGTATAAGTCACATGACTAGCAAAAATTACTTCAAGAACATGATTTTTTTGCTGATTACATTATTGTTCCAAGTCAACCTGTAAATATAAATACCGCTGGACATATCCGTGGGGCTCCAGGTTACCTTGTGACTTCCTTCTGTCACTTCTCCATTTATCAGCACTGCAACCTCTTTACCCAGCATATTATAGATTTTCAAAGTTGCATTTCCTGTAGTTGGAATTGAAAAGCTGATATTTACTGACGGGTTAAATGGATTTGGATATGAAGCTGCATCAAATTCATATGAAGGGACATCATCAGACACACCTCTTTTATACAATGAATTATACCCATGCCTTGATAGCCATCCAAAGGGAAGCAAGATATCCGGTTGACCAGATGGGTATCTTTGTGGATTCAGAATTTTTTGTTGTGAAAGGTTCCAAACCGTATCGACAACACCTAAGATAGCACATTCTGAACCCATACCCGGATACTCACATAATAAATTTGACCCCTCTTCGCGCACATAGGTTACTTCGTTTAATGGTAAACAATCATTTTTATAAATTTTAATATACTTGGCAGTGATTTGATAATACCAATCATATGCAGGGTTGTTCCATCTGTCCTTCCACCCATTTGCGCCAACACAGGCTTCAATCCCGGTTCCTTCAGTATATTGATTCCAGTCAGCTACAAGGACTATCTTGGGTTTCACTGACAGGACCTGTTTCCACTGATTCATATAAAAATTCCCCCCCTTTCTATTTATATATACGGTTGGGGAGTAATCATTGGGATTGGCATCATTAAACATTCTACATCCAGGCATTACTGACATTATTTCTTCATTATAAGGAAGAGGCTTTTTATTAATTGCGGCGTCTGCGCCAGGGGCTCCATCATCAACTGCTCCAGCTCCCCATCCCCACCATCTTTTTGTATCAATACCATCCCACCATACCAGTGTGCCAGCTAATCCTCCCCAGACAGGCCTTCCAAAAGTCTCGCGAAATTGTACCATTGATCTCTGTGTCACATCATTAAAATGCCACAAAGTTTTAGGGAAAATTGTATTATTTGCACCCTCGATATATTGTAACCAAAGTGGCTTCCCTAAGTAAGTGAAATATTTCCCAGCATACATGCCATTTTTAATAAAATCAGCATTAATACTGTTATGAGTTGCCTCCTGTCTCATCTTTTGTTCAGTCCAATCCGCTGGGTTGTTAGGATCACCATGGCCGTCTGTATTCCATTTCCAAACTTCGCCTCGATTATCAAAATAAAACTTTCCCCAGAACTCAACCCCGCTGGCAATAGCTACTTTTATATTGTATGGCCTGCCGGATACAACATTGAACAACGTGGTAAGGCCATTTCTCGTGCAACCATCCCCCTCGTATACTCCACTATTTGTTTTAATCGATGGTCTTAATGGATAATATCCATCAGTTAAATTGGCCATAATGAAATCAAAACCTATTTTATGCATAGCATCTACTTGCCTTCTCACTGTTGAGGTATCCTGGCAAGAATAGATTCCTGTTGTTACATCGTTACCCCAGCCCACAACAGGAGTTTGATAAATATCTCTTTGGGTATTTGCCCATCCACTTATTACAGTTTCATCAGGGTTCTTATAATATGTGGACCAATAAGTAACTCCGACCTGTGGCGGGGTAGAATTATGGCTGTAGGCGATCCAGAAACCATTCCATGATGGATCCGTACTTCCAACGTGCTGAACTTTATCACACCATCCATCCCCATCAAAATCGCCGGCAAAAAGACCAAGATGATTTCCTTGTCCCACTGCCCATCTGGCACTACTAAAATTACTACCTGTGGAAGTAAGAGCCCAAATTTCATTCGATGAGTTTGAATATCCGATATCTGATTTGGAGTCACCATTAAAATCGCCGACAAATATTCCGGTATTTGCTGCACCTGTACATGCCCAACCATTCGATGCATTCCAAGGCGTTGTACCTGATGTTAAGCTAATATGCCAGGTATTATAGCTATCTAAAACTGCTTTATCATCAACTCCATCTCCATTAAAATCTCCCGCAGCACATTTTTGTATTTCGAAAATTTCTTCTACAGACGCCCGGTTATAAGTAAATGCATGATTATTTGAAATATAAATTGTCCAATTAAAAGAATCGTAATCAATTAAGTAGTTACAAATTGCAATATCCTTCATTCCGTCTCCATTAAAATCTCCTATTAATGGATCGATACTTCCATACCAGTCTACGCTTCCCAACCATAAGGTAGGGGGATTTAATTTATAAGAATATCCGGAAGAAGTTTTTTCTTCATATGTAGTTGATACATACCATCCATTTGCAGTTTTTGACAAAATGTCACACAATCCGTCGCCATCAAAGTCCCCGGCAAAGTATTTTGTCGGAGAAAAACCACTTGGATAACTCCCCAGTTGACTATACGTCAGACAGTCTTTACCAGAAGACGTAAATAGGTTCCAGGTATTTCCAATTAAGTATGCAATATCACTTCTCAAGTCTCCGTTAAAATCACCAACAAGCACCTTTGAAATGTTGGTGTAATCGGTAAAAGTAGTATTAGTTTTTAATTTAAACTCATTTTCAAAATAGGGATATTGAGCTTCCAGTTTTGAAAACGTGATTGTTAAGAAAACGGAAACAATGAAACAAGCTTTGAATAATTTGTTCATAATGACTCCTGATTAGTTATTGATATCCTCCACTATATTTTAATTTGTGTAGGAGCCTGAATTGTTTCCTTCCTATAGTCATGGGTCCCATAGGATGGATATTATTAACTGATTCAAAACTTCATGGCGACTGGCGTGACAGATCTTAAAATGCCCCATAATTAACTTTACAAATCGGCACATATAAAAGTATTTTCTATATATATATATGGTGACGAAGGGTGTTTTCGGAAAATTTTATAAAAATATTTTAAATTTAAAGGAAAATTTTGAGAATTGGGTATTCTAAGCAGCTTTCAAATCTGAAAAATTGCATAATTGGATGGAGGACCAGGGATTCTCCGTAGACCCCGTGCTAAAACACTGCGGTGTATACGCAGCTAAAAGCCACAATTATATAAAAGATGACCATCTGGAATAACCGAAAGGTGGTACGCATCAACCTAATAACTCATAGGATAATGAAAGCAGACCAGCTATATACGGCCATAGATTCAAGCACCGAAGGTATCCTCCGCAGAGGATCTATAGAAAATGGTCCCCCACGCCCCCAGCTGAACATGTCGCCCCCTCAGGGCTCTAGAATGTGGAGGGATATACGTATGTGCTATAGACAGACAGCCCCTTCAGGGCTTGATATCCTTGCAATTTGTACCTGATCTTGTTTTCTCATTTTATATCCGCGAGAGGGTAATTAAGAGGTAAGATAAATTAGGTTGACGCGTGGACCGAAAGGGGGTGCGAACCCCCGGGTAAAGAGTCCCCACATATCCAAGCTCCAGAGGAGCGGCATATAAAATCCACCCAGTTGATTGATTTTGATGTGAATCAATTTAATCCGGTTATAATTGCACATGTGTAAAACCGGGACTATTAAATATCTCGATGCTGCTTATCTCTCTATCATGATTTATGTTTTTGGTCCTTATTATGTGTCGCTCCTGACCGGAGCTCTTTTGGGGTGTGGGGGATCAGTTAACCCAGGGTACCTGCATCCCCTCACGGGGATTTGGAACCCAGGGCTACTGAGGTTACGCCCGACTGAGTCGGGCTTGGTGATTGCGTAATTCCAGAGGGTCACATTTTACGGGTTTTTGGAATTACTTTTATTCTTCAAAGTCTTTGTTTTTCTCGGAGTCTTCGTCGACTAATTTTATGACGCTTTCGGCGGGGAGGATTGCTGTGACGGAGCGTTTAAGGAGGTCGATTGTAATTGAAAGGACTTTTCCGCTGGTGGTTTCATTAACAACACCGAGGACGCCTTCAAAAGGTCCTGAGATAATCTTTACTTTTGTGCCGGCTTCTATCTGGTCGGTAATCTGGAACTCGGAATCCGTCTCAAGCATAAGTCTCAGGTTGTCGATCTGCCAGTTTGGAATTGTTGCCGGGCGCCCGTTAAAAAACACGCAGCTTACAATGCCTCTTTGCTGAAGGGCAGTGATCCTTTCTTTTTCAGTTGCCAGTATAAATATGTAACCTTTGATGAGGGGTTCAACTATCTTTTTTTTCCTGTCGCTCCACTGTTTTATTTTTGCAACAGTAGGCAGGTAGTACTCTATACCCGCATCGCTTAAATGCTGGGCAGCGGTAAATTCATGTCTTGGTTTGGTATATAATGCAAACCAGCTTTTATTGGCGCCTGTGTTACTTTCCGGCTTGTAATTATATTCCATAAAGCAGAAAATTATTATTAAATTGAATATCAGGTAATATAATCCAGAACGCCTTA
>JBLMYS010000350.1:0-38322 GCA_050258415.1 Acidobacteriota bacterium | reverse complement strand
GGAAGCAGATCTCAGGAAACTCTTTCTGCCGGTAAAAAGCAGTGCACCGGTTGTAAAAGCCCCTGAAGACGAAAGTATCCAGCTTCCCATACTCATAGGAGAAGTAGGCCTGAAAACCCTCAGCATATTAAGGAAGCGGCTTTTGCGACCAAGATCATAAATTAAAAGCAGTGTACTCAGGGCAAGCCCCGACAATGTTACTATTCTCCCCTTGAATATGAGTCTCCTTAACCTAACCGGGGAGATCACCCCTGCTGCAGCGGCAAGTAAAGAAGATGCTCCTGAGGCTCCGCCGACATAAAGGTAGGTTGGAATAGCCCACCCCCAGACAGGCTCTTTTAGCATCGGGAGGTTATAGTATGTTTTCTCCACGTCAAATGAGCTGCTTGGAAGGTTATCCCAGACCTCATATTCTTTCCTGTCCGGATGGGGCCTGGGCTGGTTAATTTCCTGCTGGGCCCCTTCGCCATTGAGTTCAGCTATTTCGGGATCGATATATCTTCCCACAGTGAATTTTTTTCTTTCGGCTTTTCCGTCTGTTAAGAGTTTCATCTTCTGCCTCCGTTGGATGATAACATAACGCTTCCAATGGCAATTAAGGCGGCAGCGAAGCCTCCTATTGCCATGCTGAGCCAGCTTTCTTTGACATGTTTAGTTGGCACCTCGGGTTCAGGCGGCAGGTTATAGACTTCCGACTGGTCTGCAAGCAAACAGAAGGCATGAAGACCTTCTGTACCCGGCTGATCCTCTTTTCTCATTCCGTAGAGGTATGCATCTGTCATCCCTTCATTGTGCAGCTTCTGAAGCCTTGCCTGGGCGTATTCATGCAGCTCCTCTAAATCCCCGAAGCGGATCGATTTTGTAGGGCAGGTTTTAGCGCATGCCGGTTCAAGATCGGCCTTCAGGCGGTCGTAGCAGAGCGTGCATTTCCAGGCGCGTCCGTCATCCTGCCTGCGGTCTATGACGCCGAAGGGGCAGGAAGAAACGCAATAGCCGCATCCGTTGCAGACATCGGGCTGCACGTAGACGTTTCCGAATTCTGTTCTTACAATTGCGCCCGTAGGGCAGCTTTCCAGGCACCCGGCGCGTTCGCAGTGTTTGCAGACGTCAGACATCAAAAGCCAGGAGAAAGCGCCCACACCCGTCTCCTGTGTCTGGAGCGTCATATCCCTTTCGACAAAAGACACATGGCGCCAGGTTGAAGGCCCAAGCCCCATTGTGTTATCATAAGAGCGGCCGCTGAAGTAGAATCCGTCTTCAGGCAGCTGGTTCCACTGTTTGCAGGCTACCTCGCAGGCTTTGCAGCCGATGCAGATAGTTGTATCGGTAAAAAATCCTTTCTGGCTCATATCTTCATGTCTCCTCATCTTGTCTTGAGCGGCCGCTTACAACGCCATGAAGTCCTTCTGGTTTTTGAGCAACTTCAGGCAGATCCCTTCCTACTTTTTCCCTCGGTTTTAATGGAGAATAAAGTCTTCCGGATGTTACCGCCCTGCGTCCACGGCTTCTTCTTCCGGGGGTAATGTCGCCCGTGAAGCATTTGGATTCCTGGATTGAAACGTTAGGATCGGCAGTAAAGCCGATCAGTTCATTTGCCGAATCGCCTGTTACCCTTCCTACTCTGCCCCAGTGGTACGGCAGGCCGATCTGATGAACGGTTTTACCGTTTATTTTCAGTGGATGCATCCTTTCACTAACGAGCGCTCTGGCCTCAATCTCCGCCCTGAGAGTCCTGATCGTAACCCAGTCGCCGTTTTTAATTCCCTTTTTCTGCGCCAGTTCAGGAGAAATTTCGCAGAACATCTCGGGCTGCAGTTCCGAAAGCCAGGAAAGCCAGCGGCTCATTCCGCCAGCGGTATGATGTTCTGTCAGGCGGTATGTTGTTAAAATGTAAGGGAATCTCGGGTCCTCATATGCATTATGATAGGGGTTATCCTTTCTCCTCCATTCCATTCTTGCAGGGTTGCACTGCTGGCCATAGAGAAGGTTCTTTATGATAGACTCCTCCGGCTCATAGAAGGTTGGCAGCGGCCCGTCCATAAGCCCGTTCGGGTCGTAGAGCCATCCTTTTCCCTCTGCCTGCATTATGAAGGGATCGATGCCTGAGATGGTATCAAGCCCCTTTGCGTCCTTTTTGGGCCTGTAGTCAGGCGGGCGGTTAAGTATAAAGTCGGGCGCGTCATAGCCGGTCCATTTCTTATTCTCCTCGTCCCACCAGACATATTTTTTCTTTTCCGACCACGGTTTTCCTTCAGTGTCGGCTGAAGCCCTGTTGTATAAAATGCGCCTGTTATAAGGCCATGCCCAGGCCCACTCGGGGGCTACCCACGACTGCTCCTTGCCTGACTTTCGCCTGGCGGTCTGGTTAACTCCGTCTTTATAGCAACCAGAGTAAATCCAGCATCCGCATGTAGTTGAGCCGTCAGCTTTCAGATCCAGATATCCCGAAACAGGTTTTCTGTCTTTTGTGGTAAAGCCGTTTATCTCAAAAAGAACGCTTTCAGCGTCGGGTTCTTCGATCTTTCCCTTTGTGGGGTAATCCCACGTCACGGCTTTTACCGGCCTGTCCTTAGGATCGGTTGAGTTTTTATAGAGTTCCTTGAGTCTGCGCCCCAGGTGGAAGACGAACCACAGGTCGCTTCTTGCCTCTCCGGGTGGATCGATCGCCTTATGGTGCCACTGCAGGAGCCTCTGCGTTTGTGTAAAGCTGCCGTCTTTTTCGGTGTGAGCCGCACACGGGAAGAAGAAGACCTCGGTGGCAATGTCTGTGGTTTTCACCTCGCCGCGGTCTATCTCAGGAGCATTCCTCCAGAACTC
Source organism: Acidobacteriota bacterium (assembly GCA_050258415.1). Lineage (GTDB taxonomy): Bacteria > Bacteroidota > Ignavibacteria > Ignavibacteriales > SURF-24 > JAAXKN01. Next base: position 35,505 of record JBLMYS010000350.1, on the reverse strand, counting down.
AGCGGTTTCATTTGGTGTAAAGTCGGTTACAACAAGCCAGTCGAGATGTCTTAAGCCCTTGCGCTGAAGAGGGTTATTCATGCTGCCGACAACGGGGTTTTCGCCCATAACAAAGTAGCCTTTTACGAGGCCGTCTGCCATTGCGGCAACGGTCACCATATGAGAGTGATCGCCTGAGATGCAGGGCAGGTATTCAAAGCCCCAGTCGTTATCCTTTTTGGCATCTTCGCCAAAGTATGCTTTAAGGAGTGAAACGATATATTTCGGGAATTCGCTCCACCAGCCCGAAGGCGATGAATTTTTCTCGATATAAGTTTTAAGGTCCGAGTCACTTTTCGATTTTGCCATAGGGAGGTATCCCGGAAGTAGGTTATAGAGAGTTGGGATATCCGTAGAACCCTGGATTGAGGCGTGTCCTCTTAAGGCCATAATACCGCCACCCGGGCGCCCCATGTTACCCAGAAGGAGCTGAATAATTGAGGCTGACCTTATGTTCTGGACCCCCACGGAGTGCTGGGTCCACCCGACGGCGTAGCAGAAAGCAGAGGTCTTCTCCCTTCCTGAATTACGGCAGAGAATTTCTGCAAACTTTAAGAACAGCTCCTGCGGCACGCCGCAGATTTTCTCTACCATCTCTGGCGTATAACGCGAGAAGTGGCGCTTCATTATCTGGAAGACGCAGTGCGGGTCCTGAAGCGTCAGGTCCGTATGTAGGGCCGAGACCTGCTGGCTGTGTTCCGTCCGGGCCTCGCTAGTATATTCCTCCCTCTGCCCTGCTGCCGGAGAGACCTGGACTCCCTTGTACTGCCACGATTTTATGTCGTACTGCCCTTTATCCGGGTCCCACCCGCTAAAGAGCCCGTCGAGGTCTTCCGTGTCCTGAAACTCCTCTGTAACTATTGCAGCGGCATTGGTGTAGTTTAAGACGTAGTCCTTGAAGTAGCGTTCATTTTGAATAATGTAGTTTATGACTGCACCTAAGAATGCAATGTCGCTTCCTGCGCGCAATGGGATGTGAAGATTACTTACTGCACTGGTGCGCGTAAAGCGGGGATCTACGTGAATAATAGTTGCCCCCCTGTCCTTGGCCTCCATCACCCACTGGAAGCCCACGGGGTGGCACTCTGCCATATTGGATCCCATAATTACAATGCAGTCGGAATTCTGCAGATCCTGCTGAAATGTTGTAGCGCCTCCTCTGCCGAATGAGGTCCCCAGACCGGGGACAGTAGCAGAGTGTCATATTCGCGCCTGGTTATCGATCTGGACGATACCGAGCGCGGTGTAGAGTTTCTTTAAGAGGTAGTTCTCCTCATTATCCAGTGTAGCGCCTCCCATGTGCGCAATTCCGAGAGTTCTGCGCAATGGGTTGCCGTCTTTATCCTTATCCTCCCAGGTTTCCTCCCTTGTTTTCCTGACTCTTTCAGCCACCATATCCATTGCCTTCTCAAGTGGCATTGTTTCCCATTTTGTGCCGTGGGGTTTCCTGTAGAGGACTTCTTTTTTACGGAAAGAGCCCGTAACGAGCTGGAAGGTTGCGGCTCCCTTTGGGCAGAGCCTTCCGCGCGAAATCGGTGAATCGGGGTCACCCTCGATATCGATTATCTTTTCATCCTTTACATATACAAGCTGTCCGCAGCCAACGCCGCAGTAGGGGCAGATTGAACGGGCAATATTGTCGGCTTTTGTTGTGCGGGCAATGAGGTTTTCTGTACGTTCAGAAAATGCGCTTTCACCTAGTCCCAGGGGGTCCTTATTCTTAACCTGCCTTAAGACAGGCCAGCGCATTAGTGGTAAAGACTTTCCCATATTATCTCCTTACCAATAGTTGTTTAGATATGAAATGCCATTTGGTTATAAACTAAAAGTTTGGGCTCCTTTGTCAAGCTACAAAGTATGGAATCGGGGAGGTGTCTTTTCAGATTTTATTTATAGCCCTGCGCCTGAAGGTTGAACATATCGGCATAAATGCCATGCTTTTCAAGCAGCTCCGTGTGTGTTCCTATTTCGGCGCAGACTCCCTTATCCAGTACCATAATACGGTCGGCAATTCGGACGTTAGAGAACCTGTGTGAAATTAGGACCACCATTTTATCCTGCGTGTGCTTAATATACCTCTGGAAGAGTTCATACTCGGTTTTAGCGTCCAGAGATGCCGATGGTTCATCAAGAATTACCAACTGAGCGTCCCTCATAAATGTACGCGAGAGCGCAAGCTTCTGCCACTGCCCGCCTGAGAGCTCAATACCCTTTGAATATCTTTTCCCCACGTGCTGGCTGTAGCCCGAGGGTAGTTTATCTATGAATTTATCAGCCATCCCTTTAACAGCCGAAAGTTTTATCATCTCCAGGTTATCCCTCTGCTCAATTTTCCCGACAGAAATGTTATCAGCTATAGTCATCTGGTAACGGTTAAAGTCCTGGAAAATTATTCCTATCTCCTTTCTTAATTCATCGGGGTTATATTCCTTTATGTCATGCCCGTCCAGGTAGATTGTGCCTTCCGAAGGGTCGTAAAGCCTGCATAAGAGTTTTGTAATAGTAGTCTTTCCGGCTCCGTTTTCGCCAACAATGGCAAGCTTCTCCATTGGACTGATGCTGAAATTAAGGTGCCGAATAATCCACTTATCCGAGCCGTTGTACTTAAAGCCCACGTCCTGGAAAGTAAAGCCGAAGAGTACCGGATTAGGAAAGGGCCTGAAGCTTTCTTTTTTCTTCGGAGCCGGTTTTATATCTAAGAAATCAAAGAAGTCCTTTATATGAAGCGAGTTTTGTGCAATTTTAGAAATCCTGTTAAATGACGCCTCAAGTATATCCTTCAGGTACTCAAAAGAACCGAAGAAGAACGTGAGGTCGCCTACGGATATTGCCCCTTTAATGGTTGAGATAACAACAATACTGTAGCTTCCGTAATAACCAAGGCTGCTGAGGAAAGAAAAGAAGAGGCTCCACCTGGTTCTCATAAATGTAATGCTTCTTTTCTTTTCATAGTGCCTGCCGGAGAGAATCCTGAACTGCCTTAGGAAAAAATCTGAAAGTCCGAAGGCTTTTACTTCTTTTACCGTCAGGTTGCTTGTGCTGATTTCCGAGAGGTACTCCAGCTCCCTTTCTTCAGGGGTGGACTCTTCAATAAAGCAGTAAGTTTCCCTGTTAAAATAAAATTCAGATAGAAGAGAAGGAATAGACGTCATAATGAGCAAAAGAACAAGCCATGGGTTAAAAGTTATAATGCCAAGCATCAGAATTGTAAACATGACGGCATCCTGCACCTGGTCTAAGATATCAATTATGGAATCGGCCCTTGCCTGGCAGTAATACCTTACACGGTGGAGCTTATCATAAAACTCGGGGTTTTCGAACTGATCCAGATCCAGTTCAGCAGCATGTTCCATTACCATAATGGATGAGTGGTTGACAAAGAATTCCGAAATGAGGCGGTTATTTGCCTGCATTCCGCGGTTTATAAACGAATCGCATATGTACAAAATGAAGTCAAAAGTTATATATAAAATAAGCTGTGTCGGAGGATGCGCCTGATTTTCCTGAACAATCATTATAACTTCATCTACTATCAGTTTGCCGACAAACAGAAATGCAACGGGGAGTATGGAAAAAATGATTCTGAGGAATATGGCTAAAACAATAAGCCTGGGGTTTCCCTTCCAGTACAGGGCAACAAATTTAGGAATATTCCTGAAGACAGCGCCCCATCCCTTTAATTCCTCAATTCTTTTAACTAAAAATTTATATGCAATATTAAACCCCTTTTCAACTGAAAAATCTTTAAGGCAGCCGGCAAGAAAATTGGAAAAAGCCATAGAAAAGCGGGTAATCATTTTTTTCTTTGGGCTGCTCCCGTCTGAATATTCATTCATACATTTATCCTTGTGACAATAGAAGAATAAACTCCTCCATTTTAATAAATGGGTAATCTTAAAAGTGACAAACATTGAAAAAAGATAATGCAGTTCAAGGGACTTTTCAGCAGTCAAACCGGAGTTAAACGGGCAACAGAAGAATAAAAAAAGGAATTATATCAGATTCCCTGTTAAAACCTGCACAAAGAACATTTATTTGAGTCCAGGGAGGACTATATAATTATAGAAATTACGCCCCAAATTAAAAGTGAATTATTTCAGCCATTACCTTTGATACTTTTTTCGTTAATATTACCTGATTCTGCCCACCCGGTCATCTAAGGAGAATCATTTTCCTTGCCTCCGTAAATCCCCTAGAGCCCTTGACCGGCCTGGCTTCAATAACATAGATATACATTCCTGAAGGCAGATTACGCGCTTCAAAGCTTACGGCATAATATCCGGCAGGCTGAACCGAGTTAACCGGATTACCTATGAGCTTTCCAAGCAGATCGTACACTGAAATTTTTATGTAGCTCTCCTCAGGCAATGCATATTTAAGCATTGTTACAGGATTAAACGGATTTGGATAGTTCTGCTCCAGGAGGTAATTTTGAGGAATGGAACAGACTTCAGCAAAAACCGTTATTGAGCTTTTGACCTGATTGCTGTATTTGGAAACCGCATAAGGCGTAAAGGCTTTAATCCTGTAGTAGTATTCAGCTGGAGCCTTTACAGTGGTATCGATGTATGAAGTTGCCCCAGCTTTAGTAGTATCTATAGCATCAAAAGCTTTGCCCTGCAGGAGTTTTCTTTCAAGCACATATTTTGCACTTTCATTTGCCACAGCCTTCCAGCTGAGCTTTATTCTATTCTTTGAAAGCACTTCAGCCTTAAGGCCTTCAGGCGCATCTAAGAATGTGGTAAAGCTCCAGGTTTCGGAGTATTCACTGCTGCCGCTCTGGTTAATAGCTTTTACTTTCCACTGGTATCTGCTTCCCTGTTTGAGTCCTTTTACCTCTTTGAGAGTATCCTTTAATGAATCACAAAATAACAAATTCTTAAATTTCATATCTTCGGCAATGCATATCTTATACATTTCAGCAAAATCCGACTTTCCCCAGATGCACCGCATATCCTCCTTTACATTAATTGCATTGTCCGGGGGCCTGATAAGTTTCGGGATCCCGGGAATCACAGGAGGAGGGGGTGCGATCATTTCGGAGAGAGGACGCATCCAAAGCCCATTATATAAAGATCCTGCAAAGAGAGTTGTCCCGTTTAATGCGAGTGAATATATCATTACATGGTCCGGGAGGCCTTCATTAACCGAGGTCCAGTTTTCCCCCATATCGCTGGAATATTCAACGCCCCTGGAGGCGCTCCCCTGGAAGAGGCCTTTTTCTTTAACTGCAAATGCATAAATAAAGTTTGCTCTTTCAAAGGTCCAGTTGTCCCCGTAGTCGGTCGTTTTATATGTTCCGCCGCCCATATCGAGGCCTGCAAAGAGTGTTGTGCCTATTACGGCAAGAGAAGTTACGCTTTCACGGTCGAGACCATTATTAACCAGTGTCCAGCTCGTTCCATTGTCTGTAGAGCGGTAGACGCCAACAGAGCCCGCAAAGAGATATGGACCTATTACAGCAAAAGAGCGTACGCCCATGGTTAGCATGCCGTTATTTATAGGGGTCCAGCTTGTTCCGCCGTTAGTCGAAAGGCAGGCGCCGCTATGGAAAGTCCCCGCGTAGAGATTTGAGCCGTTCACGAACAGTGACAGAATGTAAAGGTCTGTCAGTCCGTCATTAACAGCAGTCCAGTTTGCTCCATTATCTGTCGAGCGGAAGACACCGCCGCTGTCGGTTCCTGCAAAAATGTCAGTACCCATTACAGCTAAGGAAGTAATCTTTTTATTTGTCAGTCCGTTATTAACCTTTATCCATTTTGCGCCGTTATCTGTTGAAATGAAAACTCCAGCCGTATCAGTCCCTGCAAACAGGTCAGATCCGCTTACGGCAAGTGAAGTTACATATGAGGTAGTAAGCCCTGAAGTAATTTCCGTCCAGTTTGTTCCGAAGTCATTTGTAAGGAAGAAGCCACCCGAATAGGAAGACATAAAAAGGTTAATTCCCATAACAGCAAATGCAGTAACGCTGGTATTTTCAGGGAGTCCCGAATTAACAGCAGTCCAGCTTGCTCCGTTATTGGTTGTGATGTTCACTCCCCCGCCCGCGGTACCGGCGAAGAGGTTCGGGCCGATTGAAGCCAGCGCAAAAATACGGGCGTCAGTAAGTCCGGTATTAATCTGAGACCAGTTCGCACCGTTATCTGTTGTAAGGAAGACACCGCCGCCAAATGTTCCGGCAAAAAGTTCTGTACCGCGTGAAAGCAAAGAATAGACAAGAAGGTTGGTAAGCCCGTGGTTGACCTGAGTCCAGTTTGCGCCGTTATCACCGGAGCGGAAGACGCCACCGTTCAGAGTGCCGGCAAAGATATTATCTCCTGAAACGGCAAGAGAAAGGATCTGCAGGTTTGTCAGGCCATGTCTTACCTGCGTCCAGTTAGACCCGTTATCTATTGAAAGATAAACTCCGCCGCCTTTTGTGCCTGCAAAGAGGTTAGTTCCCTTTACGGCCAGTGAACTTACCCTGTGGTTTGTAAGGCCCGAAGCAGCGCCCTCCCAGGTCTTTCCATTGTCGCTGGAGCGGTAGATCCCCAGGGCACTGTCACTTGCGGCAATAATATAAGATCCAACAAAAGCAAAAGCACTAACAGGAGTCCACGATGAAAAGTCCATATTTCTCGCCTGCCAGTGTATCCCGATATCGGTAGAAAGGAAGATTTCTGATTCATTGGTACCCGCAAAAAGGTTTGTTCCGCTAACGCCGAAGGCAGTAATTCTGTCGCTTGTAAGTCCCGGAGTTTGTGTCCACTGTGCCAGAACAGTGAAGTTAAAAACTATTAAAAGAAGGAATAGAAGGAAAGAAGTAAAATTTCTCATTGCCTCACCTCCCTTAATTTATATCAAATAAGTTCAAGGGGTGATGTTAGGAGGACGAAAAGGAAGTTTATTGGTAAACTAATATCCAGCACTAAAGAATTGTTAATGGTTCCCCAAAGAGTCCCGGGTGAAACAAAAGTCCACCCGTGGACAATGGTAAAATAATATTTACGGATTAAATGGAAAGAGCACAATTTTGGTAACTGCAACGGCCAGAGAAGGCGTGAATAATAATGGTAAGAACCTCTTGTCAAATATTGATTAATTTATAATATTATTTTAGGCTCGGCGGAGTCAGCACACCGGGGAACTGTCCAACAATAATTAAAAGCAGATATTATGGTCAGACTTAAAACCAATGCCGCTGCCTGCCTGATATTTTTCTATTTTATAGCCTTAGCAACTTCCGCTTCAGCTCATTGCCATGCTATTGCCCCAGAAAAAACTCTTAAAGGAATTTACAGGCTGGTCAATGGAAGTGCAGGCGGACTGGATATCTGCATTGTAGATGGCTCCTATGTAAGGCAGGAAATTTATCATGAATTTCTCTATGGCGGCAATGATGAACGATATCTTTTCATTCCCCGGGGAGAAATATGGATAGACAATTCGATTTCCGCTGAAGAATATCTTTACACGCTTGCTCACGAATTAAATGAGCGAGGGCTTATGGGAAAGTTCGGTTATACGTACTCTGCGGCCCATGATAGTTCACTTAAGGTTGAACTCATAATGCGTCTTAATGATCAGAATATAGCCAGAGAGCACGAACTAAAGCTTCCAAAGGTATCCCCTACTGACTGCGATGGAATAAAACAAATTAAGGAGCTTGAAGACTCCATAAAACTTCAGAAGGTATACCTGCACCGCTTTGACAGCCGCAAAGGGGTTATTATCTGGGTTGTCGACGGCTCTCTTATACGCAAGGAAATTTACCCTGATTTTGGCCTGAGCGGAAATGGGTATGTATACAATTTTATTCCAAAAGATGAGATCTGGATTGATGGGCAGATTTCGTGTGAAGAGACTGAGTTTTCAATTGCCCGGGAGCTGCTTCAAAGAGAACTGATGTCCAAGGGGATGAACTACGATGAGTCGTATCAAAAAGCGATAGAAGAGGAAACGGTACTAAGAAGGCTTAAGGAAAAAGAGGCTTCTAAAAGAAAGCCTGTTAATCCGGGCAAAAGCCTGGAAAGAGACAGGGGTACCGGGAGCGTCAATTTATTTTAGCGAAATATTGTAATACACGCGTTTTTAACTCCTCAGGTTACAAGCCTGCCAGCAATTTTGTTTTGCTTTATTTTTTATTATTTTGTAACGGTTAATTTGACTCCATCAAAGTCATCCGTTCATCTTAAGTTCCTGGTTGTAATCTGTTCTGCATTTCAAAAAGCCCGAATATTATTAGTCTAATAAATTATTTCTATCACTGTACGGGAGCTTTTGCAAAATGTTAAGATATGCTTTTCTCTTGTTTTTCTTGGCAGGCACTCTGTTTTCACAGAACCTTAAATTCAGGACGGAATATGTTGCCAGTGGTCCCGGGCATCTGGCCGAATTCAATGTTCTGAAGAATTCGGATGATGATAAAATTTACATAGTTACACGCGAGGCAATAGATAAAAACCTTTACCTTGCGCTCTACGACAACTCTTTTAACCGTCTGTTTAAACTGCCTGTAACGCCTGACCTCAATGTCGAAGATTCATTCATCAGAAACGGGAAACTCTATTTTTCCGACAGCAAACTGAAATGCCTGAACCTCTCAGATTATAAACCGGATGAGGTTAACAGGGACAGAAAGAATATTTATGAAATTTCAGATGGTAAGCTTGGCGGGAAAGAAGTTATAGCAGCCATTACACCGGAATTTATTTACATATTCGACATCACCACGAACAAAGAGATTCTGAATATAAAAAAGGAAAACAAAGAAAAAAATCTTGGACGGATCGCTTTTTACAACTCGGACATTTATTACACATCTGAAGGCAATGAAATCTCGAAATTCGACACAAAGAAAAATATGATTGCCTGGAGCGTTAAACTGCCCGACAAACCGGTAAAGCTGCTCGGAATTAAACTCTCCTCCGTGCCTGATGCAATTACCTGCATAAATCCATTCAGGAAAAACAACAGAGATTATATTGGGGTATTTACCATGGCCGGGGATTACTTTTCATTTGACCCCTCTTCAGGCAAACTGGTAAAAGACGATATTCAATTCGAGAGGTTTGATGACTTAAGCCAGAATAACTCCAGATTATTTGTGAACTGCCATTACTATGAAGATAAGGCCACGAATAACCTGCTGATTTATGCAGGCTCAGTTGACCACAGCGTTTACTGCCTGAATGAAAAGGACTGCCGCCCACTCTGGGAAACTTCAACAGATAATGAAATTCAGAAGCCTCTTTCATACCTTGATATAAATAAAGACGGCTACCCGGAAGTTTTCGGAGTAAATGACTACGACAGTAATTTATTCGTTCTGGATGGAAAAACCGGGAAGAAACTTGTATTTAAGTCTTTTAAAGAAGGCAAACAGTTTAGCCAGACTGAAGTCCAGCTGGCCGACCTTTATGGAACCGGGACTCTGAACCTGATCTTTAAGATCAATAAAGAAAAACTTAAAGTTCTCGAACTCTCCGGCGTACAGGTCCCGAAGAACTTTGTCTCGACATTTTAATTATTACACGGATAAAGCATGCTTGAACTTAATAATATCTCGAAGTCCTTCGGTGAAAAGAAAGTCCTGGATAACGTATCGGCCGGCTTCAGCTGCGGTATAACAGGCATTGCAGGCTCGAACGGCTGCGGCAAAACTACCATGCTCAAGATACTGACGGGACTCCTTAAGGCTGAAAGCGGGAAGATACTCTATAACAATGATGAGATAAATACAAAGAGTTCATTCTGGAGGTCAAAGCTTGGATACCTGCCTCAGTCGATCGGGCTCTATAGCAGAATGACTGTCTATGATCTGCTCGATTACATGCTGGTCTTAAGCAGCATAAAGGATAAAAATCTTAGAAACGAAAGGATTGATTACTTCACAGATGAACTTAATCTTAAAGCTTATCTTATGACCCCCTGCGGATACTTGTCAGGCGGTGTAAAGCAAAGAGTGGGAATTGCACAGGCACTGATCCATGATCCTGAGATTGTTTTCCTCGATGAGCCCACAAACAACCTTGATGCCGAAGAGCGTGAGAGATTCCACAATTTTCTGGACAGGTTCAGGCATGATAAAGTAATACTTTATGTCGGGCATATTATTGAAGAAATGGGATATTTGAGTGACCGGATGCTGATCTTTAAAAATGGAGAAATTGCATTTCAGGGTACACCTGCAGAGTTATTGAGTGACGGCAGATATTCTGTGAAGCAGATGTTATACGGACAGAATGAAACTCTAAGTATAGAGCCGCGAAGAATCCTCCGGAAAATGGCAATAGATGGAAAAACCAGGATAATCTACAGCTCCGGGAAGGATGACAATTCAGGTGAAGAGACAGAGGCACATTTTGAAGATGTTTATAAAATAATCACGCGGGGATAAGAGTATGCCTGCCTTCATTTCAAATTCCCTTAAGCAGTTGCTGAATTCCACATACTTAAGCCTGCTATTTCTCTATGGCGTCATATGCTGGATGGTGACGGATATGGCAATTAAAAGCCAGGGGGTTGTATCCGGCAAGGAAATACTTAAATCTTATGATACAATTGTTCTTTTCCTGGTGCTGATTAACTGCATCTATTTTATTATCACTCATTTCAGGGAGAGCCTAAACAGCAGGGTGCGGGACGTAGAGGTTATAAGGCTTGGTAATTATAAGTATTTCTGGGGGCTTATTGCCACATACTTTATTTACTTTCTGGTTTTTAACGTGTTACCGCTCTATATGACAGCTTTTGTGCAGAATATAGTTAACAGCTCTTCGGCATTCCATTTTTCAGATTATCTTATGGCGTTAGTTTCAACGGCTTTAAGAGCCGGCTTCTGGCCTATTGTTCTGTCGGTCATTTTAATTGTATGGATAAAAAATGACCTGATGACACTCATTCTTTGGACAGCAGTGTATTTTATTATTACGGCTATCAGTGTAATCTCAGGGCTTTATAAAACAGGTGACGGGAGCACTCCCCTATCTCTAATTCCCCTTCTTACAAATGTTGTTATTACGCTTCTCACACTTACGGGAGGCTTTTTTATAAGCCGCAGGCTTACCGAATATGAGTACAATGAAAAGATTTCGGGCGGAATTTTCCCGTTTATTGCTCATAAATTAGGGCGCGTGCTTTCAGAATTCCACTATAAAATGCTGGGATTAAAAACCCAGAGCTTATACCTGATATTCGGACTGCTTGGTTTTGCTTTTGTTTTAAGTTTAACCGAAGGAATGGGAGCAAACAACACGGTGATCTCAAAGATATATGTTGCCGTATTTTTCCCGCTGCTTTTTTCTTTTAATCAGTACAATCTTCTGGCAGTGGACATTGAATCGGGAATGATTGTAACCAATGTTTTAAGGAAGACAGGCTATTCTATGGTTGTTATGAACAGGTGGTTTACCATGCTCTTGCCGCAGATGGCTTTTGCAGTTATGTTTTCATTCTTTATAAAAGGCTCAGTCAGCGGTCTTAGCATTTACTTTTTAGCATTAGTCTTAGCGTTAAATTTATTATTCAGTTCAATGAATTTTTCATTATCGGTATTTTTCATGAGGCCGGGCTTTGCCAATTTCACAGTAGGGTTCATTGCATATTTAATGTTGAGGGAAGATGTTCAGAAAGTTATCAGTTCAAGCACGTTATTAAGTCATGTGAACATTTTCGGCAGTATAGCGAGCTTTACAAGCAGTACTCCGGAACTGAGTCACATTCTAATTGCCCTATTCTTTTCAATCGTGTTTATAATGCTGGCATTCAAGAAATTAGAGAAACTCGATATTACAACTATATAAGATCCAATTGAATGTACCTGATAACATAAAGGCCTGTTAAATCGGCACAAAGTGGCACATACAGTTCTTCATTAAAGTTTAAAACGAAAAAAACCCGATTTTGCTTCAAAATCGGGTTTTTTGTGGAGCTAAGGAGGATCGAACTCCTGACCTCTTGAATGCCATTTATGGGAATGGGCTTTTTTGGGGCTATTTTGAGGGTTTTTTTGCCAAAAACCCTCTATTTTCCTCTATATCATGTCTAAAAATATCCAAAAAATATCCAAATAATTTGTCTTTTTCAGGTCATGACCTTTGAAGTCTCCTAAATATTTGCAAAGTATTGCATTTAATTTTACATATGAATAATTTGCAGCTCGACATGACATAATGATATCAGTTTCTGCTTATAGTTAGATAAAAGTGTTCCGTTTAAGCTTTTGAAATTTACTTGGCTTGCAAACTACCATCCCGAAATATAAAAGGCGTATCATGGAGTCTTTAGTTCAGTCCGCACATCATATTTTCAGCTTTCATATTATACCCCATTCCTACCGTTTTGAACTTTCTATTGATTTATATACTTCATCAATTTCAGAAAAGATTAATTTCTTATTTATCAAAAGTTATAATAGATGAAAAGTCATGATATTATTATTCTACAAGGGAGGCATAAAAATCTGTGATAATTGACAAAATAGAAGTCGGGAAAAGATTAAAGTTATTTGCCATAAATTATGGCGGAGTGACAAAATTAGCACAGGCACTTGAAATATCCGGGCCAAATTTAAGCGGCTCTTATATTTCCGGTAAGTCTGTTCCGGGCGGCGAACTTATCGCCCGTTTAATGGAATTGGGCTGTGATATTGACTGGCTGCTTACCGGTAAGGGAAATCCTAAGACAATTACCACGGATAATGATCTCATAAATGACTTCACAATGCAAGAACATGGGAACAGGGATTTACTTAAAAAAGATATTGCCGGAAGGCTGAATGAATACCTAGAGACGATCAAAAAGAGAGATTCGAGAAAAGACATAGATATAGCAAGAGCGCTAAGTATGTCACCCCATACTCTTTATGCATATACCGAAGGACACAACATTCCCGGAGGTGAAATACTAAGAAAACTCGCACTAATACTGGATCTTGATATAAATTATCTTCTTACAGGCCGACATCGTGCTATAAACATAAATGAGCAGAATTGCATTGTAAACAGTTCACTAATACAGGGAAACGACAACATAGTGTCCAACACAATAACAACAGACAACACCGTTGAAATGGAAGTGCTTCGAGAAAAAGTGAAATATCTAGAGGACAAAAACAAACTTTTGGAAGATTATAATACCGATCTCCGGAACCAAATTAATTATCTATTAAGCCAGTTAACAAAAACCAATAATTAGAAATACTAACCATATTTTTTGTTGAGGATTAATTATTTTCTTTATCATTAATAACACGGAACTGCTAACTATGGAGCTTGATAAAACACAGGTCGGAAAAAGGTTGAGAGAATTTGCAAAATCGAAAGGCGGCGTTGGGAAACTAGCCGAATCGCTCGATATGTCAATACAATCATTAAGCGGAGCTTACATTTCAGGGAGGAATCTTCCTGGTGCAGAGGTGATAGCTAAACTTATAGCTTTGGGATGTGATATAAACTGGCTCCTCACGGGTTCAACTCAGGTTGTCAATGTAAAAACAAAAGATATAAAGCAAAGTGCACAGGTTATCGGTTTGGATAACCAGGTAACAATAACCAATATTCAAGGCGTCTCTCCACAAACAGACAATGAATATCAAAAGCTACAGCAAAGATATGATTATTTATGGGATGAGTTGTTGAAAATGAAGGACGAGCTTGCGAAGTGCAAGGAGCAATTAAAGCATACAACATAAATACTATGGAATATCAAGCAAGTCTTGGGAAGTAGCTTGACAATTCAAGCCAGCTGGTACATAGAATTAAGCGAAAAGGTGAGTAAATGCAGAATAAGAGTTCAATCTTGAAGATAAGATACAGCAGTTTACGTAATTAGTAGGACTATTAAGATTATTTATTAGCAGTAAACAACAAATTAACCATATTTTCGATAAAACTAAGAAAATGCCCAAATGAAATATTCACACCTATATTAGCGGATTTTGTCTGTTTGTGGATGGTACCGATTTATCCGTTATTGGGATGTTTGGCTTTAGTTATCAAGAATGTTTGGCGATTCAGAAATATAGTCTGCTCAAGCCAATAATTATAACCTTTAGAAGATCTTAGAAATTCCCAGCGGTATCACCCTCATTGTTTTAGGCTTCCTGATGCACAGTCAAAACAAACAGATACCTAATAAATTGTATGTGAATATTAGAAAAAAGTTAATTGATTTTATTTCTAGTAGGATTTTATATCAGGTCCAAATGTTATAGGTAGCATTATTCACGATATTATTATTTACTCAAAGTAAAAAAAACAAGTTGATACTGAATATTTTAAGAAAAAAAAACGATTATTATAATACAATTTTATTAAAGATTAGTATTATGCTGACCAATTCAAAGATGAAAAAGATTTTCCCCGAAATATATTTAATTTGCATTATCACGGAGTATTCTCCGTTAGCCTAAACTATAATCATTAACCATTAAATGTTGGCAAGATAAATTATGTTTTTCCGAAAAAACAATAAGGATATAATCCAATATCTTATAATAACTGATATTGAACAATTTATTATTCCATCGTTACCTCCTGACGTATTCAAGGGGAATGATATTATAGATTTTATTCAAAGATGCCCAGAAAATATTTATCAGCTTTTGAACCCAAAAAAGTATTTTTCTGCCAAGGTATTTACTAGTTCTTTATCTGGACATGATATTCAATTCATTAATTATAAGGATATTTATTCTGAAAAAGAAAATTTAATAAACGATAAATGCATTAGATTAATTTTTATAAATAAAGCAATTGAATCTTTCAAAGATATCTACAAGATACTCGCTAATGGAAATGATGCGCTTACATATTTTCATTTTTATAATAAAGGTGAAGAGAAATTATATCTCAATCAAATAATAAAAACACCTTCTGATTTTATAAATCAATTGTTTCTTCATCAGGATGCTATTTTGACCAGTTTAAACTTAGCACCGATTGACCCAAACCTTTCAGTGGATATAGAGATTAAAGACAATAATCCTTATTATACCTTTGGAGCCACAAGGTCCAATTTTTTTCTTATAAATAGAATTATAGGTAATTTTAATTTTGAAAGTAACCTAAAAGAGATGGAAGTTCAGGAAATTGCTGAAAGAGATCAGAAAAATGCCCTTTTACATAGGTATTCTTGGGAAAGACAAAAATTACTTGTCAAGCAAACAAAAGCAGTAGATTCTTTCCATCGGCAATTCTCTTTTGAGAATTCAGGCGGTCCTGAATCTATTTTTATGGAGAAGTATCCTTCCCTAATCATGATTTTCCCTTTTAATAATCCTGATTTAAAGACACTTTACCAAGATTTAACAAATAATGAAGATATGACTTATGGTCTACTTACCGAACAAACAAATAATTATATCAATCTAGCTAAAGTAAAGAATGTCCCTCAAACGGTTTTTTCCATGCGACATATTGTTCGTGATAGACTAAGCTATTTAGATTGTGTTGGATTTTTACATGCCACATTTTCCAAATCGCCAGTTATTAGATTACCCTTGAAAGGTAAATCACTTTATACTAAACTCTCGCCTTTCCGTGTCGCTACTTTTGCAACTTTTTTAAATGTTCGAACAAGACAGAAAATTAAAATGACAATCCAAAAGCTAGGGAAAAATCTAAAAGAAACTCTCATTTCACCAGAACTTGAAAAACTTTTATTAGGAAGAAATGGACAAATAGTAGCAATTAGCGACCTACCTGTTGAATGGATAGATTTTAATGGAATTCCCTTTGCTTTTACACATGATATATGCCGTTTACCAGAGACATCCTTGCACGGTATTTTATCTCTATATGCGTTTAATAATGCTATTGGATTCACTATTTCAAAGGATATAATAAAAAAAACATTGGTTATAATGGGAAATACAGAGCCTAGTTTCCTTAAATGGCAATCTATTCTTGCTGAGGAATCTGTAAAGTTCGGTTTTAATCTTGCGGTCTGTACTTCTCTTGATGATCTAAAAGCGACAATTAATGATTATAAACCTGATTTTTTAGTATTCGATTGTCATGGAGGATATGATCCAGAAAACAAATCAACATATTTAGAAATTGGGAATGAAAAGCTAAGCGGACAATATGTTGTTGAAAATAACATATATGCCCCCTTGATATTTATTTCTGCATGTGGAACTGCTCCAACCTACGGAACATTTAATCTTATAGCAAATGCATTTTTTGAGGCTGGAGCCTTTTCAGTGACCACAACATATATGCCTGTTACAATTGACTCTGCCTCATTGCTTTACATGAGAATAATAGGAAATTTAAGTGTAGCTTCGCTGGATGGAACTTATAAGAATTGGCTATCATTTCTTAGTCATACAATACGTACTTCTTCCGTAATGGGTGCCTTCTTGGGTGCAGCAACTAGAGATAAACTCACTAATACTCCGGAATTTTGGAAATCAAATGCAGAAGCCTTAACTCAGTGCAGGATTTTTGAAAGAAGGCAGGAATTATTCAAAGAGATGGATGAACGAATTAAAAAATTAACTGGAGAAAATATCCCGCATTTTTCTTCTGTTATACCTGAATATTTATTCTACAGCAATTTAGGCAGAAGTGACTTAATCTTTTTTGATTCTTGGAAAGCAAAAAATGACGAGAAATTATTATCTAAATCCTTAAAAGCTTTCGATGATTCAATCAATAGTGAATAGCACCGCGCAATCTGAGAAAGAATCCATAACTAATAATTCAGCGGAGACTAAACTCAAATATATTTCTCTTATGAGCTAATATCGTTTTCACCTATTAATGAAATGACAATATTTTTTGTTTCATCTTTAAGATTTTTTGAATAAGGATTATTAGAAACCTTTCTCAAAATGTCTTCCTTTAATTTTATTTCAGTACCATTCAGTTTAGCTAAAAATTTTACCGCTAATTCGTATTCCTCTTTTGTTTGCCCATTTTCTAAACATAAGTCACTTATACTAATTATAAGATCAACAATTTTGCTATATTGTGAAATTTCAGGCACTAACACATCGCCAATTGAAGAAAACTTAGAAATGTCATTTGTCGATTCAAGTTGATTCTTGAGATACCGAAATAGTGGAAATAAAAGATCCTCTATGTAATGGTCACGAGGATAAATTATTGATAATTCTTTCAAGAAGACCATTCCGTCGTCATTGTAAACTTTTACATAATCCACTATAAAATTATTGTATTTCTTAAAATCTAAATAATAATCTCTTAAAGGAAGATTAAACTTGTTTATAGTATTAAATATTTGACCGACATTATTAGCTTTAACTTTTAATAAGCTACAAATTGCCCCAACTAAATACTTACTGATTTTAGATAATAAAACGTTTTTACTATCTGATTTATGGATTCTCTCTAATATTATTTTATTAAATTGCAACAAATTATCTGTTGTTAACGGTGTTGCTATGAATAAATGAATCCTTTGCGCGACTACTTCGAGATCTACGTCATTATAAATCTTGCTAGATAATACCTTATTGGATAAAATCACGTTCTTTATTTTCTCATTTTTAACTGCTTCCCATAAATAGTCTATATTATTTTCATATAGTTTATTTGAGTTAGCCTCGTTAGAATTGAAGTAGTTGATTAAAATCATTTCGGCATTATTACAAATATTCTCATTTTCGAGGAATCGGAATGAATTATATAACAGGGATATTCCTTCATCCAACATTCCAACCCTAAATAAACTGTCCATAATATTAGCATATTTACTCAAGCTTGAAGCAGTTTGAAGATCGAAATCCTTAAGGTAAAGCAAATTTATTCCTCTAGCACAATTTGTGTAAGTTTCACGAGGTAAACTACTAGGGTTACCCTTACGAGGGAAAAGATAATCAACAAACCCTTGGAATTTTAGCACTAGGTCTTTTCGAACTTGTTCCTTTAAATTTGCAGCTCCATAAATTTCCAAAATATCTAATATTTCTGATTGAAATGGACTAGTAGATAAGTTATCCACAAGATGCGTCTGCACAAAGTCAGGACAATCTTGAATTTTAGAATGCTTGTGCATAATTCGCAAGAAACCATTTAATAGCTTATTGCTGTAATGATATTCTGAAAATATTTTCTGAATATTTTGCGTTGATAAATAATAATCCTTTAATTCTAATATTTTATCAAATGTTAATTCTCTTTTAGATTGTGTAATTTCATTGGAAGTAAGATATTCTACAAATATTTCTTCACAATAACTCCTAATATTTCGGTCTACATGGTGGAGAGTATAGACAAGTGTAATAAGATTTCTATCACTTTCCTCTAAATCAGAATTATCTGTATTTGAAAATGAAATATAATCAAGTATTTTGGGCAATTTGATTTCTGGCGCTTTAATTTTGATAATAGTTTCCCAGAATAGATTTATTAAGCGTATTTTAAACGGAAAAGAGTTCTCCTTAGAATCAGACAAATAATCTACAATTGTAGCTAAAGCATTTTGCAGGAACCCATAATTTTTCTTAAGTAACAAGTTATTTATATGATTTGTGATAATTCGGATATCTTCTTTCGATATTCCAGTAATTGATTGTCTGTTTAATAATTTCTGCTGAATTTCAATTTCATTCGAAGTATTTTTTAAATAAATGTATGGGCGCAGGGATTTTGAAAGATTAACCCATCCAGATATTTTTTGCAAAAAAGAATTTAAGCCAACGTACTTATTTATTATTGAGATTGCCTTGGTATGTCCGGAATAATAATCGGCCAAAACATCTGGATCCTTTATGATTTCAGTTTCGAAGGCATACCACCGTTGCTTTATTGCAATCATTGCAGCGAACAATTGAATATCATCAGTTAATAATTTTTCATTTGTTTCTATCTCAGTAGCTAAATAATAATAAGTTGCAAAGTCATTTATAAATCTTTTAATTTGCCTCGGTGTAAGGCCTTGATAGGCATAGAAAAGAATCTCTGATATTCTGTCTATGTCTCTTTCATTTAACTTCTCAAGATTTAACTCTTCGAATTGATGTTTAATAAATTTATCTCTATCGCTTTCTTTTAAAATGGGCATCCTTATATAAGTTTGAAAAAGTTTATCTAAAAATTCTTGAGAATACGAGCGAATTGAATTGATACCATTATCTTCTACATTATTTTCCGAACCATTTTCATCAAATACAGGACTTTTCATTTCGGAGTTTAAATAATATTTAATTGCTTCATCGTCACATGGAATTATGTAGAAGCACTTTTTAATATCCATATAAGTTTTGATCGTTGTTAAAACCTCATAAGCTAAGTGAGGATCACATCTATCAATGTTGTCAAAAACAATCACAAGTCTTTTATTATCCTTTGTTATCCTTTCGACTATATTTTTGAAAATATCTTCAAATTCTTCTGGCGAAAAGGTAGGAGAACTTCTAAAATCTTTAATATCTCTTCGAAATATTGCCAGTTCAAGGATTTTTTTTAGTGGTTCCCTTAGTAGTCCAAAGATTATAGCTAGCAATCCTAAATTACTAAAAACGTAATTTATTGGTTGCAAGTACTTTAAAATTGTTTGGAGCCATGTTGGTAAAGTAAATATAGGGGAAACAATTGATAAAATAACTAGAGTAAATATAATAATTAATGGAATTCTATATTTAGATAATAACTTCTGGAATTCTTTATACAGTTCTGATGGTGTATCTATTTTAATTTCTTCAACAAAAGATTCACTGAAGCATAATTTTTGTTTTAGCGTTCTTCTCTTTTCATCTATATAACCATTTGCAAATTCTGAAAGCCAAGATTTGTTTTTCGAAGCGGCCCGCAATTCTTTATCAATTTCAAATAATATGCTTCGCATTAAAGGTGTGCCAATAAACTTCCAAACATCAACATATAATATTAAAGTCTCAGAATTTCCATTTTCAATAAGATTTTTAACCTTATTTATAATAAATGATTTCCCGGATCCCCAAGTTCCAAAAAGTCCAAGTGTAAAAGAACTACTATTTAAATTAGTCCTTTGGATCAATTTTGAAATAGTTATGGCTATGGAAGTGTGGACTTCAAATTCGTCGTTGCCATCTGGGAGGTCATTTAAAAAAAATGTCTTTCCTTCGAGGATCTCTGTTGTTTCCATTCTTCGTCCAATAATATAATAATTATGAAGTTAGGTTACGAACTACAAAACAGAACAAATCTTCAGAACATAAAAAATATTCCCAAGCTAGTAAAATAAGAAGTTAGTGTCAATAGAATGGAATCATTAAAAATAACTTTAAAATGAGGTGAATTGTGGGAAAAAGTAGCACAGTAAATTACTGTTTGTTAGATTATCCAAATAATATCCAAATGAAGGTCAATAGAAGTAGGCATAAAAAAGTCCTTATAAATTACTATTTTATAAGGACTTAAAGTGGAGCTAAGGAGGATCGAACTCCTGACCTCTTGAATGCCATTCACCTATTTTGCTTCATAGGCGGCTAAAATCACATAAAAACAAAGATTTACACTGTGCTTTTATGTGATTTTTTGCACGAACGGTCCCAATTTGGTCCCACTCCAATTTTCCGACGTCAGTAATTTAAGATCAATACCTCCTTCCCCTTTGGCCTCTCCTTTGACTTAGCATTTACAGTCATCCCATAGCTATGTTTAGAGACCTCTTTTGTTAAAATCTGGTACCCAGAGTACTGCTCACGGATGAAAGGATGATCATAATAAGAGAGGACAAACTTCCCTTTTATATTCTTCAAGAGACTGGCCAAACGCTCATGGTCTTCCATGGTAAAAGGTATGTCGTAGTACTTCTCTGCATCGACATAAGGCGGGTCCAAGTAGAAGAGCGTATCCGGAGTGTCGTACTTCTTGATTATTTTCTCAAAGTCCAGACATTCAATCTGAACTCTTTTCAATCGCGCGTTGATCAGCTCCATCCTCTTCAGGAAAGGAAGCCATTGCCCGCTTGTGGCCGCGTGCGCCCGGATCTGGTAGCCCCAGGAGTTCCCGGTACCCACGAAAGACTGTGTTCTGTTTGTGGCAAAGTTAATGGCCCGTTCTGTTTCGCTTAAGAATTCATCCTGCTGCAGTTTCTTAGTAGCCTCCTGGAACATCTCCCTCGAGTGAAGGGTCCACTCTGCCATGTGGCTGAATTTAGGGTAATTGTCCCGGATCGTCTTAAATAGATTAACCAGGTCGGAATTAAGGTCGTTGTAGATTTCAACGAAACTGGGTTCTTTCTTAAACAGTACCCATCCCCCGCCGCCGAAGACCTCGCAGTAAGTTTTACTTTTGTAGTCAGATGGAAAGTTGGAAATTATCCAGTTAGCCAGATAAGATTTTCCCCCGATATAAGGAATCATGTTTTACCTCTAAAATTAAATTAATATATTTGTCGAGGTAATTCTTAATTCCTATCGGAATGAATTATCCGGATGTCTTGAGGAAGTACACAGAGCTCTCTTCGCAGTCACTTGGGGGTGGCAACTTTGCGATTTTGTGGCGGTATCTCCTGGAGGCATCTTAAAAAGACGCCCCCAAGTAATTAATATTATCTTTCTGAAGATTTTTAGTTATTTAAACTTGCCGCGCTGGAACCGTCAATAAAGAAATTGTTTTTCAATCCCAGATAAGTATTGCTGCTTTGAGTTATTGTGCTGCCTGTGTTAAACATACAACCCAAAATCGCGGCACTTGCACACCCTGTAATTGTATAAGCTCCAGATAAAAGACTGGAGTTGATAACCACACCTTTTGAATTCAATATTTGAACGATACTATCATCAAACTGCTGCAAATTTGCAAACGAAAATCCATAAGTGATATTATCTATCAGCATGGCAATATAGTTATTGTGGGGAATCATTACGTTTACAGCTACTCCGTGACTGTCATTATCCCCATTTATTAAAACAAGGCCACATCTGTTTTTTGCTATTGTACAATTTGCCAGTGAAGTATTACCGCCCTGAATAATCTGTCCGATTAAATTCAGGTTCACCGAATTATTCACAAACTTTGAAAATTCCGTTCTGGTTGCAGAATTTATTCCTAAGTAATTGTCATGTATATAATTATCAGAAACTAATATCCCGTTTATCCAACTGTTCCCTGTGAAAGTGCTGTAAATTCCGCTATTATCAAAATTTGAAATTTCACAATTTGTTATTTTAACCCTGTCTGAATGGTCAATATAAATGCCATGTTTAGTGCCTATCCCATTTTTTGCCAAAATATCTGCATTACTATTAATTTTAGCTGTGCTTGTAATGTCAATATCTGCACCAGTTCCTTTTAATTTTATCCCGTCAATTATCACGTCATAAATATTCGAAAGGTCAATAAGTTTAGTAACAGAAGAACCGGCCTGGAGTATTGATTTCCCCCTGACACCCCGAATTATTTTCCCTGAAGGAATAACAATATTTGAATCAATTTCCCAAGTCCCATCCGGAATAACTACTTCGTTTAGGTTCTGGAGAGCCTGAACCATTTCAAAGCTCCCAACCTTGCCCATCGCAATATTTAATTTATTATTTATTGGGTTTAATGAGCTGTCATAAGTATCAAGCCAGCAATTGAGATAAAACGTCGGGTCTGCGATATATGCCCCTGTTGCCATGACGATATTAAAACCATCAAAGGAACCGGAACTCCATTTAACCCCGCATCTTGGGAGTGCACTTGTGCCGATAACAACATTGTACCGTGTCCCGATATTCAAAAGTGAAGGATCAACCAAATCTGAAAGCTGATAAGAGTTCAACCCTGCTGCCGGAGTTTTCGTTACCTCCGAAATTTTTGTCCATATACCGCCCAGGTGAGAATAAATGGCAATCTTTATGTTATTTGTATTATCACTATAAAAAGTAAATGACTTGAATACTCTTTCGCACTGGTCAAACCATGTCTCTAATTCACCGGTCCAATAACCTTCCTGTATATATCCAGCACTTGCCAGCGTTCTGGAGGCTGGATGCTGTACTATATCTTTTCTGATTGCCTGCCACATGGTTCCGGTCAACGAGATTGCGATATATTCATCACCGAAAGCATCAATCCCCATCTGCCCCAAGTAGTCGGGGGTCGGGCTTGTAAGCGACACAATAGCTTTCTTTTGGGCCGTCATACCGGATGGCAAAACTTTTCCATCAGCGTCATGGGTCGGTTTTAATGTGTTTAAAAATGAAATATCGTCCAGCCCAGGCATATTGATAGCAAAGTTATTTATGCCTGTTTCGTTAAAAGCATATCCCATATAAACGGTCCCGGCATCAATTGCGCTCCAGTCAACCACCGCTTTGCCTGAAATTCCACTGCTGTTGGATTCGCTTAGGGTTAATTCTGTAACACCTGTCGGCTCAACATAATCAATCGCATCAATGGCAAAACCCGCAACTAAATCAGTTAAATCGGGTACTGTGGAATTGTCAGCGCACAAAGCAATTTCTAAGGTATATTCTCCGCCGGCGTTCCTTTTAGCCTGCCAAACATTATATTTTTTTGTATTATCGGCGCCGTTCAAAGTCAGAGATTTTATAAAATTTGATAGCTTAATCCTCGTTGCTGCAGTAAGTGCGGTATCTTTATGCAGAACTCCCAACGGTGCAGGGATGCCATTTGAATTTGAATTAGATGAAATTTTACTCACCTTATTTCCACCCTGCCCTACCCCTTTTAACCAATGATTTTACTGAATTTTTTCAGTATATTGGAACTAAGGAAGGAAATAAAAGAGGGTTAGAGCCCAAATATAAAAAAGGTATTATAAAGGTGAATGTATGAGCAATAATTCTATCGAAAGAAGCTGGAATTCACTTTTGAATTACAAAGTACAACTGATTCATTCTCAGATCGCAGCTTTACAGATGTGGGTCGAAAAGAATAACGGATCCTCAGAATTATTTAATTCCCTTGCTAAACCTTACTATTCTCTATTAGAAGAATTATATGAAGAGGATTATCCCCTTGCCAAAGCAATCGACACTTCCGATTTATTATTAAGATTAGAAGGTCCTAAGACTATAATTCAAAATCCGAGATTATCCATGATAACCGGGGTTTTTGGTTCGGTAAGAAAACAGGTTACCAATTTAACAAAAGCATTCAGCGATTTGCTTGAAAGTAAAGTAAAGATACCGAAAGAGCTGGATCTCGGATTATCTGCAGTGGCAAGAGGAAGTCTTGTACTGGGTTTTACACTTCCGCCCGCTGATTCTATCAGAATCAAAAATGAGCCAAGCCTTCTAGGAGAAGCCGACCCATTATACCAAGCTTCTAAAAAAGCAGTTCAAACACTAGGCGTTGTTACCAAACTTGTCTCTGAAGAAGACATGGAAGAGTTGGACAAGGAGATCATAGATCCTAAAATTAAAGATGTAGCATTACTTGCCGTAAAGAATCTTGCACCATCAGGCAGAACTGGTATTGATAGAGTCAATGTAAGCGGGAAAGATTTCAGAGGAGCAGGAGTTAGCATACTAACAAAGGAAGTAAGGAAAAATATAAGTCAGGTACTTAAACATCCAGTAAAAAGCGATGAAATAATAACTCTTAGAGGCACAGTCAGAGAAATAGATCTTGATGCGAGAAGATTTGAACTGAGGGGAATCCAAGGGCATGATATCTTAGATATCAGATGCATCTATTCAATCGAAGATGAGGCAAAAGCAACTGATATACTAAACAAAAGAGTTAAGATCAAAGGGAGAATTGATCGTTCTGAATCTGGCAAGCCCCGATTATTGGAAATGATATCAATGGATTTGCTAAGTTAAGAAAAGGCCCTCGCGGGCCTTTTCATTTTTAGAATATTGTCAGTAATTTTATGAAGGCATTTCCTTAGGGCATCTTAAAAGACGCCACAAGTAATTTATATCTAAATCGCTAATTATTAATTAACCCGTCATTATCTCCAGTTTCAAGCATAAAATAATTATTTTTCATCTTCAAGTACGACGTTTCTGAATTATAATTATGCCCGACAACTCCGGCCCAATATGCTTTCTGGAATGCTGTATTACTGATCAAATGGGAAGTTCCGCCCTGTACGTTTATTTGAGCATCTATGATACCTCCTACATAAGTAAATCCCTTGCTTCTGTACAGATATATTTCACCCTCAAAAGCATGACAGCCGGCAAAGGTTTCACCATTGCTGATTTCATCGGCTATAATAGCATATCCTTGAGCATGGTTGAAAGTGCATCCAGTAAAAGATCCATGACTGTCATTTGCAGCCTTTCCAAGATAGAGATTATTCCGATTGTCATTAAAATGTGAACCGGTGACAAAGACATTGCCTGAAAAAACTGCAATCCCCATGACATTATTGCTGCTATTTATCCCATTTAAGGCACAATATTCTCCACCCTGGTTCACCCTAATTCCATAAAAACAATTTCGGGCTATTATATTGCTGTATATGACATGATCTGTTCTGTTTGCCTGGTTGTTTATTTGCAATCCGTATAATCCACAATTTTTTATTTCAATATTTTCAACTACTGAAAATGAAAGGGCCCCAATTGAAATACCAGTTTTCCCCCCGGCTGGAATGCCCGTCTGATTTTTTATATCTGAAAAGCTATTGAAATAACTGCTCGCCTTTGAAAATGTCTGCTTTGCATCTATCGTAAAACCCGATAAAATATTGTTTGTTGTACTGAGTAATTTAATACCCTCGGTTTCTGTCCCTTTATGAAATATTACCGATTTCCCAATTCCTTTTCCTATTATTGCCTGGTTGTTCCTTAAGGTAATTGCAGGGCCATCGATTACGCAAGCTCCGGCGGGTAATTGAATTATATTCCCGGCCAGAATTTCATCATAAAGGTCAAACTCATAAGTTTCAATATAAAAGCTATGTTGATAAGGGACATCAAAAGTTGCTGTATTTGTGCTCCCGTCAAATTCTATGCATCCGTTCCCGCCTGAATTTTTATAAGCTAAAACACCGTCACCCTCTGCCTTTGAACCGACGGCTATATAAGCCTCACCTTCAAAAATTGGAATGTCAATATCATCTGCGTCTATATAATTCCACCCTGCTTTTACTTTGTATAACTCATTGCAGGTATTTACCCAGGTTGCAGAAGTACCAGAAACTTGAATAAAATGAATTCGTATTTGACCGTCTTTTACTGCATATACGCAAAATCTTTTCAATTTCCTTTTCTCATTGATATAAGCATCTTCATAGGAATAGGCCCATCTATTGCTTATTGTATAAGGGATTAAAGGTGAAAGTGTTTCAAGCTCTGCTGGCCTTGGAACGTTTACGGACTTAAAAAACTTGGATTCATTGATTGTCTTTGAAAGTCTGTTTGTGCTCGGTATTTTAGATTCTGTGATAGCCCCATCAGGGATCTTGTCTGTTGTTACCGCCCCGTCTAGTATTTTTTCTGTTGAAATACCTACCAAATCCCAAAGGGGGCCAGATACAACATCACCTACCCTTGCAGCAAGAAAATAATTCCCCTCATTCCCAATTTCAGTAGAGACTGAAAAGGCTGCTTTTTGTATAGTTACAACTCCAACGTTTCCCGTTCCGGTGTCACTCATATTTATAAAGGCCGTCATTGCGTTAGCTTCTAATTGAACCGATCCGGCCTTTAATGTCCCATATCCCCCACGCCCGTTTACTATGTAAATATCATTTGTCCAGGTGAAAGTAAATGTTGATGGATCAAATGAAACCATATTATAGAAAGCAGGGATAATAAAAGAATTTCTGGGGTTCCAAAAAGGGGGCAAGTGTTTTCCATTTTCATCATAATTCTCTGCTATTTTGCTTACTTTGTTCTCTCCATGCCAGACAAGGTAAGGGTTACCTCCAGGCGTCTTGTAAAGATCATCTTCCACTGGGGAGCCGCTTTTATCCAGATCCACGTAGACTTTATATTCACCGTCGGGTACGTTTTCCCTGTAATACTGTCCTGGGCGTCCGGTATCTTCGGTCAGGGGCATATCGCCATTTACTGCGCTGCCGGATGGGACCAGGTATATGTGGCCGGAATAGCCCTCTAATTTGGCGCCGGGGCCGGTTTTGAAACTGGTAAAGAATGTGCTGGTTGCCATTTATAATTCCTATAAATTCTTTGACATAGTAATTTCTGAAAGCTGTGGCTTAATCGGGGTACTATTTGCAAAGCTGATGGCCTTCAGGCTTATAAATTTAATTATGAGAACGTCCCTGTAGTCCAGTGTGGTCATGTTCTTAGGGGTGATCTCTTCAATGAAGAAAAGGGCGTTATTGCCGTCTTTATCCTTGAACGGTTCCCCGTCCCTATGCTTGTAGAGCACCACTTTCTGGTTCAGGAACTGGTAGACCTCGTTAAACTTACTGAGTGGGTCGTTATACTTGAAGAGGTAAAGCTTGCCGCTGAATGTCCAGTAAGATCCTTTATGTGAGATATCCCTGTCAGCTTCAAGTTCACTCTCAAGAATAACCTCTTTTGCCTCGGGCTCATCCTCTATTGTAATCCAGCGGTCCAACAGAACCTCGGTCTCGTTAGCGCCGCCCATATCGTATATAAATTTAGGAGCCGCACTGCCCCAGATACTTTTATTCATTAAAGTTCTCCTAAGTAAAGGGCTGTTATATCCGTTGTATTGCCGGCAAGGTTTTTAGTCATTTCAATAATCTGGTATTTCCTGCCGCCATATGTGAAATTTTTAAGAAAATCGTACGTAATACCCGCAACCTTAAAGATATCAGCCCTGCAGTTCTGCATATTCCCACGGAACTTGTACCAGAAATTGGCAAGCAGCTGGGCCGACTTCGAATAGCCTCCGCCAACCGTATCATCCTTAAGCTGCTGGACTCTGTAGGCTCCGCTATAAGGATCATCCGTTTTTGCCCAGTGCATCACAGATTCACCGCCGTCGCATCCCATTAAAGATTTCTTGTCTATAAATTTTCCATCCATGCCCGTGAACGTTCCTGCCTCCCCTACGGCATTGGTAAAAATAGCCGGGTCCATTGTTATTTTTACATATTCAATAAGGCTGTATTTGTAACTTTTCTGATATGACAAAACTTTCCCTAATTCCTGTACATTGGTTTCATCATACATGAAAAGTTTGTGGAAAAATGCCCTGCCCGAATGAATCATTCCTGTAAAAGAGCCCGTGTCTATTGCAAGACGCTTTAAGACATCACCGCAGTTCTGAATATCGCCTGAAGGATAGTTATAAAGATACTTCGCATAAACTGAGCATTCATTAAACGGAATATCTGTAACACTGTATGATGGAGCTGATATTCTGGAGGCGTACATTAAAAGATTACTCCTAAAATCCAGTACAACGTCCGGATTGACAAGTTTATATACATCCTTTATTGCTTCCTGAATATTAACATAATTGGCGCTGTAACCCGGGCCCATTGGGTCCAGGGGATTGCCGTCTTTGTATACCATTTTCTTATTGATGATATCCGTTTTTGTCCTTGCAGAAAATTTGAATTCAAGGCGACCGATATCCGAAAACAGACTGTCCTCGTTAATATTCCCTTGGAATTCCAGAGCACCATTGAGCCAGATCTGCACTTCGGCTTCTTTATTAGTTGCCAGAGCTTCAGCAGTGTTTCCAAAGAACAAACTGTCTAAATATCCTTGGGCGTCAGTTAAAACCATGCTAAGAGAGGCAGGGGTAAGGAGCAATTCCTCAATATCATACGACAA
The DNA here is from genome assembly GCA_050258415.1 of Acidobacteriota bacterium. GTDB lineage: Bacteria > Bacteroidota > Ignavibacteria > Ignavibacteriales > SURF-24 > JAAXKN01. The sequence continues at coordinate 6,845 of JBLMYS010000350.1, read as the reverse complement.
TCCGGTGGAACCCCAATTTTTTACCTTTATGCCTTTATCAGCGGCACTATATGCCTGATCAGCGCCGTCCAGATCAACACTTGCCACAATTACAAGCTGTAAGGTATCGGAATCGTTTACCAGTTGGCCGTTTGTGCTAATGGTAATTTTATAAGCCATATATTACCTTGCCCTGCTTATTCAAAACGTTTTCTCGTCTTTTCAGTTTTCTTGTTTAGCAAATAAAGGTCATTTCCGTCAAGTCTTCCCTCAATTCCGATTTTCAGGCTGTCCTTACGGCCCCTGGTCGTTTCATCCATCATATTGCTGTTCAGGATCTGCAGGGCTGTTTCAACGCGGCTTATCCCTGATACAAAGGAGGAATAATCGCGCATATTATCGACCTGCTGACGCGGAGTATATACCTTCACAAGCTCGTCACTCTGAACGTTCAGCCTGAAGGAATCATTCGGAAATCCGGGCGGGACAATGCCGCCCCCTCCGGCCGCAAGTTTTACACCGTTGGCGAAGACTCCCCCGTTATGGGCATTACCACCGCCCAGAGCATTTATCAGAAATCCTCCGAAGCCGCTGGTAGCGTTATTAAAGATGGCTTTGGCACCGGTTAAAAGTAAATACTTTACACCGATTTCAGCCAGCATTCCGAGAATCTGGGCTGTCATATTGCGCCAGGTATATGTAGTAGCCTCAGCAAAACTTTTTCCGCTACTTATCCAGCTTGAAATAGCATTGCCCCACGTGGAAGTAATTGTATTTATAGTACCATTGAAGCTTTCACTAATGGCATTTGACAGAGCAAGCTGGCGTTCAAGCTGAGAAGTGGTCTCCCCAATTGCGACACCCGGCTTCTGCAATTCTGGGAGCTTCTGCAGTTCCTTAGGGACTCCGGATATCTTTCCGTTTGCGTAAGGGTTTGCTACTTTATCTCTGTTTCTTGTGTTCTTTCCAAGAGTTCCATAAGTGTCTAACGTTTGAAAGCCTTTTGCATTAGGGTCTTCAAGATCAGGGTTTATAATCCTGTTGTATTTTGCAAGCTCCTTTGTGAGCTCTATCTGCTTTGCAATTAGCTCATTTCTTGCAAACTGTGACAAGTTGCCGTTTGTAAGGGCTTTATTTACTTCATCAAGTGTCTTTTTAAGTTCGCTTTCCCTGCCTATAATCTTTTCTATTTCAGATTCCTGCTTGGGGTCTGTTATTGCTTGATTTTTCAGTGTGTCATTAACTAATTTTTGAATACGTGCAATTTCAGCAGCCTGTTCTTTTGCTGAACCGGTTGATGAGCTCCACATATTTTGGAATGAGCTGTCATAGTCTTTCCATTCGTTGAACATCTTTTTCCAACCCTGAGAGAAAATATCCTGTACTAGCTTGAATTTACCCTGAGTCAGCGCAACTAGCCCAGCACCAAGGGTGCCCAACGCATAGCCTATTTCAATAATCCCAGTTTTTAAGGCTATAAGAATAGTACCTACTACCTTAAAAACTCCTCCTAGTACCAACCAGAATTCAGTAGTTTCCTTCGTCTTATTGGATATTGTTGTAAGAGAGCCAGCAAGTGCAGTCAGAACCGGCATCACTGTGTTTCCAAGCTGTTCCTTCAGATTTCCCCATGCAACAGCAAGCGTCATCGTTCCGCCTGATGCCTTATTGGCAGCTTCAGCCTGGCCACCGTATTTGGTCTCTATTTCAGTAAGAATAATGCTCTGTGCCCCGAATAGGTCATTGGAAGCAATAAGGGATTTTATCTGTTCCTGTTGAGCTTCGGTAAAGGTTACACCGGCCCTTCTTAAAGCTGTCATGCCTGTAACAGGATCCTCAAGGGCTTTCCCTAGCTGTATAGTCTGGCTTTTCAGGTCCGTACCGATAACTGCAGCAAGATCCAGTGCCGCTTTCTGCGCTCTCTGGAACTGAGTCCCTGAAATGTTTGTGAAGGTAAGCAGCTGTGCAGTGACATCGTTCATAATCTGATCGCCGTCTATTCCGGAAAGCGTCTCAAGTTCTGTCGCCATTTTGGAAAGCTGCTCAGCTGTATATCCTGCAGCGCCGCCTGTGGTTTTTATGGCCTGTTCAACTTTAGCGAAGCTCTGAGCGGCCTGTTTCGATTCTTCCACCGAGTCCTTAAGGAAGTCAAATATCTGATATCCTGCTACAATTCCCCCAAGGCCTTTCATAAGTCCGCCAAGGCTACCGAACAAACCTCCTGCAGACTTATTTACCTTATCCAGTGAGGGCGGAATTTCATCGGTTTTATTCTTGAAAGTAGAGACAGCATTCTCAGCTTTGTCGAGTGAGTTTTTAAGGGCCTCGAGCTGATAAAGAGGAGCCCCCATTTCAATGCGTTTTTCAAGATGAGCCCTGAGCCTGATGGCAGACTGCTCTATCTCGGCAATGCTTTTCTTAGCCAGGGAGTCGTTAAACTTAAGCTGACCCTTGGTAAAGACATCTTCGATGCCCTTGGCGGCCTTCCTACCCTTGTCGGATGCCTGGTCAAGCTGCTTTTCAAGAGTGCCCAGTCTGGCCTCGACCTCGACATATATTTTTTCTAATAAAGCGCTTTCTGTCATGCTAATTTACCTTCACGGATGAGTTCATTGAGCTCTAAATCAAGTTCAGTTTGTTTGTCTTTTTCGGTCAGGAATTCAAATTCACCTCCCAACTCAAGGGCTCTGATATTAAAGCACTGCGAGAGATAATTCCTGAATCTGGTGATCGGCAGCTCCCCGACTTCCTTTTCTGTAAAATAAAAGGTCTTCATTACGAGCGGCGCGGCTACATCCCAGCTTGTTTTTGTCCCTGTGTTTCTTCCGCTTTCGCCAGATCCACCTTCCCCATGGTCTTTTTTTTTATTCCGTCATTCTCAAGGGCCTGAATCTCATAGAAGATTCCGAGAAGAACAGAAACAGGAAGGTTATCGCTGAGCCAGTTTATATCAAGCATCCTCTTTACCTTGCGCTTTTTAAAGAACTGGTACCATTTAAGGCTTTTGAAAAAAGGCTCCAAAGACCTCGATATTACTCCTGCAGGAATAACAAGGTTGGAAGTAGCATCTTCTTTATGGCGTTGTTCCCACTGGTACAGGCCGTAAACCTCGATGCTGTTACGTTCAGAGATAACCACTCTTTCTCCAAGAATGGTTATCTCTTTATGCTCACGATCCTCGTATAGCTTATACTTCGGCATATTCAGTCTCCACAGGTGTTCCGTTCCATTTCAGGGTAAAGGAGAACTTCCATTCACTTTTGCGATCCGCGCTGAGGGAAACTTGAGTGATAATAGCTTTTCCTTCGACCGCCTTGTCCTGTGCCCCGTCCTTGTAAAGAATCTTGCAGTCTTTTACGCATCCAGTAACAGGAAAACCGGGAATAGTTTTAACACAATTGTTCCAGTTTCCGGTGAGGTCTATCTTAAAGAAGCCCTTTGATTGCCCCGAGATGCTTGTAGCGCCTACAATAAACTGCCCGGCGATGGTAAAGCCTGTCTTTATAGTCAAAGTAGCGGCTTTGGCCACTGCAGCCACCGGACGTGCAACCGTGTCCTTAAACCATGCTGAGATTTTGGAGGTTCTTTTTGCATAAGTAACGTCTGTTTCGGTTCCGTCGCCAACTGTATCTTCGTCTGAAACCTCTTCCTCATCGTAGGTCTCTTCGAAGCTTAAGCCTGTAGCGGCAATGGCTTTTCCATCAAGAACAAATGAAGAGCTTTTGCCCATAATCGGAAGGCCCCCTGCATCCCTAAGGGTCCCGTCAATTTTAGACTGTCTCGAGGCAATGCCCATCGTTATTTCTACCGAGTCGTCGGTCTGCCCGTTATCGGTAGTGTCCAGTTCATTATAATTCTCTTCGAAAGTCATTCCCGAAGCGCGGACCTTTTCACTTGCTGTCCACCCGCCCACAGGCTTGTCACCGAAGTAAAGAGCGCTTACTTTGTATGCAATTCTTTTCCCTGCCATTGTAGTTAACTCCTAAATTTTTGTTAATTGAATTACGTATTGCATTACTATTTGCCAGATAAATTCATTCTCAGTAACCTTTTTGAACTCCCTGTAAATCTGGTCTACGTTGTAACCGGTCATATTGAATGTATCTTCCTTGTGCTGCAGTTTACTGTGCAGGTCCTCGGAAGCGGCCTCGAGGAGTTCATAATCCTCCCCATATAAAGTTACCTGTACATATTCCTCTAAATAGTCATCTTCCTGGTCTTCATCATCAACGCCGGTTACTGAAGAAAGCAGCCCATAAGGGTATTTATCCTCATCCTTGGGATGCCCGAAATAAAACTGCCCCGAAAGCCCCTCGGTAGTTTTCCCGATTCTGATAAGTTCATTCTTAAGCTCTATGTTCATTTCTGAAGGATCCTCATTATCTTAGTCCTGTTCATTACCAGAGCCGGTTTTAAGTACGGCTGGGGACGAATTGTAACACTGGTCAATAGTACATACATAACTTCCACGGTCTGTTTTTCCCTTTTCTGCCCCTTCCACTTTGTTTTATTTCTTATCAAAATTGGAGGCTTTCCCTTTGTCTCGACCATCACCAGATCCGGGAAGACGTCCCTTATGGACTGTCCCTCGGGAATAATTGTCCTTTTAGCTTCCGGTGACACTGGTACGGCCAGAGCCCGGGCATTTCTGGGCCTTATAACGCCGCCAAGCTCAATTATGAGGGCATATTCAACGTTAGTCCCGATGCGCACACTCAAACGGGTACCGTCCACCTGATAAGTAATGCTGTTCTTCAGGTTGCCTGTAAGCGTTGTAACCAAACTGGCCGCAGCTCCCTGCACCAGCTGGCCGATAACTGTAAGCTTTTTAATAATCCTCTCCTTCTGGTAAAGAATTATCTTGGCCTTATAGTTTTCATAGCGCATAAGGCTATCTTTTCCTGAACATCAAAAAAAGAACAGCAGCACTGACTGCCAGTGCCAGATAAGGCCATAAGGGGCTTGATTCTTTTTGCTCGACAAAATGGGTCGTGTCCGTATGGGCCACATGAATGTCGTTTTGCTTTATGTTAAGTTCAAAGGTCGGCTTTGGTTTCCCTGTTCCCGGATCCTTTTTCCTGTTTGGGTACATCCTTACACTGGCCTTACTTATGTGGCCTGTGCTGTCCACAATAGTGCTCGTTCCCTCGATGTAGGTAGATTCAGGAAGAGTGCTGAAGAAGTCCTCAATGGAATACTTTATCTCGGGCGCCGGGGCCTTTATTTCCCCTTCAATCTCTGCTTTTATCTCAGGCACTTTGACCACAATGTCCTTGTCCTTTATTACGGTTCTGTTTGAAGAGCATCCGCATAAAAGGAGAGCTAAAGAAGTCATCCCTGCAACAAGTAATACTTTTTTCATTATGCCACCCTGCTGACAAATAAAGCTTTTTCAGTCAGCCTTCTTTTGGTCAGGCCGTCGAGCTCCTCGCCGTTGCATTTATTCCACCTCACGAACTCGTCAGCAGCTTCATTGAGCTTTCCTGAATTCAGATATTTAAGCAGAGTCGATGTTGCGAGGTTGTGCGCCCCAAGGTTGAAGGCAAAGGATACAAGGGCTGAGAACATGTTCTCATTCATGGGCACTTTTACCAAGCGGCTGACTTCGCTTTCTACCATCTTCAGATCATCCCGAAGAAGCTTTTCGGCCTCCTGTTCATTATTTACCTTGTGGAGCTTGTAAGCCAGGTCTTTATTTTCTGTGCCTTTTAAGGGCTTGCCGTTATAGGTCATGGCATGGCCGTAACCTTCTGTCCAAATCCCTGCAGGGCACATTTTGGGCTGAAGCCCGATCCTCTTAAGATCCCCGTCGTGCAGGGATTCAAATGTTTTTATTAGGCTGATACCAGCCTTATTTGTTTTCATTTATTCAGGTCCTCCGGCTTTTTACCAATAAGATACTGAGCTAAAGTCACAGCACCTGCAGCAGTGAAAACGAGCGCCACTTTTACGGATGCTGGGACTTCAACATTATAAGAGCCGAGATAGCCCAGGACTAAAAGGCAGAACCCTGAAATTGCGCCAGTAACGTTCGTTACCCAATTCTTATGTTTAATTAAGAATTTCACGGCTTTTTGTCCTTTTTCTTGATTATGAAGTAAATTTTAATAACCATGTAAGTAACCGTCAGAGCTCCGCCCAGGAGGCCCATGGCTTCATTAGCGCTGTTTAACGTAAAGGTAGTGCCGACAAATCCGATGACTGCATTACCTGTTAAATCGAATAAATGTTTTCCCATCTTTTTCATTGTTTTTAGAGTTGATGAATGATGCCTTACGATTTAAGTTCTGAATCAACCTGCAGGAATTTGTTTAAGCCCATTGGATTGCGGACGTCCTTTACTTCAAATTCCTCTCCATTTATGAGAAGTTTATCCCCGTTCTTTACGTCTACCACTTCCATATACGTCCTGTGTGTGGAAACAAAGCCCCTCCTCGAGTTTTCCTCGGCTTCCCTGCTGCCGAGCGTGGTGTTTTTCCCCTGAGTTGTAGTAACAGGAGTAAAAGCATTTTTTACAACGCCTCCTGATTCCACCTGGGATTTCCTTAAAACCTGAATTTCCGTGTCGAAGAAGTCGGTAATCATAAAAATGTCACCTTTCTGTCCAGAATAAGGAAAGGGTTAACCAGTTCAAGAATCTTTGCCGGATATCCGTTGGTAGTTCTGAAGTCGTATGTGACAGCGTAATCGGCCAGATGCTCACTGTTAACCCCTATTCCTTTATTTCTGTAGAAAATATCATAGTTCAGGAGTTGGCTGAAAGGAAATTTTATCCCGTCAGGATAGCTGTCATTTCCGTCTTCATCCTTCATGGGGTTATTCAGATAACCTTTAAGCCATTTCTCCACTTCAGGAATAAGAAGCTC
>JBLMYS010000349.1:0-11098 GCA_050258415.1 Acidobacteriota bacterium | reverse complement strand
TACGAAGGAGAGGTTACCATAATAGGGCAGGTGCTTGATAAGGAGAAGATCCGTTATGGTAAAAAAGAGATTCTGAAAGTAAAGATGCGTGACGCAAGCGGGTTTTTTGAATGTGTATGGTTTCAGGGTATCAGGTACATGCAGCTGCTTTTTAATCCGGGAGAGCATTATGCAATTTCGTCGAAGCCTGTGCTTACAAAATACGGCCACCTGCAGTTTGTACATCCCGATTTCGACAAGATCACTGAAGATGAATCGCAGCGTTTCTTAAATACGGGTAAAATTATTCCTTTCTACAGGGTATCCAAGGAATTACGTTCGACAAATATAGGTGACCTGAGTTTAAGAAAGATCGTCAGTGCTGCCGTGGAAACCTATGCTGAGGAGTTAGGTGAGACACTTACGCCCGGGATAATTGAGGAATTTAAGCTCCCGGGCATTCAGGAGGCTATAAAGAACATACACTTCCCTCCTTCAAAAGAAGAGCTTGAACGCGCGCAGCTGAGGTTTAAGTTCGAAGAGCTATTTTACATTGAGCTTCTTGTTGCCTTAAGGAAATATAATATACAGGAACAGCTTCCGGGCTATTCAATGAAAGTAAAGACTCATCTTGTAGCAGACTTTCTAAAAACTCTTCCATTTGACCTGACAAAGGCACAGCTTTCTGTCTTGAGCGATATAAGGCATGATATGGAAAAAAATAAGCCTATGAACCGTCTTTTGCAGGGGGATGTAGGCAGCGGCAAGACTATTGTAGCTCTTATTGCAATGCTTATAGCAAAGGATAACGGCTTCCAGTCGGCGCTCATGGCGCCAACAGAAATTCTGGCAGACCAGCATTTTAAAAACATAACACGTATGCTGGAAGGATTGGATATAAAGGTAAGCCTGCTTGTAGGAGGGCAGAAGAAATCCGAAAAGCAGAAGAATAAGTCAATGATTGAAATGAACGAGAGCGACATTGTAATCGGCACGCATGCACTATTTGAAGAAGCCGTTACTTTTAACAATCTTGGACTTATAGTAATTGACGAGCAGCACCGTTTTGGAGTTGTTCAGCGTTCAAGGCTAATTACAAAAGGGCATTCTCCGGATGTGCTTGTTATGACTGCCACACCTATTCCAAGGACCTTATCGATGACAATTTACGGGGATCTGGATGTTTCAGTTATTAAGGAGATGCCTAAGGACAGAATTCCCATTAAAACCTCTTTAAGAGGTGAGGCGAGCCTTCCGAATATATACAAATTCATAGTTGATAAAGCTAAAGATGGTTATCAGTCGTTTATAATCTATCCACTCGTAAAAGAATCAGATAAAATTGAGCTCAAGGCAGCCGAAACCCATTTTGTGGAGCTGAAGGAGACTTATCTAAAAGAGTTAAGAATAGCCATGGTGCATGGACAGATGTCGTGGCAGGAAAAAGAAGAGGCCATGATGCGATTTGCCAGAAAAGAGTTTGACGTACTGGTTGCCACAACAGTTATTGAGGTAGGAATTGATATTCCGGATGCAAATATAATTGTTATTAATGACGCCGAGCGCTTCGGACTTTCACAGCTGCACCAGTTAAGGGGAAGAGTAGGCAGGAGCAACAAGCAGGCATACTGCATTCTTGTAACAAAAGATGAGTACGCCGAAAGAACGAATAATTTCGGTGCCGATTTTGAGTATATGTCGCCTTCTCAGATAGAGAAGAACAAGGCCGTAGCAAGGCTTCATTCGATGGTAAAGTATACGAGCGGCTTTGAACTTTCCGAAATTGACCTTAAGCTGCGCGGTCCGGGTGACATATTCGGAACAAAGCAGAGCGGATTTCCTGAGCTTAAGTACGCAGATGTTGTAAATGACACCCAGATACTTGTTGAGGCCAAGGCCGCAGCATTCAGCCTTATAAGTTCAGATCCCAGGCTTAAGGCTCCGGAGAACAGGCTTATAAAAGAGAACCTGCTTAGAAGTTACAGGGAAAATCTTGCATATGCCAGAATTGCATAAGCCAGAATTGCATAAGCCAGTTTTTTCAGGTGTTTAATGCCTGAAGGCGCAAAGCCTCGTTATATTTTCTACCCTTCTCAGATCTTCTTTCAAAGATTCCATTTTAAGAAAAACTATATTACGCTTATCACTGGTTTAATGAAGCGGGGAATGATTTTTAAGTTAAAGAAAAATAAAAATATTTTAATATGTTGTTTTATTTAAAGAATAACTTTTTATATTTTTACGAAATATTATTTCTGTAAGAATTTTTAAAAATATTTTGATTTTTAGCAAAATATTTTTCTTATTGTTCCAAAAATATTTTTAAATATTACAGAATGTTTTATATTACAATTAAGTGTTCTTGCAAACTGATTTAGAAAAATTTTTTATCATAAATTTTTTCAGCGTTTAACTTTGGGAGCAGTTATCACATCACTTAATAATAACATTCAGCTGAATGTTGCAATTGCATTTAATGTAAAGCCCGAAGAGGAGTCTTTAACAGAACCTCCGTCTTCGAAAGAAGAATTATCCTCAGAACAATCTGTCCTGCCTCAGAGTTCTACTTCATACAATGACGTATATGCTGAGTGGGATTCCTTCGAAACCATAGATGCTGTACACAAGGCGCTGTCACTTTATCATAATGTAACCTTAGTTGAAGCAAATGACCTGGCTTTTGAGAAATTAAGAAGCCTGAGGCCGGATATTGTATTTAATATTGCCGAAGGAATGAACGGCATAAGCCGCGAGGCACAGATTCCGGCAATGCTGGATATGCTAAAGATACCATATACAGGTAGTGACCCACTTACACTTGCAACATGTCTGGATAAGGCAAGAACAAAAGAAATTTTATCATATTACAATATAAAGACTCCGCGTTTCATTACGGCTTCCGGCCTGGATGATTTGAAGAGTTTTTCACTCAGGTTTCCCGTAATGATCAAGCCCGTAGGTGAAGGCTCAAGCAAGGGAATATTCAATTCTTCCTTCATAAACGACTTTGAAGGGTTGAAAGAAGCCGTTATAAGCAACAGCAGAGCATACGGCCAGCCTTCTTTGATTGAAGAATTCCTGCCCGGAAGGGAGTTTACAGTTGCCATTATCGGAAATGATGACGATGCCACAGTACTCCCGATTGTAGAAATTAACTTCAGTGAACTTCCGGAAGGAATGGTGCCAATTTATTCCTATGAGGCAAAGTGGATTGTGGACAGAAGAGAAAATCCGCTGGAGATTTTCACGTGTCCGGCCAAGCTGGATGGCATTCTGGAAGAGAAGATCAGGGACGCTGCATTAAATACGTATAAGATTCTGCGCTGCCGCGACTGGAGCCGGATTGACGTAAGGCTTGACGCCGAAGGTGAGCCAAACATTATTGAAGTAAATCCCCTGCCGGGTATACTGCCCGATCCGAAGGACAATTCCTGTTTTCCGAAAGCAGCACGAGCCGCAGGGCTTAATTACGAAGAGATGCTAAACCGTGTTCTACATGTTTCAGCAAAAAGGCATAATCTTATATGAGCAGTGAAGCGAAAATATTAGTCTGTTATAATGAACCTGCAAAGGCCTATAAGAACTATATAGGGAAAAGCATCTCCTCGGACGAGGAGAATGTTGACCTCTCTGAAATCGGAATGCTGGAGCATATAAGTGATGTTGTAAGCGGATTGCAGCTTTACTTTAAGGATGTTGCATCCTTTGCCTTCGGTTCAGACGTTGAAGATGCGATTACCTCGATTAGAACTTATTCGCCAGATGTGATACTTAATTTTGTTGAGTCTGTGGAAGGTAGGGCGAACTACGAAGCCTGTGCGGCAGGTTTATATGAGCTTCTGGGGTTTAATTATACAGGGAACATTCCATTATGCCTGGGGCTGTGCCTTAACAAGGCAAGGACAAAGCTGCTCCTTCAGTCCGGAGGGATAAAAACCCCGGGTTTTTACATAGCAAAATTTAATAGTGCCATAGATCCTGAAAGTTTTAATCTTAAATTTCCTGTTATACTGAAACTTCTTAACGAAGATGCCTCAATAGGTATTTCCGAGTTCTCGGTTGTAAACAACCCTGATGAAGTAAACAGGCGGCTCGGATTTTTATTTAAGACTTACAGGCAGGATGTAATTATTGAAGAGTTTATTAACGGCAGGGAATTCAACGTCTCGATCCTGGGAGGAGATGTCCTGCCAATATCTGAAATTATTTTCAGTGGTTTACCAAAAGGTTTACCAAAGATTGTTACTTATGAAGGTAAGTGGTCTCCGAACAGTACATATTACAAGTATACAAATCCGAATTGCCCGGCAGAGATTGATGGTGAGCTCAGGGCAAGGATTGAAACTGCTGCCCGGGGAGCTTATGAGCTGATGAACTGCCGTGATTATGCGAGGATAGATATTCGTCTGAGCAAAAGCGGAGTTCCGTATGTAATTGAGGTTAATCCAAATCCGGATCTTTCGCAGGATGCCGGGTTTGCCAGAGCTGCAAGAGCCAAAGGTCTTTCGTATCCGGAATTGTTGTACAGCATAGTAAGTCTTGCATTGGAAAGGAAGGAACATGATACGAAAACTGAAGCCTGAGGACAGGGATACAATAGAGGGAATGCTCCGGCGTATCGAGCAGTTTAATGCGCAGGAGGTGGAAGTTGCCATGGAGCTGGTGGATGTTGCCATTTTAAGGCCCATGCAGGAAGATTATCTCATTTATGTTTACGAGCTGGATGGCCAGGTAGCGGGCTATCATTGCACAGGAAGAAGACCTCTTACTGATGGAGTTTTTGACCTTTACTGGATTGTGGTGGATCCATCCATTCAGTCGAAGGGAATAGGGCGACAGCTTCTGAAGCATGCCGAGGATATTGTTTCATTGAACAAGGGACGGTGGCTTCTGGCTGAGACCTCCTCAAAGGAGAGTTATCTGGCTACAAGGGGTTTTTATGAAAAAAACGGTTATTCCGTTGTAGCGGAAATAAAAGATTTTTATTCATTAAAAGATAACCTTGTGATCTTTGGTAAGTACTTTCAATAATTTAAAGGGTTAATTAAATGGAACTATGGCAACAAATGCTTAGAGACAGTGTCCACACCGTGGACGAGCTTGTCGATAAATTTCAAATCGATAGAGCGACTGCCGAACAAATAGACCAGTTTTTTCAGGCCCGAATCAATCCATATTATATGAGTCTGATAAAGTATCCTGGCGACCCGATCTGGAAGCAATGTGTTCCCGACAGAGTTGAACTTGAAGATTTCGATGCCTTTGAGGACCCGCTTAATGAAGATGCTATGAGCCCTGTTCCAAACATTACCCACCGTTATCCGGACCGCGTACTGTTTCTGGTAACAAGCCAGTGTGGAATGTATTGCAGATTCTGCACAAGAAAAAGAAAAGTCGGCAATTCGGACAAAATTTCCATGAAAGGGCTGGAATCGGCCTTTAAGTATATAGAGTCGCATACCGAGATTCGTGACGTCATACTTTCCGGAGGTGATCCTCTGATGCTTACAGACTTAATGCTGGAGAAAATACTTGCCCGGCTGCGTCAGATACCGCACGTGGAAATTATACGCATAGGCACTAAAATGCCATGTGTGCTTCCGCAGAGGATAACACCCAAACTCTGCAACATGATAAAAAAATATCATCCGGTTTATATAAACACACATTTTAACCATCCCTGGGAGATTACATCTGAAAGTTCACGCGCATGCCAGATGCTGGCCGATGCGGGATGCCCCGTGGGATGCCAGACAGTACTGATGAAGGGTGTTAATGATGACCCCGATACAATTAAGGAACTCATGCAGAAACTCCTTAAGATAAGGGTTAAACCATACTACCTCTATATGGCAGATGAAACCAAGGGGGCAAATCATTTCAGGACATCCATCAGGACCGGCCTTGAGATCATGGATAAATTAAGAGGACATACGAGCGGACTAGCCATTCCCTACTTTGTGATAGATGCACCGGGTGGCGGCGGAAAGATTCCGATTTTGCCGGAATATGTTCTTCATCATGATGATGAGAAAATTATACTAAGAAACTATAAAAATCAGATCTATGTCTACAAGGATGCTGTAGATAAAAACCATCCCGAGTTAAAGCAGACTGAGGAGATGCCGGTTAAGGAAAAAATACACCTTAGTGTACCGGTAGACGGTAAAAACGGGAATGGGAAAAATGGAAACGGTAAAAGCGGGAAGCATCCTGCAGAGGCAACTAAAATTTCATCAAAAGAAATTAAGGAGATGACGATTATAGACAACTGATACTTTAGAAATAAAAAAGGCGCTCAATAAGTGAGCGCCTTTTTTGTAATATGACCTTCTATTTTCCTCCAGTTTCACTACTATCCTTACTCTCGCCGGGTTCATTTTCCTTCTTTGAAGCTCCCGTAACTATATTATAAGTATCTTTTTCCAGGGTCTCCTGCGGGGCTTCGGTAATGCGCCCTTCTTCTTTGTTGTTTTTATAGAAGATAATTGTAGGCACAAGTTCAATTTTCAGGCTGTCGGCCTCTCCGGTAAGGTCCTTTCTTTTTTTATCTACAAATATCAGCCTTACTTTGCTTTCGGGATACTTCAGAGTGTCGAGTATTTTATAAAATCTTGGTATTTCGCGGTGGCTGTCGCTGCACCAGGTTCCCATTACAATAGTAATGTCGTAATCCTTAATTTTTTCAGCGATGCCCCCGAGCTCCTTAGTTTTTACGCGGTAGTTCTCATATTCAGGATCAAACCATTTTGAATAGCTCGTATCCTTAAATGCGCTTCTGTCGCCACTTCCGACAAGCATAGGCCTGCCCGATTTTTCGTCGACAACAGTTTTAAGCTTATCCTGTGCATGCAGGCAAAGAGTAGCCGCAAACAATAATAAAACAAATATTTTCATTTTCTCCCCCTTAATCGGGTATTATTATGGATGCATTATTCTTCTAAGATCCATTCCCCAGAAGAGTTTTTCTCTTAAAGTCTTAAAATAATTAGTGGAAAAGGTATGAACAAGGCGAACGTGTTTTTTGCTTTTTCTTACAACTATGTCGAGTGGAGGTGTATAGTTATAAACCCTCTGCCCGTCGCAGTTGATCTGAACCGAGGTATGCATTGAGCTTACATGAATATTTATTGTATGGCTGCTGGCAAGGACAAGGGGGCGCATTGTAAGGCTGTGAGGCGATATAGGGCTCATGGTAATAACGTCGGCCTGCGGGCTTACAATTGGGCCTCCGGTTGAAAGAGAGTATGCCGTTGAACCTGTAGGTGTTGCAAGAATAAGTCCGTCTGCGGCAAAAGTAGTCACATAATCGTCATCCACATTAAGTGAAAGTTCAATCATCTTGGGCCAGCCGCCCTTTTCGATAACGATATCATTTATGGCAAACAAGAATTTGTTATCGCACGCCGAACATTCACCCTCGAGGACCATTCGTTCTTCAATTGTGTACTTGCCTTCCTTAATTTCCTTTAAGAGCTGATCCATGTGGTTGATGTCGAACTCGGCCAGGAAGCCCAGTTTCCCGAAATTTATTCCAAGGATTGGGGTTTCCCATTTTCTAGCCTGGAAGGCTGTATGGAGCATAGTGCCGTCGCCGCCGATGGATGCCACCATGTCGCAATGGCTGAAGATCTCCTCGACCTCCATATACTCACAGTGCCTGAATTCATCAGGCAGCTCATTTAATGAATGGTTAAAATTGCTGCTGATTGCGTAATCGAAGCCATTTTCCCTCAGGCTTTTGACCAGAATTGCAACAACTTCTGCAATATTTTCTTTTGAGGTGTTTGGCAATATACCAATAGTCATATCTACTATCTGCCCGCTATTATAAAATTAAGCCTCATGCCATTAAGGCCGTGGAGGCTATTTACTCTCATTAACATAATTAAGTTTTAAGTCTCTTACAACGTCCTGTATGAATTTTTCTTCTTTGTTTTCCGTAAAATACTAAATAACGGTGTATTTGTGAAGTAATTATCCGCGTGTGGAATTTATGAGGTATTTTAAGATACCGGGGAACATTTTCCCCGCAATATAAGCGGGAAAGGACAAGGCGGGATTAAGGACTGCCTTTTGGAGAAGGAATGCGTTTCTGAGGCGTCCGGAGAACAGCCTCTTGTACTCATTACGGTAAAACATTTCGGCCTCAGGGGCACTTAATTCTTTTCTATGTAGTTTTATGATAGCGTCTGAGGCAAGCCTTGCGCTTTGAAGCGCCATTGCAATGCCGTCGCCGGCAAGTGGTGCGATAACGCGGGCGGTGTCACCTGCCATAAAGACACCACCTTCAACGGCCTTTCTTTTGCCGAAATGTATGTTTCCTGTTCCGTAGACCGGAAGAGAATCTATGACGTCAAAGATTTCAGGAGTAAAGATATTCTTAAAGCTGTCATTTTGAATTAAAAGATCCTTAAGATGTGATTTAGGGGATTCAAAATATTGCGATCTGTCTTCAAGAAAGCAGACTGTAATTTTACCATTGTCCACCCTGTTTACTCCGCAGTATATTCCATTTCCGGTATAAATATGAATTTCATCTTTAGGGAAATGGGGTGCATACTTTTCCGGGATGTGCATTTTTACCCCGTTAATGCGGCTTTTCATTTCCGCAAAATCCCGGTTCAGAACACGGTCTAAAGGGCTCTGCCTGCCGTAGGCTGCTATCACTTGAAGGGCTTTGAGTTCATTTAGACTTTTTCCAAGAAGTGACAGGTGGAATATTTCATTGACGCGCCTCAAGTCCTTTACTTCTGCGGGCTGAATCTCTTTTACCCCTTCCTCTAAAGCCCGGGTGAAGAGGAAATTATCAAAGGCTCCCCTGCTCAAGCCGTATCCTGTAAAGGTCAGGGGGGCATTAAGAGATTTTCCGTTTTTAAATATAAATTTTAAGCTCTGAATAGGATTTGGGCAAAGTTTGAGGAAGCCTTCAAAAAGTCCGAGCTCATGCAGTAAATCTGTAGCTTCCCTTGAAATGAATTCCCCGCAGAGTGTCTCCCTCGGGAAAATTTTCTTTTCAATGAGGCAGACATTAAGTCCCGCCCTTACCAGGTGGAGGGCTGAGGTTGAGCCGGCGGGGCCTCCCCCGATAACTGCCGCGTCATATATTCCTTCATTAAACAATTTATTATCCAGCAATTATTGTTTCATGCAGTAGATGAGCCATCTGAAGGCCCATTTGCGCCTGATATGGAACCTGCATTGATTTATTTCAGAAAGAATTGTAATAAGATCACGTTTAATGAATCCTCTTTTTACAGAAAGCGGTCCGTCATTTTTCACCATAAGGCTTCTGGAAAAGAGTTGTGTCAGAATTTTAATCCCCAGAAGGGCCAGGGGTGAACGCCTGAGGTCGTTGATTACAATGCCATGTCTGGAAATTGAGCTGCAACGTCTTAAAATAGCCGACATATCCTCTTCTTTGAAGTGATGAAAAAAAAGGGATGCGTGAATGACATCAACTGAATTATCCTTAAATGGGAGCCTTTGGGCATCGCAGCAGACAACCTTTGCCCCTGGGTAGAATATTTTAGTATAGCGGCATGCCTGAATGTTCATGTCGGCGCTTACGGGGTCAAATTTTCTGCCATTAATACTCATCTTAAAGAACAGGTCTGATCCTCCCGAGCCCAGGTCCAGAATTACCGGAGAATTCTTAAAAGGGTAAGCTCTGTTGATTGCCGAAATTCCGGCACGGGTAACAGAATTTCCTCCGAGGGAAAAGTTGATAACTTTTAATTCATATAGTGCCCTATCCAGGCGCTCATCAGTAATCGAAAGGTCGTCAATAATTTCTTTATCATAACTTCTTTTAAGGAGCATCATACTCCTCTGAAGAAAGCAACTTCCATTGTAAGCCCGGGTCCGAATGCAGCGGCGCAGAGTATGTCCCCTTTTTTTATATCTCCTTTATCAAGCAGTTCTTTCATGACGAATAAAATGGAAGCCGAGGACATATTGCCGTAATTTTTAAGCACTGTACGTGAGGGCTCCATTTCACTGTCTGAAAGTCCAAGTCCCGACTGCATGGCATCCAGTATTGCGCGTCCTCCGGGGTGCAGGGCCCAGTGTTTAATCGAGCTTTTGCTGAGGTCCATTCCATCTATAATTCTTAAAAGAGCGGGGGCGGCTTCTTTAAGTATAATATTCGGGAGTTCAGAAGAAAGAATCATTTCAAAGCCATAGTCGCCAATTTTCCATCCCATAAACTGGTCTGAGTTATCGAAAAGAATGGATCTGGTTGCCAGGAGTTCCAGGCGGGGATTGCGGGGTAAAGTTTTCAAGTCAGAGAACAGGGCAGCAGCACAACCGTCAGCAAAAATTATATTTGCGAGGATGTTATCGCGCGAAGGCTCTGTCTGGAGATGCAGGCTGCAGAGTTCCACCGATACCAGGAGAGTATTTGGTGCGGGGTTATCTTTTGCGGAATTCATGGCCTCAAGCACGGAAGTGAATCCGATAACTGAAGCAGCGCATCCCATAAAGCCGATATTTGTTCTTTGAGTGCAGTTAGGCATTCCGAACGATTTCATCAGGTGGTAATCGAGTCCCGGTGCAAAGAAGCCGGTGCAGGAGATGGTAATAAGGCGTCCAATTTCAGAAGGCTTAATCTTTGTTCTTTCAAAAAGATCTCTCACGGCCTTTGCAGTCAGCTCCTTTGACCATTTTTCGTATTCCTGCATTCTGAGTTTAGTACCCGGAAGCGTCTGGTCTTTCGCATAGAATTTATTTTGGGGGTCATCCTCGGCGTCCGGCACAACAACATATCTGAAGTCAATTCCCGAGTGCGCGGCTGCCATATCTATCATTCTTGCAACTGCGGGGCGGCCGGCCATTCTAGTTTTCAGTTCCAGAGCTGCCTTTGACTGGCTGACCTTGAATGGAGGAAGTGCGGTAGTGATATCTATAAGCATATTAATCCTGAAGTGTTAAAGTTGTCTTTTTATCCAATTTAACAGATCCGGATAGATAGTCAACGAAGGAATATTTGAAGGGGGAATGAGGGTTTTATTTTAAAACAAAAAAGCCGGTCTTTTCAG
Source organism: Acidobacteriota bacterium (assembly GCA_050258415.1). GTDB lineage: Bacteria > Bacteroidota > Ignavibacteria > Ignavibacteriales > SURF-24 > JAAXKN01. The sequence goes on along the minus strand of JBLMYS010000349.1, from coordinate 80 downwards.
ACCGGCTAAAGAAAACACTTCAAAGAAATTCTTACTTGGTAAGAACCATCTTCTTAGTCATATTGAAGTTCTGACCGTTC
>JBLMYS010000348.1:0-4444 GCA_050258415.1 Acidobacteriota bacterium | reverse complement strand
GTTATCAGATAGACGAACTCCTTACCAGGCTTAACAGCCTGCTCGGTAAGGATGTTGTACAAAAGGTAGTTATTGTCGGAGCCGGGCATATTGGCAGCGCCCTTATGAGATATAAAGGTTTTGACAAAGAGGGAATTCAGATTACCGCAGGCTTCGATATTGATCCTGAAAAAATTCAAAGAGAAGGAAGCATTCCCGTATACCCATTCGAAGAAATGAAGGACTATGTTAAAAACAATGATATTAAAATCGGGATCATTTCCGTCACCGAAATGTTTGCTCAGCACGTGCTCGATACCATGGTAGAGGCCGGAATAAAAGGAGTCCTGAACTTTGCTCCAATTAAGCTTAAAGCCCCGGATGACGTGTTCATAAGCAATGTGGACCTCCTGGGAGAACTGGAGAAGGTAATCTACTTCGTTAAATCCGCCGAAAGCCGCATATCTTCCTGAGTCTTCTTAAAAAAAAGGCGGGCGCCCTGTGCCCGCCTTATTTCATAATCCCCCAGTCTTGTTTTTATCGGCTGCAGTTCTATATTAAAATTATAGGACACCACTAAAATTGTTTCTTCTGAATTAAAGAACAGGGAGCCATAAATGGACAGAAAAGAATTTCTTCTTAAAGCCGGGCAGTCTGCGGCAGTACTTATCTTAGGATCCTGCTTTCAAAGCTGCTCGTCAAACACAACAGACAGCGGTATCCCTACAGCACCGCAAAACGTCGACTTCACACTGGACCTCTCAAAACCGGAGAATGCCGGCCTCAACAGCGTCGGGGGATCTCTTTACCAGGGGGGAATTATAATTGCTAAAATAAATGACAATACGTTTTCTGCTCTTTCACAGACCTGCACTCATCAGGGCGCTACAGTTGATTATGAAGCCTCTGCCAGCCGCTTCCACTGCCCGAGACACGGCTCTAACTTTGATGTAAACGGAAACGTTATAAACGGCCCGGCGGGAAGCCCCCTTCAGAAATATAAAACTTCCTTGAACGGCACTATGCTCAGAGTATATAGCTAAAAAAAAAGGCCGGGTTATTAGTGCCCGGCCTTGAAGCTTTCTCTAGTCAACAGGTCTTGTCATGCTTTTCAAGCCCCGCTCCGAAATCAGCTTTTCATAATTTATAAGCCTCAGGCTCCCGCTAAGAAGCTCTTTCTTCAGCGACAAAAGCGCGTTCAGCTCAGCCTGGCGATGCTTGCTCATTTCCTTTAAGCCGAATGAATTCATATCGATCATCGCCTGAAGTTCCGGCGTGTCCTTACCAATATGACAGACAAGAAGATTTACGCCTTCAGGACTCAGATCGCTTAATATCACCTTAAGACTGTCCTGTTTCTTGTCTATGGGATCGTTGTACATTGTGTTAAGATACCTTTCCTGGAAGTAATTTGATATTCCCAGGTGATACTCACGCGCAAGCTTCTCAACAATTTTCCTGTACTCCGGCCTGTCTACGGCTGTGCTCATGTGATGGTCAAGATACGATATCTTGAGACCCGACTTCATGGCCCTTTCCACCTGCGCCCTGAGCTCCTTTTCGATCTCCTTAAGTTTTGGCTTGTTTGCCTTGAATAATGCCCTTGAAGGGGTAAAGTACCCCGCACTGTCCACTAGGCTCGGAACGGCATTTTTACCCGTAACCGGCCCCCACCTGTAGTTTTTCCATTCGGCGTTAAGCGTTAGATGCACACCAACAGAAATTTCAGGATGAGCCTTTAAGATGTCAACTGCCTCCTGGTACCAGGGACACGCAAACATCACAGAAGCTGAAAATGGAATGCCTGATTCAATTAGCTCTTTTGCCGCCATATTAACCGCGTGCGACATACCAATGTCATCACACCTGATAAGAACCGTTTTCTGATTCTGTGCCGAAAGAACCGATGCAAAAACAAATAATAAAACAATTACATATTTCATCATTGGAGTATCCATAATTTAATCGTGGAAAATTCAGAGCTAAAACTAAACAGTTTGCAGCTCACTAGCAAACATTCTATAATCTTTACGCCTCATCCGGCGAACAAACACCTTATCTTAACAGAGTCATCTTCCTGCTAATGACATTCTTCCCCGACTGCAGCCTGTAAAAATAAATCCCGCTTGAAAGCCTGGAGGCGTCAAAGGCCACCTCATATGTCCCTTTATCCTTAAGCTCATCTACCAGAGTTGCCGCCAGGTTTCCCAGCACGTCATAAACCCTGATGGAAACATGCGAACCCGCCTCACCAACCGAATACCTGAGCTTCGTTACAGGATTAAAAGGATTCGGATAATTCTGAGATAAGCTGAAACCTTCTGGCACCTGCCTGTTATCTGATGCTACAGAAGTAACATCATTTAATTCAAATGTTACTTTGAACTTTCCACCCGTTCCCGCGGGTATCTTAAGCGTTCTTGCTGTGGAATTAAAACTGTTAAACGATTCCCCGTTAAGCCTTACTTCTTTTATTTTAAGCCTCTTGTCCGCGATTGCAAGAGGATATAAATAAACGCTTCTTTCTGCTGAATCTGCCTTGAAATAGTAATATAGACTTACAGGCGCCTTCCTGTAAAAAAGATTCCCGTAAAGATATGTGTAGTAGCCCAGTTCAGTCGAGTGATAGGCAGCCTTTCCGCTGCTGCCTTTTTCTTCTCCCCAGGCCTGCTTCCCGTAGCGCGTCCTGTCCGAATAAACCTCTCCATATTGGTGATCCACAAAGTACTTCATGAAAAAGTCCAGTGATTCGTCGGCCATTTTCAGATACTCCGTGTCTTTTGTAATATCGTAAAGCTCAAGACCTGCCGTTACAGCCTGCTCCATCTGCCACCACGCCTTTGCTGTATCCCTTATTCCCCACATCAGCATCTGCCCCGTGGTACGGTCAAAATCCTTGTAAGGCCCGCCATACTCGTGGTCGTAACCCTTATCCAGAACGCTTTTTACAAGCTTTCTGGCAGCTGTAACAAAACTGGTGTCAGGACTAATCTGGTAAACCCTCCCCAGGCACCAGGCGGTTTTAAGAACGTGCCCCATTATGGTCATCTTTTCATTGTTGTCCGGGTTCCAGTCACTGTCAAACTCCTCCACAAAACCTATCTTCTGGCTGTCCATGCTCCCGGCCAGGCGTTCTGTCATATTCTCCGTTATCTTAAGGAGCTTATCCTTGTACTGCGCGTCACCAGTTAAAAGATAAAGGTATAGCGTATGTGTCGTTATGGCGTCCACAGTCGCATTAAAGCTTTTCCCGCTTTTTGTAGCCCAGTTGTAGCTTGCGTTATCATAGTAACCCTCAAATCCCGGCCTCCTGTCCCAGAGCTTCTGCTCATTGTTTATGTAGCCTTTCATCAGCCAGCCCCAGTCCAGCGTGTCCCCCGTAGCCTCAAAATAAGCCGTAATTCCAAGCAGGGCGTAATGCTGGTTGAAGGCGTCTTTTGTTTCTTTGGCGTTTATGGGGTTCCCGCTTTTATCCAGATTTGTATACCAGCCGCTGTTTGTTTTATCCCAGGCGTGACTGTACATGAAGTTAAGAGCACCACGCGCATAATTAAGGTACGACTCATCTCCCGTAAGCATAAATGCCCTGACATAACCATAGGCATCACGCGACTGCGAAAGAGTATTCTTGTTTGTACCCCAGCCCGTTATGACGTTGCCATACTTATCTATATTTGTATAAAAACCTCCGAGAGTATTGTCATACGCCTTGTTCCAGAACCTGGCGCAGCTGTCGACGTAGCCTATTGCTCTTTCAGGCTCAAGTAAATAAGGGGAGCGGACAGTGTATTGCGCAGAACAAAAACCTGACAGGAGAATCAGAAACAGTACTTTTTTCATATCTACCTTTCTCTGAAGAAATATATTTAATGTTTATTTGGGATTTTAGTTCAGTATGGGAGGGCAAAAAAAAGGAGAGCACACACGGCTCCCCTTAAATTTATTCAGAAATCACAAAGAACAGATTATTCCTGTTCACATGACTTTGTGCAGCTTTCTTTTTCCTTGTCTGTGCACTTGTGCTCTTTAACCTTTGTCTTTGTTGTCTTAACCTTTGTGGTCTCTTTCTTTGTAACCTTTACAACCTTCTGCTCGGTCTTGGTCTTTGGGGCAACCTTTTCCTGTGCAAAAGTATTAACGCCTGTCATTAAGAAAGCAGCTGCAATAATCATAGCAAAAATTTTAACTTTCATGCCCGACTCCTTATATGGTTAGTAGTAAAAATTCAACATGTATCCTAAATTACATAAAAACCTGAAAAAATAAAATTTCATAAGTCACAATTTATCCTGAAGAATAAATTAAGTATATACTATTATTGTGGAATTGTTTATTATATTTCCTTTAGGTACATTAAAACGCATTCCGGATTAATAACTTAATTAAAGGAGGATACTATGCCTGCCAGAAAATTAAAACAGTTCCTGGATGCTAACAACATTAAATACATAAGCATCAAACATTC
>JBLMYS010000347.1:0-3233 GCA_050258415.1 Acidobacteriota bacterium | reverse complement strand
AGAAAGTACCGGAATAATCCTTTCCGGCATGGGATCCGATGGAGCAATCGGCGTGCGTTCAATTAAGGAGAAAGGGGGAATTGTACTGGTTCAGGATCCTGCAACAGCCAAGTACAGCGGTATGCCCCAAAGCGCAGTTGAAGCCGTAGTGGCTGATATTGTTGCCCCGGCAGATGAACTTGCTGAAAAGCTGCTGGTCGTCTTAAAACATAAACCTTTAATTAAAACACAGCTCTCGGCCGAGATTGCAGGCAGGAACGCGCTCGATAAGATTATTATTCTCCTGAGGACAAGGACCGATCACGACTTTTCACAATATAAAAAGAACTCAATTTCCCGGCGTGTCGAACGGCGTATGAGTGTCCATAAGATTGACAAGATTTCCCAGTATATCCGATTTCTGCAGGAAAGCCCGAATGAACTGGATACTCTTTTTAAGGAGCTGCTGATCGGGGTGACCAACTTTTTCCGCGATCCGGCCGTCTGGGAATGTCTTAGAGAAAAGGTTTTTCCTTCGCTATTTGAAAAACTGCCAAACCGCTATGTGCTGCGCGCATGGGTGCCGGCATGCTCAACTGGCGAGGAAGCATTTTCGCTGGCTATTATATTCAGAGAAGCCCTCGATTCATTTAAGCGAGCTAACAAGATCTTTAAGCTTCAGATCTTTGCAACAGATCTCGACGCTGATGCAATAAACAAAGCCAGAAAGGGCCTCTTCCCGGCCAACATTGCCGCAGATGTTTCACCCGAGAGGCTCAACCAGTTTTTTACTCCCTCTGAAGAGGGCTTCTGCATCAAGTCTGAAATAAGGGAAATGGTGGTCTTTGCACAGCAGGACATGACAAAAGACCCGCCTTTTACAAAGCTGGACCTGCTTTCATGCCGCAACCTTTTAATTTATCTTGAACCGGAACTGCAGAAAAGCCTGCTTTCACTTTTCCATTACAGCCTTAACCCCGGCGGAATTCTTATTCTTGGCAGTTCCGAGTCCAATGGTGATAACAGAATCTTATATAACAGCATTGACTCTAAATTAAGAATTTACAGGCGCCTGATCTCAACAGCTCCCGGCTACAGTACGACCGAATTACCGACAGTTGCAATAAATGCCAAAACAGGTCCAATCAAAAAAAACATAAATATGAAAACCACCGATAATATGGGGATCCTTGCCGATCAGCTTCTGCTGCAGAAGTTTGCACCGGCCAGCGTTCTTGTTAATACTGAGGGCGATATTCTTTATATTACCGGGCGTACGGGAAATTATTTGGAACCATCCTCCGGCAAGGCAAATATGAATATCTTTGCAATGGCACGCCCGGGCCTGAGAAATGAGCTTCCAATAGTTTTCCATAAAGCAATTCAGAATTACCAAAGGATTGTTCAAAGGAATATTGAAATCAGGGATAATGAAAGATCCTGCTTTGTGGATCTTACAGTTCAGAAAATTGATAAGCCCGAAGCACTGAAAGACCTGATAATTGTGGTCTTTTACGATGTGCCCGGTAATTTGGAAAAGGAATATTTGAAATCCAATGACGGGGAATCTTTAACGGAAGAATCTGAAAATCGTGAGCAGGAAAATAAGCTGAAGATTGAACTGCAGAGGCTTAAAGAGGAGATGCAAAGTTCATTTGAAATAATGCAGACTTCTCAGGAGGAGCTAAAATCAGCGAACGAGGAACTGCAGTCTACAAACGAGGAACTGCAGTCTACAAATGAGGAGCTTACAACTTCTAAAGAAGAAATGCAGAGTCTAAATGAAGAGCTTCAGACCGTGAATATGGAACTCCAGAGCAAGGTCGATGATTATACACTGGTCAATAACGATATGCTCAACCTGCTCAACAGCACCGATATAGCCACGCTCTTTCTGGACAAGGAACTCCACATCCGCAGGTTTACAAAACAGACGACAAAAATATTCAAGTTTATACAAAGCGATATCGGAAGGTCTTTTACAGATCAGGTTTCCGATCTTAAATATCCGGAAATATTAGACGATGTAAAGGAAGTTTTAAGGACACTGGTCCTGATTGAAAAAGATGTTGCAACCAATGACGGGCGTTGGTTCTCAGTACGTATCATGCCTTACCGTACCTCAGACGACAGGATTGACGGGCTGGTTATCACTTTCACAGATATAACAAAAGCTAAAAACCTGGAAGCTGAACTGAATAAAACAATTGCTATTCTCCGTTCACATGAAGGAGACGGTCATGAAAAATAATAATAGCCCTAAAGATGATCCGCTGCGTAAAAAGGCAGAGGAACTACTTACTAATAAGCAGGATAAACCGGGAAGATCTTTGTCTGAGGCTGACAGGCTCAAACTCCTGCACGAACTCCAGGTTCACCAGATCGAGCTTGAAATGATGAACGAGGAATTAAGGCTTGCAAGGGACAAAGCTGAACTAAGCGCAGAGAAATATGAAGAGTTGTATGATTTTGCTCCTGCCGGATATTTAACGCTTCAGCCTGACGGTTCAATAAGTGAACTTAACCTGAGCGCTGCCCAGATGCTTGGAAGTGAACGTTCACGGCTTATAAATAATAATTTCAGGAATTTTGTTTCCAATAGTTCGCTGCTCGATTTCGATGAATGCTTCTCTGAAATATTTGAAGACAAATCAAAAGCCTCATGTGAACTGATGCTCAGTGTAAAAGATAATAATTCCATGTTTGTTTATCTGGAGGGCAAAAGCATAGACAATGGTAATAATTGTATTGTGTCGATGATTGATATAACCATGCGGCGGAAAACAGAGGAAGCCTTAAGACATACCTCTGAAGCACTTAAAAGGAGCAACACTGAACTCGAGCAGTTTGCCTATGCCGTGAGCCACGACCTTCAGGAGCCATTGAGAATGATAAATGGATATATAAAGCTTCTCGAAGAAAAATTAAGGGGTACGCTCGACGCTAAGGCCGCCGGGTACATGGATAACATTCTTGACGGCTCAAAGCGAATGTTCATACTTATCAAAGACCTGCTTGCATACTCTCGAGTTACTTTACGTCAAAAAGAACTAGAGTCCACAGATCTGAATAATATAGTAGAGGAAGTGCTTAAAGACCTTAATTTTGCGATCACTGATGCAAAGGCTGTAATCAGGCGTGATAAGCTGCCTGTTGTAAATGCAATTCCCACGCTGATGCGTCAGCTTTTTCAGAACCTGATCGGGAATGCAATCAAGTTCAGGGGAAAAGAAAGTCCGGTTATTAACATTACT
>JBLMYS010000346.1:0-7664 GCA_050258415.1 Acidobacteriota bacterium | reverse complement strand
GCATCAGGATTGATGCAATGAGGTTGTAAAACTATGCAAAAGTCATTATCTTATCAATCATTTTATTATTAATTTTTTGTTTTTGGGGTTATTATAGTTTCATGAATAAAACTGCTGAAATAGCGAATCTCTGGGCCGGTTTTGAAGAAAAGCATCCGGACGCGGAAATTGAGGATTTTTGCCTGTATTATCTTTCAAAAAGCCGGGAAACAGAGCTTCCGCGCCAGCTGTTCGACGGATACTCCCCCTCTAACCACAGGGTTGTTTTAATAAAACTGCTCGACTGGATAATCAGGCTTCACAGGATATATGCAAATGCGGCTTTAGAGGACCTTAACCTTAAGCACTTTGACGAGTTTATGCTGTTAAATGCTGTAGCACACTTAAAAAACCCGAGGAAAACAGACGCGATAAACTTTACAATGCACGAGCTTTCCACGGGCTTAAACCTGCTTTCTGACTTAAGAAATGAGGGTTATATAGTAGAATACGACGACCCGGCCGATAAACGCTCCAAAAGGCTGGAGCTGACTGAAGAAGGAAGCAGGCTGTTAAATGAATGCTACAGGAAATTTTCGAAAGTAGGCGAGATTATTTTTCACGATATGCCGCTGGAGGATATAGATTTGTGTATACTTCTTCTCAGGGACATTGAAATAAAATTCTCCGGCCTCTGGCAGCATCAGAAAGGCAAAAGCATTGAAGAAATTTATGCCGAAGTAGTAAAGGAAAAACAAACATAGTTTTTTAATTCGTCATTCTTCAGTGCTCTGTATTTATACCTCCCGCCCCGAAGTTTCAGTGGTGTATTTGGAAGATTTTATTTAACTTTATAATGGAAAAAGATTAAAGCTTATCCATACGGCCTTTACTTTGAATTGTAATACAACTTTTCATATTCAGGAGCAATTTAATGAAAACCTTTGGCCTTTCTATCCTGATCTTCTTATTCTTTCTTGCATCGTTCTCATATGCCCAGACTTTTAAGGCGGGCCTTAAACTCGACAGCGAGCACATGAGTACAGGTCCTGGAAGTTTAAGTCCGTCATTCCCCCTTTTGTCTTCTCTTTACATTACCGGCACAGTTTTCACCGCGAATGATCTTGCCTTTGAAGCACGGATGGGCTACAACTGGGAAGACCACTATAAAGGCATTGAGTCGGGTTTATTTTCCAAATATTACTATAAAGACCTCTACGCCATTGGCGGAATTGTTTACCATCATGTCGATAAGGAAGAGCTTCCCGCCAACTACTCAAGCAACTACTTTACGAAGAAGGCAGACCTCTTTATGCCGGCACTGGGGCTGGGATTTAACCCCGGAAGGAATTTCGCCATTGAACTGCTGTTTCAGCACGGATTGAATCAGAAGATCGGCTATAAATTCAATCGGGCCCTGCCGATAAACGAATATTATCATCCTATATCAGAAGTTTTCCCAGACGTTAATCTGAAATGGATAGTGAATATAGGAATGAGTTATAGCTTCAGCTTTTAAGGTCCGTTTGCTTCCTTTTTAAGACAGTTGTAGCAAATTAAATTTTGAGGTGCAATATGAAGGCATTATTAAGATCTCTTGCTCTGGTGTTTTTATTCTCGCCATTTAATTTCGCGCAGTGGGTCTGGCAGAACCCCCATCCCCAGGGGAATTACCTTAGTGACATTCAGTTCGTTGATTCTCTATACGGATGGGCCTCCGGCACTTTCGGCACAATCATGAAAACTACTGACGGCGGTGAAAACTGGGCTGTACTTCAGACACCTGAGAATGACCTGCTAATGAAAATCAGTTTTGGAAGCCGGAATAAGGGACTGGTCTCCTCATATAACAGAATAACATATATCACTAATGACGGTGGTCTAAGCTGGGATACACTTAAGGCACTCAACGGCCTTTATGTGCATTCCATGCAGTGGCTTGACGATAATGTTGGTTTTGTTTCATCATTATATGATCCGGCACGGCTTCTTAAAACTACTGACGGCGGAAAGACTTGGACCGATCTTATTAATGGCATTACCACCACCAATGCAGGCTGCCTGTTCTTCCTGGATGATAATTACGGATGGGCTGCATTCGGGGGAAATAAAATTGGGGCAACCACTGACGGAGGAAAGACCTGGGAATTAACCACTGTACCTGGATATCTGCCTACCGTTTCACAAATACAATTCATTGACAAATCAAACGGGTTTTTAGCCGGCATTACTTCAGGGCTTGGAGATTATGAAATGTATGGGATTTTTGCCTTCACTACAGACGGCGGGCATTCATGGACATCCCGCGAAATACCGGACAAAAACTCAAATCTAAGCCAGGTCCATTTTGTTGACGCAAATACGGGCTACATTACTGAGGACAGATACCCAGACAGCAGGATTTTTTACACTACAAATAAGGGTGCCGATTGGACCGTGGTAAAAGGCGCAGGAAGAAATTTAGCATTTGCCGGCAACTCTAAGGCATGGGCGATTAATGCACAAAACATAATAAATGCCACTACAGACGGGTGGAAGACCTCAGTTCAGCAGACGCCATCTGCCACTCCGGTAATACTATGGTCAGTCTCTGCCCTCGATTCTCTTAATTCTGCCGCATGCGGGCAGTATGAAAACATTATTGTAACACATGACGGGGGAAAAACCTGGAAGAGAACCAACGCTTCCGATTCAACAGTCAGTCTGAATTCAATTTATTATAAAAATAGCGGTGAAATCTGGGCCGTTGGAAGCAGCGGCAACGTCCTGCATTCAAAAGATAAAGGTGAAACATGGCAGAAGTTCAATCTGGATGCCCCGTGGCTTAGCGATGTAACTTTCATTGATGATACAACCGGCTTTATTATAGGCAGCTACGGCAATAATGGATACCTTTACAGGACAAAAGATTTCGGACAGACATGGCAGAAGGCCGTGACTTTTACGCAGGTCATTGAAAAAATTAAATTTACAAAGACTGGTTTAGGCTGGATATCGGGATATGATTCTGTCTTCAGGAGCACAGATTGGGGAAAGACATGGCAGAAAGCAAATCTTAGCCGGACATATTTCCATACTCTGGAAGCCGTTGACAATTACGTTTGGGTTCCTATAGGCGACAGCATTCTTGTGAGCAGCAATGGGGGGAACACCTGGAACGCCTATAAAGCTTTTGAATATAAGGGAATGCTTTTCTCCTTAAGCGCAATCTCTTTTGCCGATACCAGTAACGGCATACTTGGGCTTTTCGACGGCAGAATTGAAAGGACCACAGATGGAGGACGAAGCTGGCAAGAAGACAGTCAGTTTACTTCAAATGGTATATTCTCCGTTTCCTATGCTGGAGGCAACCATGCATGGGCCGCAGGTTCGGGAGGGATGGTTCTTTATTACAACCCGAGGCATACAGACGTGCAAAGAACAGAACTTCATCCGGCAGAAAGCTACAGCCTGAGCCAGAATTATCCAAATCCATTTAATCCGTCGACCACAATAAGCTATGCAATACCAAAGCAGTCGCTTGTGGATCTTAAGATATATGACATTCTGGGGCGTGAGGTAATAACCCTGGTCAATAAGGAGCAGCCGGCCGGAGCATATAAAGTAGAATTTAACGCCTCTCACCTGCCCAGCGGTGTTTATATATATTCCATTAAGGCCGGAGAGTTCAGCGCTTCAAGAAAGCTGATGCTCCTGAAGTAGGGGGAACTGCAAAGTGGACCTTTAGTAAAATTATAGATAAATTAGGTTGAAAAACTAAAATTCGCTCCCTGTCAGGAAAAGAGTTCAAGATAATGGGCCTGAATTATAAGGAGAATTATTTATGAAGGCAAAATTAACCATAGCCATTTTTTTTGCTGTACTGCTTCCATTGCTGTTCAGTTCATGCGATAACCGGGAACAAGGCAACAACCCTGGTCAGTCAGTAAGTTCAATATATGTAGTTAAGACTGACGGCTCTGATCAGAAGGAAATTGCGAACGGCGGATGGGGTAAATACACGTTCCTGCCCAACTCAAATAAAATTCTCTATACCTCATTTACTCATGACTATAGCTCAGGCATTCCGGGAGGGACTCTGGAATATTACGGTCTCTATATAATCAATCCCGACGGTTCAGGCAACCGTCCGCTTTTAGTGAACGATCATAAAATAAACTGGATTTCAGCTTCACCTGATAATAAGAAAGTGCTTATTTCGGCAGGTGACGGAATATATGTTCTGGATGCTGAGGGTGAAATTACCATCCGGCAAATTCAGGCAAGTCTGCAGGACATAAGAAAAGCCTATTTCTCTATGGACATGACTAAAATTGCCTTCCAGCAGAAGTATGATGTTAATATTATGGATGCTTCAGGCAGTAATATCAAAACAATCAAAAAGGCTAATGACACGACATCATATTTATTTGCCGGCTTCGCTTTTGACGACTCGGCGCTTGTTTATATAGAAAAGCATAAATCGGACTCACTTTATCATTTTAACACATATTCTCTTAAATCAGGAACTGAAACTAAATATAATTATGGCGAATATTTATTTTCAGAATCTGAACCCTTTTATGCGCTTAATGATGGAACAGTACTATACAAATACGGGCATGATATAAGAGTATTTAATCTGGTAAATTTTTGGTTAGCCTCAAGAGTTATTGCAAAAGTGGATTCATTTTCACTCTCCAACGATAAGAAAAAAGTGATTTATTTAGGTGAAGGCGGCGGGAGAACTATATATACCATCAATATTGACGGAACAGACAATAAAGCATTCTATTCAGATAAAACAAAATCATTGAACATTGGAGGTCCGGTGCTATCGTCTGACGGGCAGTATTTGATATTTTCAGGATGGAGAATTGAATAATAGGGATAGAAAATAAGGCTGTTGTGATCTACAGCACAGTCCGCCCGGTGTATATAGATCACCCCGCGTTTTTGAGGTAATTTCAAGGTTTTAAGGGAATATATAGGGCTGCCCACATTAAAATTGAACCCCGGGAATGGCATATTTGAGCCGTTTCCGGGGTTTTTCATTTTAATGGGGGCCTTAAAATCTCCGCTTTGTACTTGCGGTTATCCGGTCAAATTGTTTGTTTATATTTGGGTACAAATAATATTCACTCCTCACTAAGCCTTGGCCTTGTGTGTGTGTGTAAGATAAAGTTATGTCAGTAATTTGGGATTTATTAGAAAGGGTTGTAACGATGCAATAATAAATATGAGAGGTCGATATGAAAAAGTTATGTTTATTTGTTTTACTCCTTGTCTCTTCTTATTCATTCTGCCAGGATTCAAACTGGGTGAAATACAACAGCAAGAATTCAAAACTTCCCTCGGATAAGATCAACTCCGTGGCAGTCGATTCTTCCGGCGTAGTATGGGTTTCTGCCGATAGAGGGCTCGTTAAGATTGACGGAAGTAACTGGACCTTATACGACAAGTCAAATTCTGCCGTAACATGCCTCTACCCGGGGAAAATAACAATAGAGGGAAAGGATACTATTTGGCTGTCAACTTTCTGCGCGGGTCTTATTAGGTTTGACGGCAAAAACTGGAAAGTTTATAACAGTACCAATTCCCCCCTGCCGGAAGATAAATGGGTTACCGATGTTGCAATCGATCCCCATGGTAACAAATGGGTTGGAACCGGCACCGGCGGAGCGGCTAAGTTTGACGGCAAAAACTGGACTGTATACAACACCTCCAATTCCAAGATGCCCAGCAACCACGTTAACTGCGTTGCCTACCACATAATGATGGGCCTGGCGGTTTTCGGCACCGACAGCGGCGTTGTTATGTTTGACGGAACCAACTGGATGATCAATAATAAGGACAACTCCCCTTTGCCCGGCAATGATGTGCAGACAATAACTATTGACAAAAAAGGAGTCCTTTGGGTAGGCACCAAAGGTCAGGGGTTTGTAGCCCATGCGGGAACAACGTGCGATATTTATAATATTTATAACTCAGGACTGAAGAGCAATTTCGTAAGCACAATATTTATAGACAAAAATGATCAGAAGTGGATTGGGACAGAAACCGGGGGTTTACATAAGTTTCTTTCGCCCAACTGGAGCGTCTATGATACTTCCAATTCAGGCCTTGTAAGCGATTCCGTTACGGCAATTACTGCTGATACAAGCGGGAAAATATGGATCGGAACAATTAACAAGGGTCTTTCAGTCTATACTCCCCCTGTGTCTGATGTAAATGACGGCCCGGCAGAGGGAAAGGTTCATTCATATTCACTTTCTCAGAATTATCCAAATCCTTTTAACCCAACGACCAGGATCAGCTACACGATAGCGAAGGAAGAATTTGTAAGTCTTAAGATTTACAACATACTGGGAAGCGAAGTGGCCACAATGGTAAATGAAGTCAGGAAGTCAGGCACTCATTCTGTGGAGTTTAACGCATCGAAGCTTCCGAGCGGTGTATACATTTACACAATTAAGGCAGGAGAGTTCCTGGATTCCAGAAAGCTTTTGCTTCTGAAATAAATTACCGGTTTCCATGGATCTTTTCACCTCCGGGCAGCCGCACCGTTTCTGCCACAAGTTTTTAATAGCCTCAAAATAGCGTTTAACCGCTGTTTCGAGGCTTTTTTATAGCCCGTCAGATGAAACAATTATTAAGGTGAAATTTTTCACAATAATCGGGAACATTATCGGGGAATCTAGCGTCTAAAGGTGTGAAAGTACTCTTAATTTGTTTTTATATAAATGCAGGGCGGAAGCTGCATTCTCCGTCCTGCTTTTTTATTCTCCCCTTTTCTAATCTCCCCCGCCCGGGGTGGGGTGCCCAGGAATATAATTCCGTCCATTTTTGAAATATATCGAGGATATCATGAAAATCAGGCCTGTTCTCCCGTTTTTAATGCTCTTTCTTTTCTCTTGCCTTTGCCATGCACAGACTCAGCATGAAAGCTACAAAGTCACCGGAGCAATTGCCGACAGCGCAACCGGAAAGGGTCTTGCAGGCGTTAATGTAGTTGTCCTGTCGCGCCTGGATAATAAAAATCTCGGCGGCGGGACTACCGACCAGAAGGGAAACTTTTCAGTTGATAACATCAAAAAAAGAAATGTCAGAATTAAATTTTCAATGATGGGCTACCAGACGAAGACGCTGGATTCGGTGAATCTTGAGGAGACGCCGCGTGTGGGGCTATTTAAGCTAAGATCGACTGTAATTCAGATGCCGGAGATTGTTGTACAGACCGTCAGGCCTATGATTGAGTTCAAGGTGGACCGTCAGGTTATAAATATGGACCGCGTGCCCGGGAGCATCGGCTCTGTTACAGACGCCCTGAAGAATTCAGGGGCCGTGGAAGTAAACCCGTCCGACAACAGTATAACAGTAAGGGGGCAGTCGGTAAAGCTTCAGATGGACGGGCGCCCCTTTGAAATGCCGGGCAATATGCTTACGCAGATGCCGGCTTCGATGATTGATCAGGTGGAGGTTATTCTTGCACCCGGCGCCAAGGAAAGTGCCGAAGGAGGAGCCTACATTCTGAACCTGGTGTCGAAGAAAAACACTATGGATAACTATAACGGGTCGGTTAACTTCAGCTCATCAACCAACAAAATGAATTTCGGCGGGCTGAACATGAACTACAAGGAAGGGAAACTCAACTTATTCACCTCATTTTTCGGGGGCTTCGGCGAACAGAGTTTTATAAGTGAAAC
>JBLMYS010000345.1:0-3518 GCA_050258415.1 Acidobacteriota bacterium | reverse complement strand
AAGAGATTCTTTAAACAGGACTTTGCCGGAGTTTCCTAAAGCCGCACTGGTAAGACCCGTAGATACCAGATCGATTGCAATTACAGCCAATTTATCTCCCTAATTTAATTTTATTCATGGCCAAAATAATAACTTAAACCTTGAAAAAGGCAAGGGAAAATTAACATTTATTTCATTAACTTATTCAGTCTAAAATTTGTATATTCTTTAACCCGTTACTAAAGCCGGCGGCAGAATGAAAAGAGGAAAACTTTCACTTCACGTTAAAATATTTATCGGGCTTGCTACAGGACTCCTTGCTGGACTCTTCTGTAATATTTTCTTCAACGGAAGCCCGGAGATCCAGTGGATTGTTTCAAATGTCTCTTACCCCCTTGGACAGGTTTTCTTAAGACTCATCTTCATGATCATTATTCCCCTTATTTTTACGGCTATTGTCCTTGGGGTGGCAGACTTTAGCGACGTGCATAAAATAGGCCGCGTAGGCGTTAAATCGCTCCTCTTTACCATCATAATAACGGCTCTTTCTGTTCTTATTGGCATCTCACTAGTAAACCTCGTAAGACCGGGCAGTGGAATCTCAGGCGCTAGCCGAGAGGCCCTTATGCAGACATTAAACAATAACCAGGCTGTCTCGGGGATCGTCACCTCGGCACGGGAATCCAAAACGTTCCTTCAGATACTTGTCGATATAATACCAAGAAACCCGTTCGTCGAAATAGTAAGCGCGTTTGACCCCAATTACCAGGGTGGCGGACTCTTATCCATTATGTTCTTTGCCCTCATCTTCGGCATAGCTATGACGCGCTGCAAGCCTGAACGCATGGAATACCTTACAAAAACTATGCAGGGCGTCTATGACGTCGTAATGAAAATAATTGATTTTGCAATGAAGCTTGCACCCTACGGCGTGGCGGCACTCATATTTTCAACCGCCTCACAACTGGGCTTTCAGATAATTTCCATGCTCTTAAAATATGTGCTCGTTGTGATGGGGGCCCTTACAATCCACCTTTTGTTTACTTACGGCTTTATAATTAAATATGCCGCAAAGAAAAGCCCCGTTCATTTCTTTAAGAATATTACGGAAGTCCTCGTTACGGCATTCTCCACCAGTTCATCTAATGCAACGCTCCCAACCTCAATCCGCGTGGCAATTAACAAACTTAAACTCGATAAGGACATCACAAACTTTGTCCTGACCGTAGGCTCCACGGCAAACCAGAACGGCACGGCCCTCTATGAAGGCATTACGGTGCTCTTCCTGGCTCAGTTCTACGGTATAGACCTTGGCCTGGGGCAGCAGCTCATGGTGGTCCTCTTATCCATTCTTGCCGGAGTCGGCACCGCAGGCGTGCCGGGAGGCTCCCTTCCTATGGTCGTAATGGTGCTCCAGACCATAGGCGTTCCGGCCGAGGGAATTGGCATTATTCTCGGCGTGGACCGCCTGCTCGATATGTCTCGTACGGTGGTTAATGTAACCGGCGACATTGTCCTGGCAAGCTGGGTGGATACAACGGAAAGAGGCTATATTAGCGGGGCTTCCCAGAGCGAGGCCTCCGGGGGCTAGTTTGCCATTTGCTTAAATAAAGGTTTTATTTATTTTTATACTTAGCTTTAACATCCCGGGATAAGAAATATGATGTTTCTTAAAGACTTATTTACAATTGGCAATGTACCTGAAGAAGATGAAAACCCGGAGGACCTGAACTATATAAAAAGAATCCAGATTGCCACATGCGCATTATTCCTTGAGATTGCAAACGCCGACAATAATTTTGATGCCGGTGAAAGGGCAAAGATTGTCTCTATTATGAGATCCACTTTCAAGATTGAACCTGAATACGTTCAGGAACTGATGCTGCTGGCTGAGAACTCCGTCAAAAAAAGCAGCAGCATTTATGAATATACTTCACTGGTTAAAAAAAGCTTTAACAGTAAAGAAAAACTGGAGATACTGGAAAACCTGTGGAGACTTGTTTTTGTGGATGAGCTTTTGGACAGGTACGAAGACCAAATGATTAAAAGTATCGGCCATAACCTGGGCTTTGATACCAGGGAGATCCTCACTGCCAAACTTAGAATTCTGGATGAAATGAAAAAACAGAAAAAACTTTAGGCACACGCATCGCTGAGGCGTGTGCCTGGAACTGCAGATCTGTCTCTAGCCAACCTTTTCCATTTCAGCTTCCTGCTCGTTTTTTTCAGCTTTATAAGGAAACATTTTGTCCAGAAGTTTAATGGCAAGGTAAAAAAGCCCCATAAATATAAATATTCCTGTCATTCCCTGACCTGTAATTATGAGGGCATTCCAGAAGTTATCAAAAGCTTGCTGCGTAATCATGTTATCCTCCTTTACATTACCATTGAACCGACTAAGGCCAGAATAAGGCCGCCTGCAACTACAGAGCCTATCTGACCTGCAACATTTGCGCTTACGGCATGCATAAGCAGAAAATTAAACTGATCCTCAGCCTGCCCCATATTATGTATTACACGCGCAGACATCGGAAAAGCGGAAATTCCCGCGGCGCCTATCATTGGATTCATTTTCTTCTTTAAGAATATGTTCAGGAACTTGGCAAAAAGAACTCCGCCTGCTGTGTCGAAAATAAAGGCAACAAGCCCTAAGCCAATAATAATGAGCGTCTGCGGCTGAAGGAACCTTTCGGCCGTCATCGTGCAGGCTATTGTGATTCCAAGAAGTATCGTAACCAGACTCGCCAGTTCATTCTGTGCCGAAAGGGAAAGTTTATTCAATACACCGCATTCGCGTATTAAATTCCCAAACATCAGAAACCCGATCAGAGCTGCCGAAGAGGGGGCTATAATGCCTGCAAATACTGTAATTACAATTGGGAAGATGATCAGTACTGTCTTGGATACGCTCTTAGCGTGGCTTTCCATCCTGATCCTTCTTTCATTCTTCGTCGTAAGCGCCTTGATTACCGGAGGCTGAATAATAGGTACAAGCGCCATGTATGAATATGCCGCAACCGAAATAGGCCCCAGGAGCTCTTTGGCAAACTTCGTAGCCACATAAATCGATGTAGGCCCGTCAGCTGCCCCGATAATGCCTATTGAGGCTGCTTCCTTGAGCGAGAAGCCGAAGAGTGTTGCAACCATCATTGTAAAGAAAATACCAAACTGTGCCGCAGCTCCAAATAAGAGAAGGTAAGGCTTCTTAAGAAGAGGCGAGAAATCAATCATTGCGCCTACGGCAACGAAAATAAGAAGAGGGAATATCTCTGTCAGTATCCCGGCGTCAAAAAAAATGTTTAATACCCCTCTTTCCTCTCCATGCGAAATTGCTGCTGATAAGGGGATATTGGCCAGTATTGCTCCAAAGCCTATAGGCAATAAAAGTGAAGGCTCGTACTCTTTTGCAATTGCCAGATATATCAGCAGGCCGCCTACTCCGATCATGACAATCTGCTGCCATGTAATGGACAAGAGCCCGACAAATAAAGAACTCATAATAAAGATCTCCTAAATACTGAAAAAAGAATTAGATCAAA
>JBLMYS010000344.1:0-7320 GCA_050258415.1 Acidobacteriota bacterium | reverse complement strand
CTTCAGTTTCCTTTCCAATATAATCCTTGCATTCATGGTCAATTCTTACGATATGCTGGTTTTGTGCTATAACTCTTGTCTTGGCCGTTGTGGGCCTTGTGTCGTCTATTATAATTCCTTTGGCCTCAATGCCAGCCTCTTCCATGAGGGATGTGAATATTGATCCGTGGTTATCATACCCAATTATTCCAACAGGCAGCGGGATGCCCCCCAGTTTTTGTATATTCAGGGCTACGTTAGCCGCTCCGCCGAAGCGGTAGAATTCGTTGTCAATTTCAATTACAGGTACCGGTGCCTCAGGAGATATTCTTTTTACGTCACCCCAGAAGTAACAGTCCAGCATCATATCGCCAATAATCGCAATCCTTTTGCCCTTAAAATTATTCTTTAGCTCTTCAAGTCTTTCTTTAGAAAACTTTACCATACTTCCTCGAAATTTATAATATCAGTTTAATTTATCTTGTCCGGTTTTTGACAGAAATCAATTCAGGCAGGGAAGCCTGCCGAACATCTTTCCTCAGGATTTCATACAAAAATCCAACCATAAAAATATTCATAATTTTTTAAATAAACCGTAAAATTTAAAGGATTTGCCCTTGTTTTTAGGCTTTTACAGTCAAATGTAATTAATTCTTTGTGAGTATCAGAAAAGGTGCTTATTTTGGTATGACGGTAATTCCGAACATAAATAATTGTATCAAATAATTAGTTACGAAAGACTCAAGGAGTGCCAAATTGGAAAAGGAGATATTAAGAGAACTTGAGAGGTTAACACAGCATTATCTGAATATTGCCGCATCACTTTCTTCTCTCAGCATTACAAAACAGAAAATCATCGAACGGGGTCTTCAGTCATTCGATAAAGAGGATCTCGCAAGCGAGCTTGCCTCGCTTAAGGGCAGAATGCAGGATCTGATGAAAAATCTACAGACCGTACAGAACAGTGTTTCTGAAATTGAATAACAACACCAAATAGAGCGGGTCTAAAAAAAAGGGCCTTATCCCCCACAGAAGAGGATAAGGCCCGGAAATTAAAGCCTTATTTCAGTTACTTTTTCAGCATTGCAAAATCGTTAGTTATTTTTACTCTCAGAAGTCCGGCCTCGGTTCCAAGCCACATATTATTGCCATCATAGAACATTGAAAGTATCTTATCGCTTCTGAGGTTAAGTTCATCCTTACTGATTCTTGTAACCTTTTTCGTATAGCGGTTAATGAGTGCCACACCCTGGCCCATCTGTTCTTTATTTGTCTTGTTGAATTCATAGACGCTCGCCCAGATATAGTTGCCTGTTCTTGCGAGGCAGAAAACCCCGTTTGCCTGGAGGCCGTTCGACTTACCGAAACGTTCCCATTCCAGCTTTCTGTCGTAAAAATATACTCCTCCAATATTGAAGTTTGGTTTCTGGAGCGTTACGAACTCATCGAGGCCGAACCAGATATTTTTTGTTTCAAAAAGTATATCAGCAGGCGAGATGGCGTCGCCGTCGCCGTTAAAATTGTTATCTTTGCTTGTTATAAACTGGAGTGCCCTGGTATCTTCCAGCTCAAACTTTTTGTTATATTTGTGGATTCCGACCTCGGTACCGAACCAGACCAGGCTGTCGCCGTCGACCTTAACGGTTTTAATGTTGTTTGTCTTAGCGTCACCATTAATGGTAAGATCATAGTCTGTGTACTTCTGTTTTGCGATTTCAAGTTTTGTGAGGAACTTGAAGCGTCCTATCCAGAGTGTGTTTATAGAAGTGTCGAATGCAACCGCGCGCACCCACTGGCCAAGTTCACCGCCCTTGCCGAATTTTCTTTTCATCCAGGTATTGGTTTTCTTATCGAGCGTAAAGAGCCCGTCGCTGCAGCCTGCCCAGACATAATCCTGATTTACGGCAATGCAGTAAAAGAAATCCTGCTGAAGGTTTCCCTTTGCCGTGGAGTAATTAGTCCAGCTGTTGTCTTTGGCTGAAAAATGATAGATTCCCTTGCCGTAAGTAGCCACCCATATGTCGCCTGCGTCGCCTGAAATCTGGGAAATGATAGCACCATCGAGAAACGATTCTATTAGAGGAGCAGTTTCGGCGTGCATGAACGTAGAGAAACTAATAAACAGAAATAAAATATAAAGTAACTTTCTCATAATGACCATTCTTATTCAAAACTCAAAACTTAAAACTTAAAATTTAACACTTAAAACTTAAAATTTAACACTTAAAACTTAAGGCTAACCATCAGTAGCTTTCGCTTTCAGAGGGGAACCCTTTTTCTTTAACGTCTTTCACATAGTTTTTAACAGCATCCACCATATTTTCCGCCAGGCTGGCGTAGTGTCTTACAAAACGAGGATGGAAGTCCACATTTAAGCCCAGCATGTCTGGTGTTACAAGTATCTGTCCGTCGCAGTGCACGCCGGCGCCAATGCCGATAGTAGGAATTGAGATGCTTTCGGTGATCTGCTTTGCCAGATCCGCCGGAATTTTCTCAAGGACAATAGAGAATGCGCCTGCCTCTTCAAGGACTTTTGCATCTTTAAGGAGCTGGTGGGCCTCATCTTCTTCTTTTCCACGGGCCTTATAGCTACCGAACTGGTGGATGCTCTGAGGGGTAAGGCCAATGTGGCCCATGACAGGGATTCCCGCCTCAGTAATTTTTCTGACTGTTTCGGCAACTCTTTCACCGCCTTCGAGTTTAACGCCCCCGGCAGGTGTTTCCTTCATTATGCGGCCGGCATTTCTGAAGCCTTCCTCAATATTTGTCTGGTACGACATAAAAGGGAGGTCAACGACAATCATGGCTCTGTCGACGCCCTTGCTGACAGCCTTGGTGTGATAGATCATTTCGTCCATCGTTACAGGAAGAGTCGTCTCATTTCCCTGGAAGACGTTACTTAGCGAATCACCAACAAGTATAAGGTCAACGCCCGCCTGGTCCAAAAGCTTGGCTGTAATAAAGTCATAAGCCGTCAGGGCAGCAATTTTTATCCCTTTCTGCTTGGAAAGGAAAAGTGTCTTTGTGGTGATTTTTCTGAAGTCCGTATGTGTACTCATAACTTAAAATCCGTTCCGATTGGTTTAACAAATTCAATATTCCATTCGTCCTCAAAGCCTTTAATTATGGTTTCGGATAAAAAATCGTAATCGATCTCAATTCCAAGTATGGAGCCAAGGTCGGTTGTCTTGTGCAAAAGGTCGTCCTTAATTATTTCTATTTCATGGCCGGGCAGATTTAGAAAATCAATTAATTGTAAATGAAAATTTCCGCAAAGTAAAGAGCCGTGCTGAAGTATTGCGTGTCCCATTTTTCTCTGTGCGCTTCCGATCAGCTTTTGCCCTTTGAATTTCACCTCGCTTTTAGCCGTAGAGGCAAAGCATGCAATTCCCGTTGGGTCTTTCAGGAGGCTCAAGAAATCCGGCTGAATGTTTTCAAGTTCAACTGCTTCAAGTCCTGTGTTAAAGCCTCTTAAGGCTCTTACCAGCGCGAGGCTAACCTTTCTGTAGATCTCAGTTGAGGAGAAACCGGCCCTTGCAGGCAGGACAACCGAATAGGTCAGTTCATCTGCGTGCAGAATTGCGCGTCCCCCTGTAGGTCTTTTAACAACGTCGATGCCCAGATCTGAAGCCTTCTGAAGGTTGATATCCTCAAACTTCTGATTTGCCCCGAGCGAGATGCAGTATGGCTTCCAGCGGTAGAGCCTGAAGAAAGCCTCATCCTCCGGGCAATTGCGGGCAAGTTCAATATCAAATTCCATATTGAATCTGCCCGTATTAAAGCCTGTATCGAGGAGGTTCCATTTCATCTGCGTATGAAGCCTCTGTTGCCGCACTTGTCGAAAAATTCCACCACCTTCATGGCAAACTGATTATCGCAGAGTTCTTCCCGTACTTTTAGTTTTGCTTCAGAGAGAGTAAGTCCGGAGTTGTAAATAATGTTGTATGCCTGTTTAAGCGCTGAAATATCGCCATTGCTGAAACCGCGGCGCCTGAGGCCGATGACATTAAGTCCAGAATACCTTAAAGGTTCATTTCCTGCAAGTACAAAAGGCGGTACGTCCTGCACGGCGCGGAAGCCACCACCGATCATGGCATGCTGGCCAACGCGGCAGAACTGATGCACCGGTGTAAGTCCTCCAATTATGACCCAGTCCTCAACTTCCACGTGTCCTGCCAGCTGAACTCCGTTGGCCAGGATGCAGTTATTGCCAACAACAGTGTCGTGGGCAACGTGTGAATAAGCCATTAAGAGGCAGTTATTACCGATTCTGGAGAATCCGGTTTCATGAGTTCCCCTGTGAAGAGTTACGAACTCATGGATTGTAGTATCGTCGCCGACGTAGAAAAATGTAGGTTCGCCGCCGAATTTAAGGTCCTGGGGCACATGTGCAACAGAAGCCGACTGATGGATTTTAACGCGATTGCCTATTCTGGCCCCGTCGTAGATGACTGCATAGGGGCCGATCTGGCAACCGTTGCCGATTTCCACGTCGTCGTGGATTATTGCGCCGGGGCCGATAGTAATCTCATCTCCAAGCCGGGCCTTTTTACTTATAATAGCAGAAGGATGTATATTATTCATAATCAAATTGTAAATATATTTATAGTTCCGCATTCTAAGGCATTTCAGGTGCCTTAAAATCTGCGCTTATTTTCCTTTATTGTCGTTTTTGTCAATAATTGCAGCCATAAATTCGGCTTCAGTTACAAGAACGTTATTGACGTAAGCCTTTCCCGTTAAAATAGCAGTCTTGCTTTTCCTGTTAACGAGCTCAACTTCCATTACCAACTGGTCTCCAGGAATGACAGGTTTTCTGAATTTCACGTTATTTATCTGCATAAACAAGACAAGTTTTTCTGATGGATCCAGGAAAGCATTCAGCAGAAGAATTCCGCCAGTTTGTGCCATAGCTTCCACAATGAGTACTCCCGGCATAATGGGTCTTCCGGGGAAGTGTCCGGGGAAGAAAGGCTCATTTTGTGTAACTGATTTCACGCCTACTACTTTTTTATCAAACTCAAGGTGGGTAATCTTGTCGACGAGCAGGAAAGGGTAGCGGTGAGGCAGAATTCTCTGGATTGCGTCTGCATCAAAAATCACGCCCTCGGTTTTGACGAACTGATATTTCTTAACGAGTTTCTTCTGCTGGTAGAGTTTTCTAACCTGCTTTGCGAATTCGACGTTAGCCTTGTGGCCCGGGCGCGCGGCAAGTATCTGTGCCTTAATGGGGGCGCCTATTAAAGCCAGGTCGCCAAGCATATCCAGGAGCTTATGGCGGACCGGTTCATTCTTAAATCTTAAAGTCTTGTCGTTTAAGAAACCAGTATTTCCCAGAGTAATTTTCCCTTCGAGGCCGATTTTCTTAGTCAGTTCCTCGAGCTCTCCTTCTGAGACCTGTTTATCGACGATTACGACGGCGTTATCGAGGTTGCCGCCTTTAATAAGGCCGCGGTCGGCGAGCATTTCAATTTCGCTTAAAAAGCTGAAAGTACGTGCAGGGGCAAATTCGTTAACAAATTCCTTTTCGAGGTCAAAGAGCCCCGAGTGCTGGCTTCCAAGAGCCGGGTTCTGGTAGTCGACCATAACAGTCACCCTGAAGTTATCCAGTGGGAGGGCAACTATATCGGTTTGTCCTTCTTCGTTATGGTACTGAACAGTCTCATCGATAATGAGGTAGTCTTTTGGTGCTTCCTGCTGTTGTAAGCCTGCCTCCAGAAGTATATTAACGTAGGGCAGAGCGCTTCCGTCGCCGATGGGAGGCTCCATGCCGTCAAGTTCAATTATGATATTGTCAATCTGAAGTCCTGCAATTGAAGCCAGTACGTGTTCCACTGTGTGTACTTTGGCTTCACCAATTCCAATTGTTGTTCCCCTTGATATATCAACGACATTCTCAGCAATAGCCGGTATCTCAGGATTTCCTCCCAAGTCTACTCTGACGAATTTAATTCCACAGTTCTCAGGTGCCGGCTTAAATGTCATTGTGCATGAGGTGCCTGTATGAAGCCCCGTGCCCGACATTGATACGGCATTGCTGATTGTCCTTTGTTTTTCTAACATTATTTATTCCTTTTTGACTCGATATTTCTGAATAATTCCTTAAGTTCCATGATCTGTTTTTCCAGATCCTTTATTTTACCGGCATAGTCAGGAAGGTTTCTAACGTGTCCTTCAAGTCTTAATGCCGCCTTGAGTTCCTTAGCAGGGGAGCCCCAGTAAGTTCCCGGTTTTGACAATCCCTTTGAGACCCCGCTTTTAGCGCCAACGATCACATTGTCTGCAATTTCTATATGTCCTACAACTCCAACCTGTCCGGCCAGAATGACGTTCCGGCCGATTTTAGTGCTTCCGGAGACCCCTGTCTGTGCAGACATAACAGTATTTTCCCCCACGACGACGTTATGAGCAATCTGCACCAGGTTGTCGAGTTTGGTGCCCTTTTTAATAATAGTTGCCCCAAGAGCCGCGCGGTCAATTGTAACGTTAGCCCCCAGCTCAACGTCGTCTTCAATAATTACGATTCCAATTTGCGGGATTTTATGATATACGCCCTGTTGATCGGGTGAATATCCGAATCCGTCGGAGCCAATGACGGTTCCGCTATGGATTATGACGCTGCTTCCAATTTTGCAGCCTTCGCGCACTGTTACATTAGGGAATATTGTTGTATTATCCCCTACTGTCACATTTTCCAAAAGAACAGTATTGTGGAATATCTTCACGTTACTGCCAATCTGGCAGCCTTCGGAGATGACGACATTTTTCCCGATTGTTGTGCCATTACCCACTGAAACGCCGGGTGCAATATAAGCAGAGTCATCTATTCCGGTCAAACGAAATTCCGGTTTGAAGAAGTGATTAATTATGGTCAGGAATGCGGCGTTTGGATTTTTTACTTCTATGTAAGTAATATCTGTTCTGGTTTTGGGGAAATCTGGTTTAACAAGTATGGCCGAAGCCTGAGTAGTTGAAAAGTATTTTTCGTAGGAGGGGAGATAAAGGAATGTTAAATCGTTTTTCTTTGCTTCTTCAATTTTAGCAATATTTTCGATTATAAGATTTTCATCACCAATAATATAGCCGCCGACTAAGTCGGCGGCGTCTTTTAATTTTATTTCCATGCAGCATTATTTTAATTTTTGTAACACAAGATTTGTAATATCGTACTTCTCTTTGGCATACAGGAAAAGAACATCGCCGCTTCTGTCAAATACAAAATCGAGGTCCTGTTCTTCGGCGACTTTTTTAATTGAGTCAAAAACCCTGTTCTGAATGGGTTTCATCAGCTCGTCCTGTTTTTGGAAGAGTTCTCCGTTTGTGCCGAATTTTTTCTGCCTG
>JBLMYS010000343.1:0-15153 GCA_050258415.1 Acidobacteriota bacterium | reverse complement strand
ATACTTAATGCTTATGACGCCGAATATACAAGAGGAGGATCGTTTATCATTTCAGCAATTACTAAACGCGGCAGCAACGACTTCCACCTGACAACTTTCGGGAACTTCCAGAACAAGTCCTTTTTGGCGCGCGGACCATTCCAGACAACTGTGCCCGACTATAACCGCCAGCAGGCTGGAATTTCTGTTTCCGGTCTGATCGTAAAAGATAAGACATTCTATGCTTTAACCTATGAGCTTCAGAACATTAATAACTTTATTGATGTTATTCCGGGGCAGCCTAAATTTAACCCTACGCTCTGGCAGGGCTATGCCGGAACATTCAAGTCGCCAAGAGTAAACCACATCGGCTCGGTTGCCCTTACGCACTACCTGGACCAGGACAACGTACTTGACCTGAACTGGAATACCAGATATACCGATGCAAAGTTTTACTTCGGAGGCGTTGTGGCCTACCAGGCAGGCCTGCATGGGACCTATAAGGTTAATGACCTTTCTTTAAGACATACACACATGTTCAGTCAGAACGTCATGAACGAACTAACTGTCAGGTATCTTGCCTGGAGGCATAATGAACCTACGATGTCATCGGGACCCGCATACATCTATCCCAGTATTCAGCTTGGACGAGGAGACTTCCCGATACAGTTAAGCGAGGACCATTACGGGCTTATTGACCGCTTTACATTCATGACCGGTCCCCACGTCTTCAAGGCCGGAATTGAAGTAGAGAACCTTCGTGCCGCCCCCTGGTTCCCGTATTACGCTCAGGGGCAGTTCAACTTTACCACCGATACGAGCAAGCTTCCATACCAGGCCTTAATCGGCATAGGAGCCAACAACCCCAATTCAACCGATGAGGCAAGAGGAAAGACCAGCGGCTGGGCACTTGGTGCCTTCATACAGGACAAGTGGCAGGTTTCCGACCGCCTCAGCATCAACTACGGACTTCGCTGGGATGGTGAGATCAATATGCTGAATAACGACTACACGGTGCCATGGGTTAATGATACTGCAATTGTAAACCATGTTCCTTCAAATTACCTCAACCGCGGCAACAGAAAGAACACGCTTAACAATTTCAGCCCGCGCTTCAGCTTTAACTACGACCTTTTCGGCAACAACCTGACGTTCCTGCGCGGCGGGGCGGGACTTTTCTACGACAGGACAGTAGGCTACTTAGGGTATTTTGAGTGGCTCTATTCCAACTGGAAAATCTATACAATCCAGAACCCGGGCACTACTGACGTCAACGCGCTCAAGCAGCAGATCTTAAGCGGAAAAGGCACGGCAAAACCGGACCTTTACCTGGTTGACATCAATATGGACGTCCCCAGAATCTTTAACTGGTCCGTCGGCTTCAGCCACCAGCTTAGTGAAAACTTTGCTATATCGGCCGACTACGTCTGGAAACATTACGACCGTATTTATAAGTCCTATAACGCCAACTACTATATACCAAGCCTGAAGACAAGAGCTATAAGTAACAACTTCGGCAATATGGACCTATACTCCGCCATGGGTAAGGCCGAATACTACGGAATACTCTCTACTATAACTTTCCGTAAGGGTGACATGTTTGCCCAGCTGGCTTACACTCTCTCCTGGACCTACTCCCAGAACGACGCCAATAGCTACGTCCTGAAGTCACTGTATTACATGCAGAGAAGTAACCTCGACGAACGCCACCGCTTTGTCCTTAACTTCTCCTACGACTTCCCGCTCGGAATCCAATTCGGAGGCATCTTTACACTTGCAAGCCCGACACCATTTTCTAGATACATCGGACAGGATATCAATAACGATAACAGCTTTACCGACGACTGGCTCAACGGTCAGCGCTGGGATATAGCTAATCCGAATAAGATCAGAAACTGGTACAAGGAACTGGACCTGAGGCTTACAAAATACTTCGAATTTCCGGGTAACTTAAAATTGGGAATTACACTGGAAGCCTATAACGCCGGCAACTGGTTTAATTCTTCAGGATATTTTGGCAGAATGGAAGACGCAAGCGGCACTCCTCTGTTAAACTACGGAAAACCGACCGGAACCTATATGCCGAGGTCAATGCAGCTTGGCTT
This sequence comes from Acidobacteriota bacterium, assembly GCA_050258415.1. Lineage (GTDB taxonomy): Bacteria > Bacteroidota > Ignavibacteria > Ignavibacteriales > SURF-24 > JAAXKN01. The sequence goes on along the minus strand of JBLMYS010000343.1, from coordinate 13,069 downwards.
CAGATTATATTACTAGTACCTGTCCTTAAAAAAGGCGCCTTACTAAAGGCGCCTTTTTTGTAAATAATTCATATCGGAGCCCCAATATGCACCAGAACCATTTGAGAAAATTTATTCCGCTACTTATCATCCTCTTTTCCTTAAAAACAGATGTTTCAGCCCAGAAACCTTTATCATTTGAAATACTAGAAGCAATTAAAACCACCTCACCTGCAGTATGGAATAAAAACGGAGACACGCTCTATTTTACCTCCGATAACCGGCTCTGGAGTTACAGCCTCAGAAAAAACACTCAGAAAGAGTTTCCTCTTAAAGACAGCATTTCGGGAGAACCGCGAATTTCTCAGGACAGGAAAAGCCTTGCCATACAGTGCGGAAGCAGCAGCGTCTGCATTGTTAATCTCGCGGATGGCTCCATTTCACACAAAGCCTCAGGAGAACTGAATTCAAGATGGGATATAAAGCCCGACGGCAGTGATATTGCCTTCGGAGGAAAGGGCTATATATGGTCCAGGGTTTCTGGAAAAGGGCAGCTGGCACATATAAAAAAGTCACCGGAAATGTTCGGCAAAAACGAGCTTTATATTGATGACCACAAAGTCCTTGATGAAGAAGGGATTGTATGGATATTTTCCCCCTATGGAAGCCCCATTGAGTGGTCGCCTGACGGCATGAGGCTTTATTACCTCTCGGCAAAAACTGGATGGACAAAAATCTGGAGCATGAGATATGACGGCACGGATATCCGCCAGGAAACTTTCGGCCAGGGTGACGACAGGGATTTCAGGGTCTTACGAAACGGCTCACTGATATTCGTTTCAAACAGGAATAAAAGAATGGAGTGGTCGCTCTATCTAAAGACACCCGGAGTAAAAGCAAAATTCCTGTACGGGAAAAACTGCATGATTAGGGGTATAAACATTTCATCCGACGAGAAAAAAGTGTCATTTCAGTATTCCACACCCGTTTTCCCCGAAGAGCTTTTTATTTTCGATATGGTTTCTAAAAAGACGTTTCAGGTAACACACAATTCGCCTGAGGATCTAAAAGATCTTGTATCTCCTGTAGTTGTAAACTACAAGTCCGGAAGCCGGAATATTGAGGGGATGCTTTTAATTCCAGACACCTCAAAAAAAGATCACTCGCTTCCTGCCATCGTCCTTCTCCATGGCGGCCCATCTATGCACGACGGACTCTCCTGGAGCGCGCTGCGCCAATACCTGGCAACGCGCGCATACGCTGTTTTTGACATAAACTATACCGGAAGCGCGGGCTACGGAAAGGCTTTCGAGGAATCGGACCGTTACAGAATAGGCATTGAGGATTGCGACGACGTTGCAAACGCCGCTTTTTACCTCTCATCGGTGCCACAGGTGGACAAACACAGAATTGGTGTTACCGGCAGCTCCTATGGAGGCTATCTTACAAACCTCGTAGTAGGGCGTTACCCGGAAGTTTTTGCCGCAGCCGTGGACTGGTTCGGCATTACGGACTGGAGGAGTATATGGGTCCCGAGGCTGCATCCGGTCGTAAAATATTTCTTCCGCGACCGCTTGGGCGACAGCCTGGAGCACAAGGACCTCTACAGGATGTCTTCACCGGTAGTATATGCCAAAGCCATAAGGACTCCTTTAATGATAGTGCACGGGGATTCAGATTTTGTGGTGCCCTTCAGGCAATCAGTTGAGTTCTACGATTCATTAAAGGCAAACGGCAAAACCGCCACCTTCATAAAATATTCAAACGAGGGACACGGATGGCAGAGAAGGGAAACAAGGCTTGATGCGATGAACAAAATGACGGGCTGGTTCGACAAGTATCTGAAGAAAGAGGAATAAAAATATCCGCATGATAACTACATCTTAAAGCAGCAAAAAAGGTGTCGGGAAATATTCTATCCCCGACACCTTTACTGTTTTTCTTACTTGTACAACAGGTACTTTGACCTTATTTTCTTGAAATCGGCGAGCTCTTTCTGCCAGGATTTTATAATATCTTCAGGAGTCTTCCCCTGATCAAGCATAGTTCTAAGGCGTGCGGTTCCGGCAAGCTGGTCAATTGCTTTAATTCTCCATTTAAGGCTGTCGGCTCCTGTCTGCTTAAACGCCCAGAGAAGATATACTCCTGCTTCAACAGGCATAAAACTGTTCCTGTCCTTTACACTTAAGTAAACACCCTTGCACACTTTTCCATTGAATTTTGGAGGCCTTGCATTATTTGGGAGAATCTTAGGGGTAAATTCAACAGCCTTAAAGTCAGCGCCTTTTATGTTCTTAGCCTTCAATGTCTGTGCTATTTTATTTCCGTCGGCCCATGGGGCACCAATGTACTGGAAAGGCCTGTCTGTTCCCCTGCCCTCAGAAATATTAACGCCTTCAAAAAAGCATGTACCGGGGTATACCTCGGCAGTTTCAAGTACAGGAAGGTTTGGAGATGTCTTAACCCATTTGAGGCCCGTCTGATCGTACCACATACTCCTTTTCCACCCTTCCATCTTAACAACGGTAAGATTAGCCTTACGCCCCCCTGCAAGCATTTTTTCGCCATTGTAAAGTTCAGCCAGTTCACCAACTGTCATTCCATGCTGAACCGGAATTTTTCCGAAGGCGACAAAGGAATGGAGTGAATCGTCTGTTACAAAGCCGTCTACATGCAGTCCTGTTATAGGGTTCGGGCGGTCGAGCACTATTACGGGAATGTTATTCTCGGCTCCGGCTTCCAGAATGTGGCCGAGTGTGGAAATATAGGTATAGAACCTGGCACCCACGTCCTGTATGTCATAGATCAGGACCTCAACCCCTTTTAGCATCTCGGGTGTAGGCTTGTAGGTCTTGCCGTAGAGTGAATAAGCCGGAACGCCGGTTTTTTTATCCACTGCGTTTTCAACTGCACCCGTGGTATCGCCTCTAACACCGTGTTCAGGGCCAAAGAGAGCAATAAGCTTAACGTCCTTGTTTTCATGCAGTGCATCGGCAATATGGCGTCCGTCTGAAAGCAGTCCGGTATGGTTTGTAACCAGGCCGATCTTTTTTCCCTTAATTAAATTAAAGTACTTTGTAAGAAGAAGATCATCACCCGTTTTAACCTTTGCCGTCTGAGCCGGGGCAAGTGTGCCCAGAAGTAAAAAGAACAAAGCAATAAATATTTTTTTCATCAGAATATCCTCTCGTCATTAAATTTAGTTATTTATTCATTATCTGCCTTTGTGCTTCTAATAAGCAGAAGACAATTTCCTACTGGCCTTTCCCCTTCCTTGTCCGAAGGGTGGTTAACAACATTACCGTCAATGACCATTGTGGTTGAGCCGCCGCCATCGAGATTTAGGCCGTTATAAATACCTTCAGAAATCATGAGATCGGCGAACTCTTTTAACGTTGCACCGCTGCTCGACTCCTGGCGTCCATCTACGGTAATAAAATATATGGTTAAGCTGTCGCTTGAAAAGCCAATGCCTGTTCTTGGATGCTTAACCTTAGAGAACTTTGGGAATGTACCCTCAGTACTGTCAACCTCATCTGCCAAATTCATTCCGCTGCGTACAATCTGTGGCCACCCTCCTGTAACGGTGCGGATCCCCTTGTAGTAGGGGTTAAGCCTTACAATTACTTTTAATGTGTCGCCATACTTAACGCTGTTCTGAAGCACCTGGCTAAGGTTGCCTGTTGCCTTAAGAATGGATTTCCCTTTTGTAATTGCATGCCTGCCTCCTAAAAGAACGCTGCTGGAAGCAACACACAAAAAAGTATCCGACTGTGTCATTACCGGGGTCAGCTCAACCTCAGACTCGCCCAGGTTCCCTTTCGCCTCAGGCGTTTCAGCTCCCTCATAAAAGTTATATAATGTGAAAGAATTGCTGTCGGCAGTGGAATTTATGCGAGTGAGGCTGTTTTTATTTCCGCCTGGCAGAATGACTTCACCGGAAAAGCTGAACTTCTCAATCAGGGGCTTTTTATTGTACGTAAATGCAAACTGCGAATGGATTTTATGCGAGGGGTCATATGGGGAATCGGTAACACGGAGGGCCTTTAAGAACTGCCCTTCAATTACCATGTTGTTTTCCACTTCACCGGTTTTCATATTAAAGAAGTCGGCATTTACGGCAGCCAGGACCTCATGCGTGCTGTCCTGAAATCTTGCGGCCATACTGCTTGTTTTTTCCCTTCCAAGCAGCCTGTCGCGCGCCTTAGCTGCCCTTATGTAATAGTCCCCCTGCCTTAAGTCGATCTTAAGCAGGTTGATTGAGAGAGTATCCTGCAACCTGAAGATTTTTGAATAAGTAACGCCAGGGGCTATCTCCTCAGTAATGAGGGAATCTTTCAGTTGTGCCCTTGTGGTATGGCTTATGCTGAAAAGAATAATAAGTAGTGCTGTCAGTCTGGAAATCCGGTCCATATTCTTCATAATTTTCCTTCAAAGCTGATATATGAATTTACAAAGATTAAGCTAAAAATTCATATAATAATGGAAGTGAAAGCTATAAAGAAATCAGACCGGCTTTAAGACGTGGAGCCGGTTTCTTAGTGATAGTCTAAAATTTAAGAAGGAAGCCTGTTATGGGGGATACCATATCCCTGAAAGTCTCCCCTTTATAGATAACCTGCTCAAGAAAAAGCCCTGACGGAGGAGCAGTATATTTTGCAGGCTCCTGTGAATTGCTTTTAAGAAAGTGCATGATATCCTTTTCGGACATATTTCCGCGTCCTACTTCAACTAATACGCCCACCATCCTTCTTACCATCTTCCAGAGGAAGTGTGAGCCCTGAATGCGGATTAAAATTAGGTCGCCCTCCTGCTTCAGGATGATATTTTCTATCATAACTTTGGTGGATTTTTCCAGCTTGTCGTCATCTGAAAAGGAACGGAAGTCCTTCATGCCCAGAAAGAGCTTTGAGGCGTTTTCCATCGCCCTGAAGTTCAGTCTGTCCTTTATCCACCACACGTAGGGTTTTCCGAAGGCGGTTCTTCTTTTAGAGATCTGGTATATATAGCTTCTGCTTTCGGCATCATGGCGGGCATGAAATTTCGGGTGTGTTTTTTCAACTTCCAGTATATTAATGTCGTGCGGGAGCTTGTCATTAAATTTCATTCTAATGATTTCCGGCGCCAGCATGGTTTTGACCTCGAGGTGGGCCACCTGGCACAAGGCATGCACTCCGCTGTCGGTTCGGCCCGAGCCCTGTATGTCTACTTTCTCTTCCTTGAAGATCTTCTCTGCTACGTCCAGAAGCGTGCCCTGAACCGTGCGGCTCTGCTTCTGCACCTGCCAGCCGCTATAGCGTGTACCGTCGTACTCGAGGTATATCTTAAATCGCGCCATCTTTATTAGTAAAAATATCCTTTCTTTCGGGAAGAAGCAGTTTATTTAACTGTAAGATTTTCAAATCTTCTTCCGCCCATAAATCTTTTGTTGTAGTATTCGGTGCTAAGGGAGGATACCATGACGCCCTGACGGCTTGATGAATGGGCAAAAAGATTATCGCCCAGGTAGATCCCAACGTGTCCAGGCCTGACTCTGCGGCGGGTATTGAAGAAAATGAGGTCGCCGAACTTTAACTGCGACATGTCGTCAATTTCCTCTCCCTGCTGATACTGTTCGCGCGCCGTACGCGGGAGCTCAAAGGAAAACGTACTGTTGTAAACAGTTCTCGTAAAAGCCGAGCAGTCAATCCCCTTGCTCGTTACGCCGCCAAACTTATATGGAGTATCCAGATACTTGATGATCTCCATAATAATCTTTTCTTTCATGTTAATAGAGTCGCTCGGTTCAGCGTACTGGTTTCCCGAGACATACTTTTCCACTAACTGAGAGACACTGATGACGTCTTTTTCAGTCGGAAGGTCTTCACCATCCTCCTCGTCTGAAACGTTGTCCATAGGAGTGTCGAGCGTATCGTCTTCTGCCATCTGGTTTTCAGGAGAAAAGCGCGGTGTGCTGGGAGATTTTTTCTTATTAGAAGAAGTTTTCCTGGAAGACTTCTTCTTAGAAGAACCTTTCTTTTTGCTTTTCTTGGTCGTCAGGGTAGACTTATGCTTCTTTCCCGATTTATATCTCTGGGCATAAGAAGAAGGGGAGCAGCCTACTATAAAAGCAAGAATGGTCCCCAATAGCAATATTTTAAATAATTTTTCTATAATCATTAGCCAAAAGTAAACAATTCAACCTAAATATGCACGTAAATTCTTACTTCTGGAGGCGTGTCTGAGTCTTCGGATTGCCTTTTCCTTTATCTGTCTTACTCTTTCGCGTGTAAGGTTAAATTTCTCACCTATTTCTTCGAGTGTGAGCGAATGTTCCTTATTGAGCCCGAAATAGAGTTTTATAACCTCTGCTTCCCTGTCGGTAAGTGTTGAAAGGGCGCGCTCAATTTCATTTTTAAGAGATTCAGACATTAAATTAAAGTCGGGTGAAGGCTGCTGGTCGTTCTGGATTACATCCAGCAGGCGGTTTTCCTCGCCCTGCATGAACGGAGCATCCATGGAAACATGGCGGCCCGAGATCTTCAGCGTATCGGATACCTCACTGATATCCATGCTGAGTTCCTGTGCAAGTTCTGTTGCACTCGGTTCCCGTTCAAATTCCTGCTCGAGGTTGCTGTATGCCTTGCCTATTTTATTTAAGGCGCCTACCCTGTTCAAAGGGAGCCTGACGATTCTGGACTGTTCGGCCAGAGCCTGCAGAATGGACTGACGGATCCACCAGACGGCATAGGAGATAAACTTAAAACCCCTGGTTTCATCGAAGCGCTTTGCCGCTTTTATGAGTCCCAAATTCCCTTCATTGATCAAATCACCTAAAGACAGCCCCTGATTCTGATATTGCTTGGCAACGCTGACTACAAAGCGGAGGTTGGCTTTAACAAGCCTTTCGAGTGCTACGGGGTCATCGTTCTTAATGCTGACGGCAAGGTCAATTTCTTCGTCGGGAGTTAACAGATCCACTTTTCCAATTTCCTGCAAATATTTATCGAGAGACTGGCTCTCCCGATTGGTATATTGCTTTGTAATCTTCACTTTAACTCTCCTCCTGGTTTAGTGATCTAAATTTATATAGTCAACTATTCCAACAATAGAGGCATCCACAGGAGCCATGTCCACATCCATAGGAATAACAGCCTCGCTGGCCGTTATGTAATAGATGATTTCACCCGGTCCTGCACCTATTGTATCGATAGCTATAATTGGCTCACCCGTTTTTTCCAGCTTTCCGTTCAATGGCTGAACAAACTGCATTTTATAGCTGGTAAGCGTACTATATTTTTTAGTAGCCCAAATTGTGCCGATCACTTTTCCAAGAAGCATCTTTATGCACTCTCTTTTTCGTCCTGATGGGAGTGTTCTTTTACGGAAATGTCGAGCTTATCGACAATTGCCATAATTACCGCATCGATAGGCTTGTTTTTTGTGAATGTGGTCTGGCGTGCAGAACTTCCCGTTGCAGCCAGTACAACCTCGCCTATACCCGCGCCAACACTATCAACAGCAACTACAAAGTTACTTTTTTCGGTATAATCCAGATTCAGTTCTCTTACGATCAGAAATTTTGCACCAACGAGGTTCTCGTCTTTTCTTGTCGACCAGACCGTTCCGATTACCCTGCCTAAAATCAATTTGACCTCATGCTAATATTTGGATTACCTGTTAAAAGTTTCAGCTAATATTTATTTGGGCTATGATATTTTCCTGCCACTAATCAGAATTTAGAGAAGTATTTTTGTCATTATAGTCGGACTATTAAGACAAATAATTAAACAATACACCTTTTTTCAGTAAGTAAAAGAATACGGAAAATTTAGTCCCCCGCAGCCTTTTTTCAAGCTAATTTATCTTTTAGAAAATGAAAAAGCAAGCGGAGTTGTGCTTTTTTCCGCTTAATTTTCAAAGAAAACTTGTCCCTTTAAGGGAATTATCTACTCCGAAGAACCGGGCTGCAGTCTGGGCCACATCCGAAAACGTCTCTCTTATGCCTAAATTTTTGCCCTCTTTACCCTTCCTGTAGAAGAGTAAAGGCACATACTCTCTTGTATGGTCGGTACTGATGTCTGTCGGATCGTTGCCATGATCCGAGGTGATAATGAGGCAGTCGGATTCATCAAGATTAGATAGAATTCCGGGCAGTTCAGTGTCGAATTCCCGGAGTGCCTTGTAGAAGCCCTCAGGATCGTTCCTGTGGCCGTAGTAGACGTCGAAATCCACGAGGTTGGCAAATATAAGACTGTCTTTTGCCTTCTGTGTATATTCCTTCAGCTTTTGGATCCCTTCGAGGTTAGATTTTGTTTTTTCAATGACCTTAATGCCGCGGTAATTAAAAAGATCGTTTATCTTTCCTATTGCAACAGTGTTAATACCGTTATTGCTTAAGACGTCGAGGATGGTATCCTTTTCAGGATCGAGTGAATAATCTTTCCGGTTTGTTGTTCTTGTGTAATTGCCGCTCTCTCCGATAAAAGGCCTTGCAATTACCCTTCCGGCAGAATCTTTGCCTGTTAAGACCTCATTACGAGTTATTTTGCATATTTCATAAAGCCTCCCGAGAGGTATCACACTTTCGTGTGCCGCAATCTGAAAGACTGAATCTGCGGAGGTATAAACGATCGGGAAACCTGTCCTCACGTGCTCGTCGCCAAGCTCCTTAATAATCTCTGTTCCGGAGGCCGGTTTATTGCCAAGCACCCCTTTTTCGCCTGTTGCCTTAAGGAATCTTTGAATCAGCTCTTCAGGAAAGCCATCCGGGTAGTAAGGGAATTCGAATTCAACCTTAACGCCGCCAATTTCCCAGTGTCCTGTTGTTGAATCCTTGCCGTTTGAAACCTCGTTCATCTTGCCAAAGGAAGCCATGGGTTTATCTGCCCTGCTTACCCCCTTTATATCAGTAATGTTGCCGAGGCCCATTGCCTGAAGGTTTGGCAGATTCATGCCGCCCAAAACCCTGGCCATGTTTGCAAGTGTATTGCTGCCCGCATCCTTATATTTACCGGCATCCGGCAGTTCTCCTGCACCGATTCCGTCAAGAACTATAATTACAAAATTATTCATAGATAACGGTTTAGTTATAAAAAGCTCCGGGGAGCTTAGTTAATGTTTCTTACAGTATTGCCGCCCTTTTCCAAAGCCTTCTTCAAGGCCAGGTCGGCATTCTGGAGCACTTCTTCGGCACTGGTTTTATTAAACGTGGATGCAACGCCTATTGAAACCGTAAATGTTGTCTGCTTTGAAACAACGGCAATAGGCTTGCGTGCAATTTTTACCCTTAACTTTTCAGCCCACAGAAAGACATCTTTTGTTGTGGTATTGAAGAAGTATACTCCAAAGACTCTTTCGGAGATCCTTCCGAGCAGGTTCGTCACATTGGTCTCCTCGGAGATCGTTTGTGCAACGGATTTCAGCACCTTCGGGAATGGATTTCCCTCGAAGAGCGATTCCTGCTCAAGAAAATCATCTATGTACACCAGAACAATTGCGCCCGGAATGTTCAGGCTCTGCGACTTCTGCAGGTCCGCGTTCATTCTTTCTATAAATGTATCTCTGTTCAGAGTTTTTGTTTCAATATCAACCGAAAGGAGTTTCTTCAGTACCGACTGCGCTGAGAAAGAGTAGACAATAAAGGCTATAATTCTGGCGGTATTCCTCATGAAGTGAACGTCGGCATTCGTGTAGGCATTTTTTTTCAGGCTTTCAAAACAGAGCACGCCATAGCTCTGGTTGTCGTAAACAAGGGGTATTGCCATAAAGGAGCCGTCAAATGAGACATCTTCGCTTTTCGAAAAGCGTATAAATCCTGAGGATGAGGTATCATCTATTTTAACGGGCATGCCGTTGACAATTGATTTACCGACTAGTGTTCCGTTTAACTCAACTTCAAGATTTTCACCTATGTATTTCAGGGAGGTGTTGTTTACAATCTTAGCAGACTTGAACTTCTGTTCCATAGGCTTAAAGAAAACAAAAGTAAATGCGTCCCATTGCAGAAGGTTTTTTAACGCTCCTTCCAGTGAATGGAAAAGCTCTTCTTCATTGTTGAAGAACTTGTCTTCATTCAAAAGCCCCAGTAGTCCGTTAAGTTTCTTTTCAGCAAGTGAGTCGCTGTATTTCTCGTCGAAGAGTGCAATTACAATAGAAATGACGCGGACAAATCTTCCGAGCGAGTAAACGGTCTCAATTCCAAAGGCATCTCCCACCTTTGAGTCGAGTGCCAGAATTCCGGCCAGGTTCTTGCCGTAATAAAGTGGCACTCCAACAAAGCTTTTAATTCCCTGAACAGATGAGTAATATCTTATTACGTCCGCCTCAGCTGTTGGGGTAATTTCGGTCAGTATTTCGGGTTCTTCCTTCTGGACAATTTTACTCAAAATGTCGTCTTCCAGGTCGAACTTTCTCTGCGTAATGTCGGTAGAGCTTGAAACGTAGCGTTCAAGAGTAAGCTTCTCCTTCTTCTTATTGTACCAGAAGAAGACAGCCGTATGAGCCAGATAGGCTTCCTTTATAATTGTGAGTATCTTTTCGAGCAGAAACGAGAACTGCTCGTCGTGCCCCAGATTTGCAGGGAAAGCTTCATTGGCAATCTTAACAAAATTTTCTTTCAGGTCCGGTGGCTTAAAGAAGTTTTTCTTCCCGGCGTGAAGTTCAGGTACATAGGTATCTGCCGTAATTACTTCAAGATTTTTTGTTCCGGAAATAATAGTAATAGCTTCACCGTCATCAGGAGTATATGTAGGAGGTTCAATTGTTATATTAGGCGCCGGATAAGATTCTTCACTCCTTACGGAGTCGCGCAGGAAGATAATAAAGCCGACATAAATTACGATCAGCAGTATTGTGATTCCTTTGAATAAAGGGTCATCAACAAAGAATAAAAGAAGAGCCAGCAGGGGTATAACTGAAAATATTAGTATTCTTTTCTTTAATTTATCTAGTGCCATCGTAACAGTGTCTCTATATAATGATTTTAAGATAATATACCGGACTAAATATAAATTTAGATTTTAAAAATAGCAACAATAAATCTATTTTTTCTCCAAATCTGAAAGTCTTTCCATTATTTCCCTGTGCCCCGTATTATTTAGGGCAGAATAAAACATTAAGGTTTCACCCGGAACGAGTTCGGGAAAGGTTTTCATAGCTTCCCTTTTTGCCTTTGCAAGTTCAGACTGATTGAGTTTATCCACCTTATTAAGAAGAACGATATAAGGGATCGAGTTCTCCTTCAGGTAGCTGTTGAGTGCTTTGTCGAGAGAAGTTGGTGTGTGACGGCTGTCGATTAGGTGTACAGCAAGAAGAATATTTCTTCTTAAAGAGAAGTATCCTTCCATAATTTTCTGCCAGTAATTTCTTTCTTCCTTACTTACCTTTGCGTAGCCGTAGCCAGGCAGGTCGACCAGAAAGAAAGAATTTCCAACCTGGTAATAATTAAGCGAACGGGTTTTGCCAGGAATAGAGCTGGTTTTTGCGAGATTTTTCTTGTTGAAGAGTGAATTGATGAATGAAGACTTGCCAACGTTGGATCTTCCGCAAAGAATCACCTCTGGCAGAGTTGCCGATGGCAATTTCTGGAGGGAAAAAGCCGCTGTTATAAATTCTATTTTATTTAACATAATAAAAAAAAGAGTAACCTTTTGAGGGTTACTCTTTTATATAGTTCAAAAGTAATTCTTATTTAGATTCTTCAATTACTTTAGCATCCTCAACCTCAGCCTGCTCTTTGGCAGCTTTTTTAGCTTCTTTGCGTTCAGTTTTCTGTTCCTGCTTTTCAGAAGCCTTCTGGTTAGCAACTTCATTGAAGTCAACCAGCTCGAGGATAGCCATTTCAGCAGCATCGCCAAGACGTCTTCCGAGTTTTACAACTCTGGTATATCCACCCGGCCTGTCGCCAATCTTAGCTACGATTTCACCAAAGAGTTCCTTAACGACGTCAGCGTCGTTAATGAATCTGGCGATATGTCTGCGGGCGTGCAGTGTATCCTGTTTTGCCTTAGTAATTAAAGATTCAGCAAATGTTCTGGTTTCTTTAGCTTTAGCAACAGTCGTTTTAATTCTTTTATGTTTAAACAAAGCAGTTGATAAAGATTTCAGTGTTGCGTTTCGATGACTGGCAGTTCTACCCAGTTTTCTACCTTTATTGTTATGTCTCATTACTAAACCTTTTAATGTTGAAAATCCGCCCCTGAGCGGCAAAATTAGCTATTATCGTTTTTATCATTTAGGTATTTATCTACATCCATTCCGAATTCCAGGCCGAAATTATCCACAATTTCAATAAGTTCAGCCAGAGACTTCCTGCCGAAATTTCTGAATTTCAGCATTTCGTTTTCATCTCTGCGCACGAGCTCAGCCAGGTTCTTAATGTTTGCGGCTTTCAGACAGTTATGAGAGCGGACGCTCAGTTCAAGGTCATCAACGCTAGTAGTTAAAATTTTTCTGATCCTTTCTCTTTCGGCATCCTGTTCACTTACAACTTTTTCTTCTTCCTGCTCAACATCGAAGTTAATGAACAGTTGAACATGATCTCTTAATATTTTACCGGAATTTGTAAGAGCATCTTCCGGAGTTATGGAACCATCAGTTGTGATTTCCAGAGTCAGCTTTTCGTAATCGTTCTTCTCTCCGATTCTGACATTCTCAACATCATACCTAACATTTTTAATCGGTGTAAATATTGAATCAATAGGAATCAGGCCAATAGACTGATCCGGAATTGAATGCTCGCTGGAAGGGATATAACCCTTTCCTGTACCGAAACGGATCTCCATTCCGAACTTTGCTTCCTTGTTAAGTGTAGCAATGTGCAGATCGGGATTTAAGATCTCTATGTCAGAGGAATTCTTCTGCAAATCGGCAGCCGTAAAATTATATGGCCCCTGGAATGATATTTCCAATTTGTTGGTTTTCTTGTTAAGAATTTTCATTCTTACCTGCTTGAGGTTGAGAACGATCTCTGTCACGTCTTCAACAACTCCAGGTATGGTAGAAAATTCATGCAACACACCATCTATTTTTATTGCCGTTATTGCTGCTCCCGTTAAGGAAGAAAGCAATACTCTTCTTAAAGAATTTCCGAGAGTTACGCCAAAACCTC
>JBLMYS010000342.1:0-4979 GCA_050258415.1 Acidobacteriota bacterium | reverse complement strand
CAACTTTCCCCTTCAGCAGTTCATTAAGTGCATGAAGATGCGGTTTGGGTCTTTTTTCGAATTCCAGAGAAATCTTCAGCTGATCAGGGTTTTCAATATCTTCACTGTCATCATCAATACCCTTTGAAGGTATTGTATTAACCAGGGAATTATATTCCAGTCTGGTTTCTTCGTTAATTCTTCTTCCTTCCTTTGCGGCAACAATTACAGCTTCATAAGTATTTGCTGTTTTTTCATCAAGTTTGCGCAAATCAACAGGCTGTATTCCCATATCAGATTTTCTCCTCTTTATTTATTTTGTTCTTTATTATCACTTTTACTTCAGAAATTGCTCTCTCCAGCTCATCGTTAACTACAATATTATCAAACTCATCTTTAAGGCCCAGTTCCATTTCAGCCCTGTCTATTCTTTTCTTCAAATCCTCTTCAGTTTCAGTCATCCTGTTTTTAAGCCGTTTTTTCAATTCCTCCAGGCTTGGAGGCATAATATAAATTAAAACCGCTTCCGGATAAATCTTCTTTATATTCAGAGCCCCTTTGACGTCTACTTCAAAGAGAACACAATTTCCTTTCTGAACGTTCTGATTTACAAAACTTTTTAATGAACCGTAATAGTAATCGTAGAACTTCTCCCATTCTATAAATTCATCGTCATGTATCTTCTGAAGGAATTCTTCATCCGAAATGAAAAAATATTCTACACCATTTGTCTCGCTGTCTCTTTTCTTTCTGGTCGTGGCAGAAATGGAAAAGACTATCTCAGGGAACGTTTTCAGTACATTTTTAACAATCGTAGTCTTTCCGGCCCCGCTTGGAGCGGAAACAACAATAATGCATCCTTTATTATCAGTCAATTACCACTCAGTTTTGAATTACTCAATATTTTGAATTTGCTCGCGGATCCTTTCAAGTTCTTCCTTAATAAAAACCGTCAGATGTGATATCTCCGTGGACACAGTCTTGCTTCCAATCGTATTGGCCTCGCGGTTTATTTCCTGGCAAAGGAAATTTAACTTGCGCCCTACTTCATTGCTCTGCTTCAGGCTCTCGAGGAAAAACTTTGCGTGACTGTTAAGCCTTACACATTCTTCCGTAATATCGGCTTTGTCGACCAGAATGGCAAGTTCCATATCCAGGCGGTCGCTATAGGCCGATATGTCTCCCAAAAGCTGCCTGGCCCGTTCTTTCAGCTTCTCAAAATTCTCCTGGGCGCTGTTCCGGCTGAGCTCTTCAACCTTTGCTACAGTCTGCTGAATGTTATTTATACGCATTGCGAGATCTTTTGACAGCTCTTCGCCTTCCTTGTTCCTCATTGCAAGAAGCTCTGTTATTGAAGCCTCAATTGCCTCGCGGACAAGCTGGAATTCACTTTCCAGCTCTTCACTTTGATCGGCTGAAAACATATCCTGAAATGTCAGGAGCTGGTTGAGTGTTATCGCTTCCTTTAGTTTTGCCACTTTTTTCAGCTCTTTTAAGAACTCCATGGCGTATTGAACGCTTTCTTTATCGAGCGATGGCTTTTCATTGCTTAAAGCGTTCTTTTTTATCTGAAGGTTTAATATAATCTTCCCTCTTTTAATCCTGCTCCTTATGAGCTCTCTTATCTCATATTCCTTGCTCTGCAGGTTTTTGGGCAGCTTAAGAGAAACCTCAAGATACCTGCTGTTGACGCTTTTAATCTCAGCTTCTACATTAACATGTGTATTCTGGGCAGTACCTTTGCCAAAACCGGTCATACTGGAAATCATCGAAAAATCCTAAAATTTAGTCCAATAAATTAGTTAAAAATCAGAAGTTTAACAACTTATAAATAACCCCTCTTGTAAATTAGCCCTGTTTCATTCAGGTTTCTCTCTTTCCTAGAAGGCCTCACCGATGCCAAAATGGATTTCAACTAAATCCTTGAAAATATGCTTACTGCTGTTGTAGAGCTTCAGGAAAGTCTTCCTTTCGTAAGGGTCATATGCCTTAAAGCCGATATCCACGCGTATCGGGGCAAAGGAAGAATAATACCTAAAACCAAACCCCACAGCTACTGCCAGGCGGTCAAACCTGAAATCCTGATAGCCCATGAATGTGTTTCCATAATCCACAAATGCAGCGCCGCCAAAGCTTCCAACAAAGCGGTTTCTGGTTTCAAATGAGCCTTCCATCAGGAAAGTGCCGCCGATCGGCACGTCGCGCAAAAACAGATTCTGAAAATCCGCCGCTGTAAGTATTGGAATGTTAGCTGCCCTGGGAATAAGCTGCCTTGCACGCCAGCCTCTGACAGAGTTGGAACCGCCGGCCGTAAAAAGCCTGTTGAGTGGAACGTCGTTTTTTGTCCCCTGGTAGGTCTGCAGATACCCAACCTTATATTTGATACCGAAGGCGTTTACGGGTGAATTATAGACGTTCGGGAAATAAGAAACCGTAGTCTGCAGGCGGTAGAACTGCGACCTTACATTAATATAATCGGCACCCAGTCTTTTTAGGAGTGAAGGCAGAAAATTTCCTTCCTCAACAGTAAGTGACAAGTTGTAACCCTTAGTCGGGAACATCAGATCGTTGGTCTTGTTTGCCCCGATATCGGCACCTATAATGGAGGTGATGTTCCTTGAGCTCCTTAGGTTTGCTACAATGGAATCTGCTCTTTCAGGAGACATAGGGATGTTCGTTGAGGCTGCATTGTTTATGATTACCTTCCTTACGTAATCTTCCAGAAGGTTATCAACAGTCCTTTCAGCCTGATAATATGTAACCAGGGAATTAAAGTACACCTTTTTGGGAAGTTCAAAGTCCAGGCTTATTCTGGTTCCGTAGATCAGAGAACGGTACTGCTTCTGTTTGTTTATGGTAAAATACCCCTCAAGCTTGCTCGATATCCTTCTGTCGAAAAGGAAAGGCTGTTCAATGGTAGCCCTTAAATCCACATACCCCAGGATGGAGGTATCCCTGATGGAAGTTACAAAACCAAAGATTTTGCTGTAATCAACATTAAAGACATCCTGTATGGCAAAACTGCCGCCCAGCGTAAAAGTTCTGGCATTTCCAAGGAAGTTTTTTCTAGTGTATGTTGTGCCAAGACCTACGTTAAAGGCGCTTTCCTGGTTATTTATAATGATCTCCGGTGAAAGATCATTCATCTTTGTGATGTCACCCGTAATGTTGAGGTTAACAAGGCTCCGGTTTGAATCCGGCACCACTCCGCTGATCAGAACTGAGGAAAAAAGGTTTGTCCTGTAAAGCCTTACCTGTGCCCTCTGCTTTTCATCTGCGCTGTAATAGTCCCCGGGCTTGATACTTACGATTTTCTTAATCAGCGTGTCTTCTACATATTCCTTGCCCGGCCCTTTTTTATCCACCTCCAGGCTGTCAACCTTGTAGCGCCTCCCTGGAATAACCCTGACATTTATATCCACAAAGTCAGAGTCGGAATACACATACACGTCAGGCCTTCTGATATCGGCGTTCATGTAACCGTTGTCTCTCAGAAAAGTAATGACAGGTTTTGTTTCCTGCTCCACAAGAGTCCTGGAAAACTTCTTTGTAGTATCTACGGAGTAGTCGGAGAGAATCTTATCCCTGAATTCATATGGGAGTGAATCGAGCCCCTGATAGTTGAAGTGCCTGATATTATAATCCGGCCCTTCGGTTATATTATAAATGAGCGTAGCTTCTTTTTTATTTTTGTTGATGCTATATTCATTTGAAAACTTTGCCTTAAAGAAGCCGTTATCCCTGTAATACTTCTCAAGAGCCTTCATGTCTTCGGGTATCTTAAGGGAATCAAAGTATTCAGGAGGCAGGCCTAAGCTGCTGGAGACTTTATGCAAAAGTTTATAGAACCAGTTCGGAGTTGTCTTCGAAGAAATTACAGTTTCAAGGACCGAACTTGAAATTGAATTATTCCCATGGAATTCTATACTGACAAGTTCATACTGTTCAGCATTTTCCTGATCCTCAGCCTGTGCAAAAAGGAAGTTGTTGCCTGAAATGACAAAAACGACTGCAAGCAGCAAAATCTTGTAATTGGTCATATTAAGTAGTTTTTGAAAATTCTGTTTATTCCTTAAAAAATGTCTTCCAGGTTATAATCCTTATCCACTATCCTCAACTCGGGGTAATCTCTTTGGAAGTGCCTTACGAAGAAATCCCTTATTTCCTTAATATTTGTATTTGGCGACAAATACAAAGAAGTTGGTTTCTTCTCAACACTGAAAAAGTGAGCATAATAGACCTGGTTTTTGCTGAAGTCCACGATATAATTAAAGATTTCACCGCCGCCGCTTCCCATAAAATAAGCCTGCGAGTCGTAATAGAGCATTTCATAGTCCACGTTGCCAAGTTTTATTTTCTTTGTCTGGCTTTCTGTAAAGGAACCTTTTAAGAGAGGGGTTTCGAAAACTTTACTCAGGTCGTTATTTGCCCTCTTAAAATAGGAGAACCTGATTCCCCATTCTTTCTTATCGTTCTTTTCAGTACCGGCAACAACGCCGGGAGCGGGATCTTCCTGGAATTTTCCCTCCTCAAAGAAACTCACCTTTGTCCCCAGAATCTGCCTGACCCTTTCCTCGGCAAATTTCCTGTCTATCTTCTTAGCCGAATCGGGCGTTACAACCTGCACAACAGGCCTGGGGGCCTCCTTCTTCTCGCAGGAAGTAATAAAAACTGTTAAAGAAGAAAAAGCGATCGCCAAAAGAAATTTAATTTTTGATGTCAACTTCAGTCCCTGGTTTAATTACAGAATATATCTCGTCTATATTTTCATTGCTTACAGCAGCAGAACCGTTCGTCCAGTTAAAAGTAAACGGCAGATTCTTGAATATAAAATTCATTCTTCCTGTCCCGTGAATTCCTATGGCAGGAAATTTTTTGCTCTTGGATTTAGCACACCCGCCGGCTTCCAGCTCCTCATAGAGTGCTTCATACTCCCTTTCCGGTATCAGGCCGGCCTTATAAGCCTCTGTTATATCTTTATAATTCGGAAAATTAAGCCT
>JBLMYS010000341.1:0-18061 GCA_050258415.1 Acidobacteriota bacterium | reverse complement strand
CTACCTATATCGGCAACTTTGTCTTCTGGGTCGGAATAGCCCACTCAGGCACACTGATCTCGGCCATTTTTTTCCTCGTGAGAGCCAAATTCCGCGACGCGGTTTCACGTTCGGCCGAGGCAATGACCCTAATTGCAATTATGATTGCAGGACTTTTCCCGCTTATTCATTTAGGCAGGCTCTGGGTTTTTTATTATATCCTTCCTTATCCCTCAGAGCGCCAGATATGGCCTAACTTCAAAAGCGCCCTCGTCTGGGATGTGCTTGCGGTCTTTACATATTTTGTCGTAAGTCTCATATTTTTCTATGTGGGGCTAATTCCCGATGCCGCGGCTGCCAGGGATAAGCTTGAAGAGGAGCACGGGAAGAACTACTGGCGGACAAAAATATTCCGCCGCATGGCCTTGGGCTGGTCGGGAGCCTTCAGCCAGTGGCGGCATTACAACAGGGCATACCTTTATTTTGCCGCTCTTGCAACTCCTCTTGTAATTTCTGTTCATTCTATTGTCTCCTGGGATTTTGCAACCTCACTTCTTCCGGGCTGGCATTCAACACTCTTTGCCCCTTACTTTGTTGCCGGAGCAATACACTCAGGCCTCGCTATGGTCATCTTAATTATGATCCCTTTAAGAAGAATTTTCAATCTTGAGGAAATTATAACCCCCTGGCACATAGAGATGGTGGCTAAGACAATGATTGTTACAACGCTTGTCATGGCCTACTCATATACAATTGAGCCTTTTATGGCAGCCTATTCCAAAAACCAGATCGAGTGGCAGTTCTCTGTATGGAGAAGAACAGGATGGCTTTCCTGGAGCTACTACCTCATGCTTCCTTTTAACGCAATATTTCCGCTCGGCTTTATATTTAAGAAGGTAAGGACAAATTATACTCTGATGGCCGGAATATCAGTCCTTGTGGTAATTGGGATGTGGCTTGAAAGGTTTTTTATTGTTACAGGGTCACCCGCGCACGACTTTCTGCCTCACGCCTGGGACTCCTATACGCCGAGCTGGGTTGAATTTACCATTACAGCTGCGTCATTTTCTTTGTTCTTCTTCTTGTTCCTTTTGTTCTCAAAGAATCTGCCCGTTGTTCCGATTACCGATTTCAAGAGCCAGCTGGATGAAAAAAGGAAAACCTATGCTGAGAAATGCGCTAAGCCCGAAAAAATTAAAAAAGCACTCTTCTTCATGCCATGCTATAAATTCGTATTCTCTGAACCAAATGAAATGCTGAAAGCCGTAAGGGCGTTCTGCCAGGCGGGTTATAACAGAATTGAAGTTTTCTCTCCAACAAAGATAGAACAGCTTGAAAAAATCGTAAAGGTACCCTTCAGCCCGGTCAAAATCTGGGCTTTGTTCGGCGCCATATTCGGCTTCCTCTTTGGACTTGGCCTAGCCATTGGCGCCTCAAGACTCGACGACCTTATTGTTGGTGGCAAGCCCCCTGTTACGCTTATTCCATACTGGATCGTTGCCTTTGAAGGCGGGGTGCTCTTTGGCGCTCTGTTTAATCTTGTGGGACTTATAATCCACGGCCGGCTCTTCAGAACTTCCACCATGCACGGATACGACAGCAGGTTCAGTAAAGACAGATACGGGCTTATAGTACAGTATTCATTAACAGACAGTGAGGAGATAAAGAATATAGCGGGATCTTTCAGGTATGAAGAAATGAACTCAATAACAGGTTAAAAAAATATGGGAAGGGGATTCATAAAAATATTACTTTTAATTGTGCTTCTGGCAGGCCTGGCGGGATGGATATATTCGTATTTTGAAAATTCCCCGCGCGCTTTGCTTTCGCTTCTTGTGAACTTTACCTTTTTCGTCCCACTTGCCGCAGGGCTCGTTGTATGGCCCGCGGCTGTAGTGGCTTCAAACGGGAATTGGATGGGGGGGACTGAAAGGGTCGCCAGGACAGCCGTGGTATTCTCTGTTCCGTCCATAATTATCCTTATAGTCTTATGGATCACCAGTCACCACTGGGCTCCATGGGTTAAAGATGACGCTGGCCACAGCCTGTGGCTGAATAATACGTTCCTGTTTATCCGCGATATCGTTCTGCTTGGTCTCTTCTGGGCCGCGGCGGTTGTTTTCATAAGAAAAAGAAGCATGGGAAATGGCAAACTCTGGGCCGGAATATTGAGTTTCACATACTGCATCGTTTTTACATTCCTGGGTCTGGACCTCGTCATGGCGCTCGAGCCCCGCTGGAGGAGCAATCTCTTTGGCGCGTATTTCTTTATTTCAGGACTCTATATTGCAATTACTGGCTGGACTTTGTTGTCGATCCTGTACAAAAACTACGATAAAAGTAAAATTATGGATATGGGGAAACTGATAGTTACTTTCTGCCTCATGACTACGTATATGATGTACTCGCAGCTGCTGCCTTTCTGGTATGAGAATATTCCTGAAGAAACTAAGTACATTATTCCCAGAACGAACTTCTTCCCCTGGGATGTTATAAGCCTTGTAATGTCCGTTATTGTTTATGTCAGCCCGCTTGTACTTTTACTGACAAAATGGTCGAAGAGGACTTCATGGTTCATAGGGCTTGTATCCCTTCTCGTCTTATCCGGCATGTGGATAGAGAGGTGGTGGCTTGTATCTGTAAAATTTAACCCCACGGGTTCTTTCGGCCTTACTGAAATTGTTGGTATTCTTCTCTTCCTGGGACTTTTTGGACTAAGCTATGATTGGTTTTATTCATCAAAGTATTTAAGAGATCTTGAAAAGGCAAGTAATGGATAGCAATCAGAAGCCCGGTAATATGGAAGATTATCCCGTGAGGAATTATCCTCAAAGACCGAAGTATATTCCGGTAATAGCGTCTCTAATTATAGTGCTTGCACTTCTGTTTATGTGGTGGATGTTTAACTTCCATTTTGAAAATGAAATAGGCCCTAAGCAGCCGATTCCGATCAGCCACCGCGTTCATGCCGGCATGAAACAGATCAGCTGCGTTATGTGCCACGAGGGGGTCTTTACTTCATCAAACGCCGGGCTGCCACCGGTGCAGACCTGCATTCTGTGTCACGAGAAAATTATTGTTACTTATCCGCCAATTGAGGAGCTCCGGAGCCTATATGTTAAAAACAAGCCGGTCGAGTGGGTGATGATAAATGACCTTCCGGATTATGTTTACTTTAATCATTCGGTGCATCTGGCGAAAAATATTGACTGTGGGCGCTGCCACGGAAACGTTCAGCAGATGGACCGTATTGAAAATGTGGAGAGTTTCACGATGGGTTTCTGTATACAGTGCCACAGGGACCACAGGGCGACCATTGACTGCTTTAGCTGTCACAGATAAATAAGGGAAAATATAAAAGTATGTTGGAATTTACAAAAAAGCCCGGCAGTACAGCTCTTGCCTTCTTGCTGGCAGGATCAGTCTGGTTTGTAATCGGCACCCTTTATGGAATGGTTTCTGCCATTCACCTGGTGGCACCGGAGTTTTTTAACAACATTCCGGCCCTGGCCTTCGGGCGCGAAAGGCCGATTCACATCAATACTGTCGCATACGGTTTTGCAGTTAATACACTTATTGGAAGCGGAATGTATTACCTGCCAGCGCTCCTGAGGGTGAAACTTTTTTCTGAGCCTCTGGGCTGGGTGAGTTTCCTCCTTTGGAACATTGCCGTCTTAAGCGGGCCCTTGACATTTTCCTTTGGCATTACTCAGGGAAGGGAATACTCGGAATATATATGGATATTTGACGTGGCAATTGTCTTATCTGTACTTCTTATCATATATAACGCTTTGATGACTATTAAGTACAGGCGAGAAGACACGCTCTACGTATCGATCTGGTACTTTGTGGCGACGTTTCTCTGGACTGCGGGTTCCTACACTTTAGGAAACGTCATGTGGCACCCGAAGACGGGAGCGCTTCCGGGACTTATAGATTCAATTTTCCTCTGGCTCTGGGGGCATAACCTTCCGGGACTTTTACTTACGCCGCTTGCCGTGGGGGCGGCGTACTATGTAATACCCAGAGTTACAAAAACGCCTCTTTATTCGCACTCGCTTTCACTTATAGGATTCTGGACTCTTGTGGCATTTTATTCCCATATCGGGGGGCACCACCTCATGCAGGCTCCCATACCCACGTGGTTTAAGGCAATGTCGGCAATCGACTCGGCACTTATGTTTATTCCTGTCATGACTGCAATTGTAAACATCTGGCTTACTGCCCGCGGGCACGCGGGAAGTGTAATAAAAGATCCCACGGCACGCTGGGTCATGATGGGAATGATATGGTACTTAATCGTTGGGCTTCAGGGCTCAATCCAGTCGTTCCCTCAGGTGCAGAGGGTGACGCATTTTAATAACTGGACCGTGGGGCACGCTCACATTGCCATTCTCGGCTTCTCTGGTTTTATTGCCCTGGGGGCCATGTGGCACGTTCTGCCCTTAATAGTAAAAAGAAAAATTTATTCCTGGAACCTGGTTAACCTCCAGTTCGGACTTGTAATGATAGGTCTGGCAGGATTTTTTGCCGTCCTTACGGTGGCAGGGCTCCTTCAGGGCTCCTCATGGTATAAGGGAGACCCGGTGCAGAAGTTGCTCCCGGTGCTGCCTGTATATATGGCCATTAGAGCTGGTTTCGGAGTTTTTATTATTGCAGGGGCTTTTGTGGGGCTATACAACTTTATTATGACTTTAAGAAAAGGTGAAGTAACGGAACCTCCTGTTTTAATTGAAGAAGAGGAGGCTGTAGCATGAAAATGACGCCAAAAGTACTTGTATTAGGAAGCCTTATAGTCTTCTGGGTTTCAATCTCAATTATGGGGCTTTTCCCGGCTCTCACATTAAATGAAAAGCCTTCGGACGCATGGCGCCCTTTGTCCACGCTCGAGCAGGAAGGGCACGACGTCTATGTCTCTAATGGCTGCAGCTACTGTCACTCGCTTTATATCAGAACAATAGACTGGGGTCACGGCGCCGAGAGAATATCCCAGAAGGGGGACTACCTTGGACAGGAGCCTGCAATACTGGGCTCTGAAAGGACAGGCCCTGACCTCTCCGAAGAAGGGGGCTTAAGGTCCGATGACTGGCACATAGCTCATTTTATTAATCCCCGCTACACGAGTCCCGAAAGTGTTATGCCCTCATGGCAGTTCCTGGGTCCAACAGACATTAAGAGGCTTACAGCTTACGTCCAGTTTCTGGGGGGCCGCTTCGGGGACAAAAGAAAGGAAAGGCAAGGCTACTGGAAACAGCAGGCTTTAATGGCATATAATATGGGACCTGATTCAAATGTCCAATGGCTTCATAGCCAGGTACCTGAAGGATGGCGCAATATTCCAAACCCGTATCCTGCAACTGAACAGTCGGTCAAACGCGGGCTCAGGCTTTATGAGGAGTTCTGCATCGGATGCCACGGCCCTGTAGGCGACGGGGAGGGACCCGCCGCACAGTACCTGAGGCCGACGCCATTAAACTTTACACTCCTGAGGCGCCACCTGGTTCAGGGAAAGTACATTGGCGGCATCCTCTACTACCAGATCATGAACGGAATTACAGGAACAGGAATGATGTATTTTAAGAAAATACTGGAGTCAGATAAGATATGGGACCTTTCGAACTTTTTAGCGGTTTCTTTTATTGGTTATACAGATTCCAATATTCAGCCAAGGGGCATTGATGCAGCACTTGAAGATCCCAACTGGCAGAATAATTACAAGGGTCCCGACAGCGGGCATACGATTATGAAAAGGCTTGGAGCGCCCGATAACTTCGGGCAGCCTTCAACCAAATAGAGAGAAAGAAAAATGAATTATGAGGAGATGTACCTGAATCTATATATCGGCCTTTCACTGGCTCTGACGCTCTTTGGAGTGCTCATGGCAATTTTAGCCATAAGAAAAAGGAATCCCCGGGAGGCAAGCCATGCAAACATTCTTCCGCTTCTAAGCGGAATACCTGATGATGAAAAAGAGGAGAAAGATGATACATTATCAGATTCTTAAAAACCTCTGGGCAATTATTGCCGTACTGACAGGAGTGGCGGTTTTGTTTTTTACCGTCCTGAACTACTTCGACATGTGGCGGCCGAGAGTGTCTGAGTATAAGAAAGTCGACGAAAAAGGGAAGTGGATTCTCTTCTGGAACACAGTACCGTGGCTTCTTAAACTTAGCTATATAGTGCTTTTTATCTGGGCCGTTGCCTACGGCCTGTACCTGGTTTATAATTCACCGAACTGGTGAAAGTCAATTAAAAATTAAAAATTAAAAATTAAAAAGTGAAAAGCAGAAAAAATTAAAACAATAAAATGGAAGAAAAGGATAGAGAAAAAATAGAAGAGCAGGGCGGAGTACTTGACGTGAGCGAGGTGGAAATTGAAATGACTCCCTTCTGGGCATGGTTTGCTATAACCGCTTTATGTGTATGGGTCTTCGGATGGGGAATGTTTATTATGATGAATGTTGAGGACTTAAGACGAAGCTGGGATTTTGGAGAATATGAAAATACACCGGCAGCCTCTGTGCTTTCATCTTCATCAAGCGGTTTCAGGCAGCTCCCTCCGCAGATCCAGCTGCCCGGAGGGGATTCCTCAAAGTATACACATCAGGAGGTGAAGAAAAAATGAAACTGGATCTGATGAAAGTGCCTCAGGTAAAACTTCGCATGATAAAAAAGTATATAATTGCCATGCTCGCACTGGGCGCCATCTTCTTTGCCGTGGCGGTCTATCTGATTCTTGCAGGACCAAGAATGGAATATCAGTACAAGATTAAAACATACGAGTCCCTATTTACACCGCAGGCCGAAGGAAGTGTCCCCGTTGAAATAAGAGGCAGGCTGCCTGAAGATAATATCACAAATCCCCTTCGGATGAGCAAAGTAGCAATCGACAGCGGGAAGATCTATTACAGTTACTATTGCCTTTTCTGCCATGGTCCTAATGGCTACGGCAACGGGCAGGTGGGACAGAGTTATTATCCCAAGCCTTCAGACCTTCATACCTCTAAAATCAAATCTTATTCAGATGCCGCGCTTTATAGAGCAATGCTAACCGGCATCGGGCACGAACCTGTCCTTGAAAGAGTAGTTCTTGAACGCTACCGCTGGTACATTGTTCTTTATGTACGCTCACTCTCAGGCCCTGAGAATAAATAGCCCGAAAACTTAATTTACTTCGGCTGCATTTAATTTTCAAATATCCTAAAATTCAGTGTAGAGGGATTTAGACTTGTTTTTTTTATGTGATGAGTTACATTAAAAACTATGAAGAGTTTATAAGCCGGCAAAAGGGTTTTAATTATCTTTGTACAAACTATAGAAAAGGATGGAATATGAAGACGACAGGTGGCGATGTTTTGGTTGAGACGCTGATTGCCTGGGGAGTAAGTACGATTTTCGGAATTCCTGGCGACGGAATCAACGGAGTAATGGAAGCCTTGAGAAAAAGGCAGGACAAGATAAGATTTATTCATGTCAGACACGAAGAGGCGGCCGCCTTTATGGCATGCGCTCATGCAAAGTTTACCGGAAGACTGGGCGCCTGCATGGCTACTTCAGGTCCCGGTGGAATCCACCTGCTTAACGGGCTCTACGACGCCAAAATGGACGGGCAGCCCGTAATTGCAATTACAGGAGCCCAATTCCACGACCTTACCAATACTTATTCACAGCAGGACGTGGAACTGGATAAGCTTTTTATGGATGTTGCAGGCTATGACGTGAAGATTATGGGACCGGCACACGTTGAGAATGCTGTGTCACTGGCATGCCGCTATGCCTTAAGCCGTTCTACAGTCTCACACGTTACCATACCAGTCGACTTTCAGGATATGGAAGTTGACGAAGAACACCGCTCAAAAAGAAACGTTCCTGACCATGTATCAAATTTATTCTACAGGAAAGCAGGCCTCCCGGAGGAAGAGGATATGTTGAAGGCGGCTAAGGTGCTTAATAGCGGAAAGAAAATTGCCATACTCGCCGGGCGGGGGGCTCTAGATGCGACCGACGAACTGGAACGCTTAGCAGATAAGCTCCAGGCACCTATTATTAAAGCCCTCCTGGGAAAAGCCGCAGTCCCGGATGACAGCCCTTATACAACAGGCGGAATAGGACTCCTTGGAACAGCTCCTTCACAGAAGGCGCTTGAAGAATGCGATACTCTTTTAATTGTAGGAAGCTCCTTCCCTTATATCGAATTTTACCCGGAACCCGGAAAAGTAAAAGCAGTACAGATTGACGTGAATGCCATACGCATTGGCCTGAGATATCCGGTTGAAGTGGGCCTTGTGGGCGACAGCAAAAAAACGCTGCAGAAACTCCTGCCGATGCTGAATACAAATAAACACACCGAATTCCTTGAGGACCTTCAGGATGAAATGAAGGACTGGCGCAAACTCATGCATGAAAGGGGAACGAGAAAAGATACACCCATGAAGCCTCAGGTCGTGGCTCATGAACTAGGTAATGCGCTCCCGGCAAATGCAATTGTAACATGCGATTCAGGAACAATTGCAACATGGTTTGCACGCCATATACCGGTAAAACGCGGGCAGATGCATTCGCTCTCCGGCAACCTGGCTACAATGGCAAACGGATTTCCTTATGCAATTGCGGCTCAGCTGGCATATCCGGGACGGCAGGTGGTTGCTTTTGTTGGCGACGGGGGGTTCTCGATGCTTATGGCGGAACTTTCAACGTGCGTCAAGTATAAGCTCCCGGTCAAGGTAGTAATTATTAAGAATAATACATTGGGGCAGATCAAGTGGGAACAGATGGTTTTCTTAGGTAACCCGGAATATGGCGTAAGCCTCGAGCCTATAGATTTTGCAATGTTTGCCAAAAGCTGCGGCGCAACAGGTTTTACCATTAAGGATCCGAAAGAGTGCGGAAACATTATGGATAAAGCCCTCAGGACGAAAGGCCCCGTTATAATTGAAGCCGAGGTCGATCCATTCGAGCCCCCGATGCCGGCAAAGGTCAGCTTCAAGCAGGCAAAGAACTTTGCAAAGTCACTTGCAAAGGGTGAACCGCACCGCGGTAAAATTGCCCTTACTGTTGCCTCAGACAAGGTAAAGGAGATGATATAAGATAAGGCTTGGAAAGTTGAGTTTGTAAATGAGTAAAGATGATGTAATTGGTGAAGTTATTGTTACGGCTTATACAATTCCTACTGATGAACATGAATCAGACGGAACATTTGAATGGGATTCGACAACTATAGTGATAGTGGAAATAAAGGGCGCAGGAAAACATGGCCTCGGATATTCATATACAACTCCCGAGGCCGGACGCCTGATCAAGGACCAGCTTACCGGAATAATTAAAGGCACCAGCCTCCTCGGGGTTACAAAAAATTGGGAGCTTATGCTCCAGGCCGTACGCAATATTGGTTCACGCGGAATTGCCGCCTCGGCAATCTCGGCCGTGGATATCGCCCTCTGGGACCTTAAGGCAAAATTCCTCGGGCTGCCTCTGACAGAACTTTTAGGACAGGTCCATTCTGGCATTTCGGCCTACGGCAGCGGTGGCTTTACTTCCTATACAGATGCTAAACTTCAGAGTCAGCTTGGAGGCTGGATAAAAGAGGGCTTTAAGAGCGTTAAGATGAAAATCGGGCGTGAGCCCTTGCGCGACATAGAAAGAATTAAAAAAGCCCGCGATGCAATAGGTGAGAAGGCAGAACTCTTTATCGATGCCAACGGTGCCTTCAGTAAAAAAGAAGCCCTCCAGTTTGCAGAAACCGTAAGAAAATATAATATCTCCTGGTTCGAAGAACCTGTAAGCTCAGATGACCTCGCGGGACTGAGCTTTTTAGTCCGCCATCTGCCCCCTGAAATGGAACTGGCGGCAGGGGAATACGGCTTCGACCTCTACTATTTCAGGCGAATGCTGGAGGCTTCAGCCGTAGACGTCCTTCAGGCAGACGCCACACGCTGCCTCGGTATAACAGGATTCATGAAAGCAGGAGTCCTCACCGAAAGCAGGAACATATTCCTTTCGGCTCATACCGCACCTTCAATCCACCTGCACCCTTCGTGCTCGACACAAAAAATGAAAAATATCGAATACTTTCATGACCATGCAAGAATTGAAGATATGTTCTTCGACGGTGCTGCAAAGCCGAAAGAAGGAGTCCTATATCCTGACCTGTCCAGACCGGGCCTTGGACTGGAACTTAAGAGAAAGGACATAGAAAAATTCAGAGTTTTATAAAAAAGTGTTAAGACTTTATGCCCGGAGTATGAATAAATAAAGATCGGATGGTAAGAAATGGAAAAGGAAAAGTTAAATGACCTGATAGCAGAATTAAAAAGAAATACAAATGCAGAAGTGAGATTTGACGACGGCGCAAAGGCTTTGTACGCTACAGACGGTTCCAATTACAGGCAGATCCCCATTGGAGTTGTTGTCCCAAGGGAAATTGAGGATGTAGTGAAAACTGTAAAACTCTGCAGCGATTACGACCTTCCGCTGCTTTCACGCGGCTGCGGCACCAGCCTTGCAGGACAGTCCTGCAATACAGCTGTAATAATAGATTTTTCAAAATACTTAAGAAAGATCATTGAACTCGACCCCGGGGGCAAATACGCCTGGGTTGAACCGGGAGTAGTTCTCGACAGCCTCCGCAATGCCGCCGAAGAACATCACCTGACGTTCGGTCCTGACCCATCCACACACAGTCACTGCACCTTGGGCGGAATGATAGGAAATAATTCCTGCGGCGTCCATTCAGTTATGGCGGGAAAAACTGTGGATAATGTTGAGGAGCTGGAGATACTGACCTATGACGGCCTCAGAATGAACGTCAAGAAAACTGATGAGGGCATGCTGGAAGATATCATAAGAGAGGGAGGCAGAAAAGGGGAGATCTATATGCGTATGAAAGCCCTCAGGGATAAATATGCAGACCAGATCAGGCAGCGCTATCCAAAAATACCAAGAAGAGTTTCCGGATATAACCTGGACAGCCTTCTGCCCGAGAAGGGATTTCACGTTGCCCAAGCGCTCGTAGGTTCTGAATCCACATGCGTTGTGGTGCTAAGAGCAAAAGTCAGGCTCGTGGACAGTCCGCCTAAGAGAACGCTTGTTGTTTTGGGCTACGACAGCGTTTATCATTCAGGCGATCATGTCCCTCAAATACTCGAATTCAACCCTATTGGCCTTGAGGGAATTGATCACCTTCTCATTAAATATATGGATAAGAAGGGCATGGACATAAAAAACAGGAAGCTGCTCCCGGAGGGCAAAGGCTTTCTTCTGGTTGAATTCGGAGCCGACACACAGGAAGAAGCGGACGACAAGGCCAAAAGACTCATGAGCAACATCAAAAGAAGCAAAAACGCGCCTACGATGAAGCTTTATGACGACAAGACTGAAGAGCAGATGGTCTGGAAAGTCCGCCAGGGCGGCCTGGGTGCTACGGCACACGTGCCGGGACTTAAGTCCACATGGCCCGGCTGGGAGGACTCGGCTGTCTCGCCTGATGTCCTTGGAGACTATCTGCGCCAGTTCAGAAAACTGATGCACAAATTCGGCTATGAGACTTCCCTCTACGGACACTTCGGGCAGGGATGCCTCCACTGCAGAATACCTTTTGACCTAAGAACAGCAGATGGAATTGAAACTTTCAAAAGGTTTATGTTCTCTGCCGCTGAGCTGGTCCATAAGTTCGGAGGCTCCAACTCCGGTGAGCATGGCGACGGGCAGGCAAGGGGCGAACTGCTTGGTATTATGTACGGCTCCGAAATCCTGGATGCCTTCAGGGAGTTTAAGTCAATTTGGGATCCGAAGTGGAGAATGAACCCCGGAAAAGTTATTGATGCATACCATCTTGACCAAAACCTGAGGCTTGGTACCAGCTATGCTCCGGCTGAGAAAAAGACACACTTCAGATATCCAAAGGACCACTGGACCTTCGCCAATGCGGCTCTCAGATGCGTGGGCATTGCAAACTGCAGACGCGAAGGGGGCGACACGATGTGCCCGAGCTATATGGTTACTCACGAGGAAATGCATTCAACGCGTGGACGCGCAAGACTCCTTTTTGAAATGATGCAGGGGGAGACAATTAAAGACGGTTGGAAAAGTAAACCGGTCCATGAGGCACTTGACCTATGCCTTGCATGCAAGGGCTGCAAGGGGGACTGCCCGGTAAACGTGGATATGGCAACCTATAAGGCTGAATTTTATTCGCATTATTATAAAGGCAGGCTAAGACCAATGCACGCCTATTCAATGGGACTCATTTACTGGTGGGCCAAAATTGGATCAAAGATACCGGGCGCGGCCAACTTTGCAACCCATGCTCCTGTATTAAAGGATATTATGAAGTTCCTGGGAGGCATTAGTCCTGAAAGGGACATACCTAAGTTTGCCGAAGAAACCTTCCGCAAATGGTACTCCAGGAATAAACGCCAGGAGACATTCGTGCGTCCGAGAGTTATTCTCTGGCCCGATACTTTTAACAATAACTTTTATCCCGCAAATTCAATTGCTGCCTTTAACGTTTTGGAGAAGCTGGGCTATGACGTGATAATACCGGGCAAGTCTCTTTGCTGCGGCAGACCCCTCTATGACTTCGGCATGCTTGACCGTGCGAAGAGGCTCCTCAGGGAAACTCTCGATTACCTGAGGCCCGAGATAAGGCAGGGAATACCCCTTGTGGGCATTGAACCTAGCTGCACGGCGGTCTTCCGCGATGAACTCGTAAATATTTACCCCAATGATGAGGACGCAAAAAGGCTGAGCGCACAGACTTATCTTTTAAGCGAATTCCTGACGAGGAGGGTAAAGAATCTGGAGCTTCCGAAAGTAAACAAAAAAGCCATCGTGCACGGGCATTGCCATCACAGGGCGGTCTTCGGAATGGGTGATGAAGAAGATATCTTAAAGAAGCTGGGGCTTGACTTTAAGGTGCTGGATTCAGGCTGCTGCGGTATGGCAGGATCCTTTGGCTTTGAAAAAGACCATTACGACATCTCGGTCAAGGTAGGAGAGCGCGTACTGCTTCCGAAGGTCAGGGAAGCTGACAAAGACACGATTGTAATTGCCAACGGATTCAGCTGTCGCGAACAGATACGGATGCTTACAAACAGGAAAGCCCTCACGCTTCCGGAGCTTTTATATCTTGCGATGGAAAATGAGATGGATATTGAAGCTGACAAATTGACTGACCGGGTTGAAGAAGAACTGACACGTCTGGAACTAATACATCACTGATTAAATTACGAATAAGCCCCGGAGGATGCTCCGGGGCTATAGCTATTCAATTGTGGCTCGTCCGCTTTTCATCGCCTCAATCATCTCACTTGTTATGCCGGGCACCTTTGCCACGTCGTCCCACGACTTAAATGGCCTGTGGGCAATGATGTCACGCGCTATATAATCACCAATGAGTGGAATATCCGCAATTCTTTTCATATCGTCTGTATTAAGGTTGACGGGGCTTTTGTCATGTTTCCCATGCTTGAAATTTGCCGGCTCGTTCTGCCCCAGGTAGCTGTGTGACATGAACTGGCTGCCTCTTCCTTTGTCTCCCATTTTTCATTCTCCTTTCTTCTTTAGGTATTTTAAGCATACGGAGTTTATTTGGAAGCCCAATTTTATTTCCCTGAATAGCCCGGACTGACTAGCCACGAACTTTAGCTCGTGGTGAACATGATCCCCTTATACCCCCGGGGCTTCAGCCCCCGACTATCCTTTCTTGGTGGCTTTTGCATATGTATAATATTTTATATATTATCTTGAAACCTTCGGGAGGAGTTATGGACTCTAATGAATTCAAAAGGGTATTTAACAATGCCCTGAAGAACCGGGGTTATAAAGGGAGCATCATTTCTGTAGAACGCCTGAAAACAATTCATCAGGAGATCAGGCAGCTGTACGAAAACAATTTGCTTGATTCTGAGTTCTACCGTGAGCGCCTCAATTTCCTTAATTTCACCCCCTCATTTCCCGATGCGAAGATCATCATCCTCACGGCTTCTCCGCAGCCCAGGAAACTGGTTACTTTTTCTTTTGAGGGCAGGAAGTATGACTTCATTGTGCCTCCGACCTATTCCCATGAAACTGATATCATTGTCGAAAGCCTCATCCGCGGCATCCTGGAGCCCGAGGGCTGCCACATACTCTGGGCTTCACTTCCTGAAAAGCTCCTTGCCGTGCACAGCGGTCTGGCTGAATACGGGAGGAATAATATTACCTATATTCCCGGTATGGGAAGCTTTTTCAGACTGGTTGCCTACTTCTCGGATTTCCCGGCTGAGGAGGATGAATGGGGGGATCTGAAAATGATGAAGAGATGCCGGAACTGCACGGCGTGCATCAATAAGTGCCCAACGGGCGCAATACCTGAGGAGCGTTTCCTGCTAAACGCCGAAAAATGCCTAACATTTCATAACGAAAGGGAAAAGGAATTTCCTGAATGGATGGACCTCTTCTGGCACAACTCTCTTATAGGCTGCATGAAGTGCCAGAACATATGCCCGGAGAACAAAAAATTTGCATCCTTTACACACAGGTCGGAAACATTCTCTGAAGAGGAAACCTCCCTTATTCTTCAAAACAGCATCTCTTCACTCCTTCCTGATGAGACAGTGGAAAAGCTGGATAAGGCATCGCTGCTTGAGGATCTGCCTGTGGTGTCCAGAAACCTTAAGGTGCTATTGGACCAGCTGTCATTTGTTGTTTAATGAAGAATGCGGACGCTCCCTTATATTGTTGCAGCAGGCGAACATTCATCCATGTCCGCCCGCAGGGAAATCCGTGTTTTTTTTCTATAAAGAGAACCAGTGATTAATTTTTACGAGGAATATATTGTCGGGGTAAATATCTGAATGCCCCTGAAGTATATCACTGAAAGAGAAATTATTATCCCTCATATAAGATGATCGCCCCTGCGACCAGACAAGATAGAAAGACGAGCCGGCGCTGTACTCCCACCTTAATACCAGATTGGAGCGGAACTGCCTGGAGGTAAAGTCAGGCTTAAAGATTATATACTCTGTTATCCCCTTGTCGTTGCGTGCAAAGTATACCTTGTGTTCAGAGTCGTAAATTAACAGGTCGTTGGGGAGCGCCTTGTATCCACCGGAGTATACTCTTCTTTGGTCATCCTGCACCGCCTTAAAAGATGAATAACTTCCCGAAGATGTAAAGGAGTTGGCATAGTACTGAATTGAGAGTTCAGGAGTTATGTAGTAATCGAGCCTCAGAACCATGCTGAGCGTTTTCTGATTAATCTCTCCCAGCATGAATGCCTTCGTTCCCGTCGGATAGGTTCCGTTTACGTACTGGTAGGCGTCTTTATTTCCAACATATGAAAAACTTGCACTTAAGTTGAACGCCGTGCTAAGCCGCCAAAGGAGGTAAGGGGAGTATTCATAAACTTTTGAAACCCCGTCCTGGCTTTTTCTTAAACGGGTATAGAGTTCCAGAACGAACTTATCCGCACGGTTTGAATAAATTGTACATGCGTTTTCCCACCAGGAGGGAAGCCTGAATGCAGGGCCTCCTCTTAAAAGCCTGGTGTCTAAGGCCTCAGAGTTACGTGTAAGGCGGTAGTTTATGCCGTAATTATTAAGCATCTGTACATTCAGCCTTAGTGCAAGATTCGACTGAAGATATTTCCCGCTATAGTCCCAGTCACCCGACTCATTCAGATAAGCCGAATAATTTCTGATAAATGATACAGGCTTATTTACAACATAACCCAGCATTGAGCTTTGCCTTAACAGGTCAGCCTGCCTTAGGTAGCCCAAATCATTAAGTTCAAGCCCATCAGAGCGCCACCTGAAATCTGCCATGAACCTCCAGTTGCCGCCGCCTTCTTTTCCCACTGCAAAGCTGCCACCGTGGCCCGAAAGGGAAGTAAGCGTAGTGTCGAGCCTGAACTTATCCTCACGCTGAAAATAATGCACGGGGGATGTTTGCGTAAGAAGAATCGCTTTTCTGTCTCCTGCTACATGGCTAAAGATCCCTTTGGCTTCAAAATAATATGTCTTTTCATTCCAGCGGTGGCGGATGTCAAAGCCTCCGTTAATGGCATCACGGTTGAGGAATTTCAAGTCCTCAGAATTGAGACTGCGGTGAACTGCAGTCATCATTCCGCCAAATATGGTTGCGCCGTCATTATATTCTTTCTGAAAGCGCCCGGCAAAATAGTTTGTAAGGGGCTCCACAGTTTTTTTGTAATCTCCTATGGGGGAGCTGACAGATGCCTCTTCCTTATTTGTCAGGCTGTGCAGTATGCCGATTGACCATCCATCCTTGGTTTTTCCTGAGAACTTAATTGCGCTTAATATGGAAGTCTTATCAGGCATGTCCATATATTCACCGCTTCTTAATTGAGGTGTAAAATGGGGTTGCTGTCCGATCCTTCTGGAATAAAAAAGGAGGTCGTCGTTAACAGGGAAATTCAGAATATTCTTTCCTTCAATAAAGAAAGGGCGTTTTTCCGAATAGAAAACTTCATATGCCGAAAGGTTCATTACTGCCGGGTCTGCTTCCACCTGGCCGAAATCGGGATTAATGGTAAAATCCATCGTAAGCTCGCTTGTAATGCCAATTTTCCCGTCAAGGCCGAAGGAAAAATTATTGCTCATCCCTTTGGCAAACGGGTTGCCTTCAACTTTTCTGAAAGTATGAAGGTTCCCAAGTGTATATGGCAGAAGTTCTATGCGGCGTGAATTTTTAAT
This sequence comes from Acidobacteriota bacterium, assembly GCA_050258415.1. GTDB lineage: Bacteria > Bacteroidota > Ignavibacteria > Ignavibacteriales > SURF-24 > JAAXKN01. The sequence continues at coordinate 1,388 of JBLMYS010000341.1, read as the reverse complement.
CCCCTTTAAGCCGTGGAGCTCCCCGTAAAGGTGCACCATTCCGGGTGAGTCCATAGGTATATACTGCCAGTCACTTTCCTCATTAAGACGGTTAATATATCGCCATACGTGAAGGCCCCACGTATGCACGTCTTTCTGCCCAAACCTTACCTGGCTTAAAGGTATGCTCATCTCCAGTGTCCAGGCTGAGTCCTCAAGCGCCGTTTTGCCGGTCCAGACGGGATCCCAGTCCATATCCCATGAGGTGCCGCCGTTAAGAGGCATAGCGTCTATCTTTGCACCCGCGGCCGTAAGGTCAAACTCAAATGCCGTACGGTGGTCGAAGTAGCTGTCGAAAGCCACGCCTGCAATGTCGCCGGCAAAGTTGTCGCGCCTGGAAGTCTGGCGGTCAATTTTATTGGGCTCGTTATCATAACACCGCATGGCAACGTATATATTAGTTTCATCGTAGAGAATGTTGAAAGTTGTCTCCTGCGAGGGAGGAGCGCCGTCGCGGGGTTCTCTTTGCGTAAAATTTCCCTGCCAGTTATTGTTCTGCCAGCAGGCGTCATCAGTCTTTCCGTCTATAACGGGCGCATTGCCTTCAAGAGGTTTAATCTGGTAAATTCTTTTCTCAATTCTTTTTTTCAGGGAATCACTTTCTATAAGGCTCCTGCCTGTGTCTTTTGCATTAGCGCTTAAGCAGGCGAAAAAGGAAATAAAAGCCAGGACCGGTAAAAAATATTTTATCTGCATTTGGTATTCCGGAAAAAGTGAAAGTATGAAATGCCTAAAAGTATATGTAGCCTCATTGGGACACATTCGAAAAATAAAAATCTGAGTTGTAAAGTCTGAAGAAAAAAATTCTAAAAATATAATCCCTTGGAATGCAAAATTGTCGTATATTCCGCCGGCTTTGGGGGGTTTTGAGCTGGAATTTAGGGCACTGTTTTTGGTATTGTTCTGCCCTTCAGGATTTTTTATTATTATACCAGTTACTGAACGCCGCATAAGCAAGTAAGTAACTAAAAAAGACTGGTAAAAGAGCACGTGGCGCAAAAGAAGACGCTGGGAGCTATATAAATAGAAACTACAAGAGTCAGGTACAAAATTAAAAAATTATATAAACGGTAAAACGAATATTTAATTTTTTGGTTTTTGCTCAATAGTCTCGATAAAGAGTTTATATAGCCAAGGTACCATGAAGGTCCAAACCCTTCCATGCTCTTTACCGGTTTTTTATTTTTTAAAGCCTCATATATCTGAATATTCTACTTGTCATAATAAATCCTTACTTCTTTCATTACTGAAGATGAAAAGCATCCGTAAGCATTGTTTAATCCAACTGATTCTTTCAAATTCCGGTAATGCTGCACGTAGTTAAAATCGTAGGATTCAACACGGATGAC
>JBLMYS010000340.1:0-6874 GCA_050258415.1 Acidobacteriota bacterium | reverse complement strand
TCCCGAGTGGAATATACATTTACATGCTTAAGACGGGTAGTTATAAAGAGACTAAAAAGATGATGCTTCTTAAGTAAAGAATGAGTATTATTACGGCGGGCAAAGTGCCCGCCTTTTTTTTGTCTAATATTGATAAGGGACATTCATGAATAAGTTTAACTTACTATTGGTCCTTTGTTTTTGTCCTGCTATCCTTTTTGCACAGTCTGAATTTCAGAAATTTATCACACGCGTTAACTCACTTTCAGGCAGTCCGCAGGCGCAGACGTCAGTTATAGACAGTTTTATAAATTACGCAAAGACAAAAGGCATTCCTTTTATAGAGGGCAGTGTGGCTAACTTCCTCTACCGTGGGAATGTTTCCTCAGTCAGCCTGGCCGGTGACTTTAATGACTGGAGTGCTACAAGGGATATGATGACGAGGCTTTCAGGCACAGATTTTTATTATTTTACGCGCATTTTTGAACAAAACGCAAGGCTGGATTATAAGCTTGTCCTTAATGGCAACAACTGGATTCTGGACCCTTTGAATTCTCATCAAGTAAACGGGGGTTACGGCCCAAATTCAGAGCTTGCGATGCCGGGATATGTCCAACCCTGGGAGATTAATTATAAAGCATCAATTGCCCACGGAAAAGTTGAAGAGAAAACCACATACAGCCAAAAGGCTTCAATAGATTATCAGTTGAGGATCTATCTTCCCCCGAACTACAATCCTGCTAACGCTGAGAGATATCCTGTTGCATATTTTCAGGACGGCTTTGAATATATTAACCTGGGAAGCGCGGTTAATATAATAGACAACCTCCTGGACAGCGGGAAAATAAAGCCTGTTATTGCGGTTTTCGTCCAGCCGAATAACCGCAACGATGAGTACGCAGGAGGAAGAAGGATTCAGTACAGGGAATTCTTTGCCTATGAACTTGTGCCCCTTATTGATTCCTTATACAAAACGATTAAGGATCCAAAAGGCAGGCTTGTGCTTGGGGACTCATACGGGGGGAACATTTCGGTGCTCATTGCATTTAATTATCCGGAGGTTTTCGGAAACTGCGGTCTTCATTCAGGAGCCTTCCAGCCCTATAGCTATGAGGCAGCCCAGCTAATAAGTTCAAAACCTTTGCAGCCGGTAAAGCTGTTCTCAGTCTGGGGAAGCTATGAGGGCTTGTACCAGTTCTGGAGGCCATATAAGGATTCACTTCTGCAGAAAGGTTACACTCTTAAGTGGGCTGAGTATCCTGAAGGGCACAGCTGGGGGCTCTGGAGAGCAACACTGGATGACATGCTGAAATATTTCTTCCCGAAGGAAGAAACTCTTGTGGAAATTGGGAACCTTCAGCCTTCGGGATTTGAACTCCAGCAGAATTATCCAAATCCTTTTAATCCTTCCACTACGATTAGTTTTACCGTTTCGGAGGCCGGGAAATATTCTTTGCGTATATATGATATGCTGGGAAGGGAAGTGGCAGTTATTGCCCAAAGGGAGTTTACGCAGGGGCGGCATTCAGTAAGTTTTAGTGCAGATGGACTTCCTTCAGGGGTTTATCTATACCGGCTTGAAGGGAAAGGTGTTTCGCTATCGCGCATGATGACGTTGTTGAAATAATATTCAGCGGGGAAATCTGGGGCTAAAGTCCGGAGGGGTGTGGGACGCATTAATCCACGACCTGAAGGTCGTGGCTATTCAGTCGTGAGCTATTCAGTCGGGGCTATTCAGTCTGGGCTATTCAGTCGTGAGCTAATCAGTTTGGGCAATAAATTCATTGTTTAGAAGACATGAAATCTTTATATTTGAGCTTAAAATGAAAGAGACAAATGAGTAAGAATAACATATATATTGAGACCTATGGCTGTCAGATGAATCTTGCCGATACGGAAATTGTGATGGGTATACTTAAGAATAACGGCTATGAGATTGCACAGACCGCTGAAGACGCAAATGTAATTTTAATTAATACATGCAGTGTCCGCGATAACGCAGAACAGAGAATCTACGGGCGCCTGGGGAATTTCAAGACGCTTAAAAATGAAAAGCCGGGGCTTGTTGTAGGCATACTTGGATGCATGGCTGAAAGGCTGAAGAAAGACCTTATTGAAGAAAAGAAAATTGTGGACCTTGTTGTGGGCCCAGATGAATACAGAAGGCTTCCTGAATACCTGAATGTTGCCTTTAACGGTGATAAGGGAATAGGCGTTAAGTTATCACGCACTGAAACATACGACGATATTACTCCTTACAGGGAAGATGGCCTTCAGGCCTGGATATCCGTTATGCGCGGATGCGACAAATTCTGCACATACTGTGTCGTCCCCTTTACACGCGGGCGCGAAAGGAGCCGCGCTCTTACTTCAATTATTGAAGAAGTTAAAGTCCTCTCAAAAAGAGGCTTCAGGGAGGTAACTCTCCTCGGGCAGAACGTAAATTCGTATAACGATAACGGTTCCGACTTTGCGGACCTGCTTGCAGCCTGTGCCGCGGTGGATTCAAAGATGAGAATAAGGTTTACCACTTCTCATCCGCAGGACTTGTCGGACAAGCTTCTTTATACTATTGCCGGCAACGACAATATCTGTAATTATATCCATCTTCCAGTGCAGTCGGGCTCAAACCGGATCCTTAAGATGATGAACCGAACCTATACGGTTGAGCATTATCTTGAGCTCATTGAGAAAGCCAAGAAGATAATTCCGGGCGTAAGTTTTTCAACGGATATTATTGCAGGATTCCCGACCGAGACTTTAGAAGACCACCTTGAGACGCTTGAAGTAATGCGCAAGGTACGTTACGACGGGGCCTATATGTTCAAGTACTCGCCGCGCGAAGGTACGAAAGCCTACAAAATGGAAGATGACGTTCCCGAGGAAGTTAAAGTCAAACGCCTGAGCGAGATCATAGATCTTCAGCAGCAGATTTCTCATGAAGTAAACCAGAGTATGATAGGTAAAGAGGAGATTGTGCTTGTTGAAGGTTTCAGCCGCAAGAGTGAGGATTTTATGGCTGGGCGTACGGATTCAAACAAGGTTGCCATATTCCCGCGTTCAGAAAAGATCAAAGAAGGCAGCTATGTAAAAGTTAAGATCAACAGGGCAACCTCCGGCACTCTGTTTGCGGATGTCGTGGAAATTTATCCTGAAGCAGGAGAAAACCTGCATTTAACTGCCTGAGAAATTTTCAGGCAGTTTTAGTAAAATAAACTCTCAAGACGGAATATTTTTTATCCAGGAAACTAAAAGAAGTGCGCACTATTCTAAAATTGGTTTTATTCCTGTCCCTGATTGGCCTAATGCCGGCCTATGCTCAGGAAGTAAACGTCACCCCGTACCTCAGGCAGATCGAATCGGGCCAGGTTGAAAGCGCCAGGCAGGGGCTTGAAAAACTGAAGAAGACGAGTCCTAAGGATCCTTCTGTAATGTTCCTCGATGCGATGCTGACGCAGGAGGGGAAAGATGCACTCACAAAGTATTCTGAAATTTATCAGAAGTATCCCAAAAGCAGATATGCAGACGCATCGTTATACTGGGTTTATTCTTATTACTACGCCCTTGGAAGCTACCAAAAAGCTTCAGGCTATATGGCTGAGCTGAAGAAGAATTATCCTAAGTCGCAGTTTTTGACGATGGAAAATAAAAATCTCTCCTTAGTAAAAGATGACACAAACGTTACACCCATAGAACAGAAGAAGCCCGTAGATAAGAAGAGTGTAAATTCCGGGGCAAAAAAGGATTTTAAGTTTACAATACAGGCCGGGGCATTTCTGCAGGAAGAGAACGCTGCCAGGCTTATGGACAGTTTCCGCGATGCGGGTTACTTTACGGAAATGAAGAAAAGGGATATTGGCGGCAGCACGCTGAATGTTGTTAATGTCGGGAAATTTGAAACTGAGGAAGAAGCCCGCAAGACGCTCGACTTTATCAATACGCGGTATAAGTTAAACGGCAGGGTAATAAGACCGGGGCAGTAAGAGCATTTGAAGTAAGAGCATTTGAAGTGATATACTCCCTTGTTTCTTTTATTTCTGATACTTATTATAGTGGTAAATTTAAGTAGTAAAGGTTATGACTAATAGTCATCAAGGTTTGTTTTGGAAATAACATTTGCCGGCACCGGATCGGGGAAAGTATCACTTGAGCGTTACTTTTCCTCATTTTTACTATCAGTGCCTGAGTTTAACCTCCTGGTTGACGCGGGCGACGGCGCTTCACGGGCTTTAGAACAAAGTAAGATAGATATCACTTCCATAAATTCAGTTTTATTCTCGCACTTTCATCCCGACCACCTCAATGGAATCAGTTCTCTTATAATTCAGATGAAAATGAGAAAAAGAACTCTTCCCCTTCAGCTCATAGTGCATCATAAATTAACAGAAAAGCTAGAGGAGTTTCTTGAAACGGGTTACGTATTCAAAGAGCGCCTGGGTTTTGAGATGAGCATACTGGGTTTTAAGCCCGGGGAGAGTTTCTTTTTGTCGGACAATCTCAGCTTTAAGGCCATGGAAAATTCGCACCTAAAGAAATATGAGGGGACTTTTGACGTCTATAAGGCAGGGAAGGACAAATCGCTTCTTGCCTCGGCAGGGTTTTTATTCAGAGGGGAAAGTATAAGTATCTTTTACACAGGCGACGTTGCAGAAAAAAATGACCTTTACCTTTTTAGTAGTGAAGCCCCCGAAATACTCATCAGTGAAACAACTCATATTGAGCTGAATGATCTTCTTCATGCAGTTAAAGAGCAAAGGAGTATCAGGAAAGTGTTTTTAACACATATAAGTGATGAAGACGCCTTAATAAAGTGGCTTGAGGGACTTCCATCCTCTGAGCGTGAAAAGTTTGTAATTGCCTTCGACGGAATGAAAAAGGACCTGGCATCACCTTTTTAGAAGAAGGGCATCTCTTTGGAATTTAAATAAATAAAAATATGTGTTAAATTGGGTGTAGTTTTTATACTTCTATTGCAAGAAAAAGAATGACCATTAGCCAGTTTCAGGAAAAATTCGGAATTATAGGTAAATCCAAGGAAATAAAAGACCTTGTTGATATTATAATGCAGGTATCGCAGTCTGACATTTCAGTTTTAATATCCGGTGAAAGCGGGGTTGGAAAAGAGGTTTTCGCCCGTGCCATTCACGGTTACAGCAAGAGGGCCGACAAGCCTCTTGTTACAGTCAACTGCGGGGCAATCCCGGAGGGCATTCTTGAAAGCGAGCTCTTCGGCCACAGGAAAGGATCCTTTACGGGGGCTGTTGAAAACAGGAAGGGGTACTTTGAGATTGCCGACGGCGGGACGCTGTTTTTAGATGAGCTGGCTGAAATGCCTCTTACAACACAGGTAAAGCTTCTAAGGGCAATTGAAAATAAGGAGTTTATGCGTATTGGAAGTGAGACTGTAACACAGGTGGACGTACGCATTATTGCCGCCACCAATAAGGACCTCCAGAAGGAGGTGGACGCCAAGAGGTTCAGGGAAGACCTATATTTCCGCCTCAAGGCCGTTACACTTTACATTCCCCCATTAAGAAAGCGCAGGGAAGATATTCCTGAACTTGCGCTCCATTTTATCAAGATGTATTCAGAGTCAAATAATTTACCCGAGCCGCATATTACAAATGAGGCTCTGGATCTCCTGACCAATTTTCCCTGGACGGGCAACATACGCGAGCTTAAAAATTCCATTGAAACCGCAATTGCCTTAAACCGCACGGGTCTGCTGGACGTGCAGTCGTTTTCATTTCTTATTAAGAGCAAGACTGAAGAGAGGGAGAACAGGAACCTGCCCGTTTTTATTCACCGCACGCCGGAGGAATCGGACAGGGAGATGATCTACCGCGCGCTTATTGAGATTAAGCGTGACCTGATGGAACTAAAGCAGGTGGTCTATAAAAACTACCAGGAAATTCACGAAAAAGACAATAACAATTCGCACATTAATGTCGATGAAGTTGTGCCGATTGAGGTAATGGAGAAAGAGGCAATCAGGAACGCCCTAAATTACTCGAGAGGCAACAAAAAAGAAGCGGCAAAACTCTTAAAGATAAGCGAAAGAACACTTTACCGGAAGATGCAGGAATATGACCTATAAAATTATGCGGGCAACTGGCCTATTGTTTGTTTTACTGATTGTTAGTAATTTTGGTGGCTGTTTTTATTCCTTTACGGGGGCCTCGGTGGCTCCGCACTTAAAAACAGTGGCTATCCCGGTAGCTGAAGACAGAAGCGGGGTGGGGGAACTTAATTTAAGGGAGCAGCTGACAAGCAAGCTCATTCAGGCTTTTAACAATGATAACACGCTGCGCGTGGCTGAAAAGTCGGGTGCAGATGCATTGCTTGAGTGTTCAATAGTTTCATTTAATGATGCCCCGGCAGTAATTGCAGCGGCAGGAAACAACAGGGAAAGTGTTGCGACCCGAAGAATTACAGTTACTGTAAGGGTTCTGTTCAAGGATCTGGTTAAAAAGAAGACCATTTCCGAAAAAAATTATTCTAATTACGGCGATTATACAACGGAAAATATAGCGGCGAACAGGCCGGCAGGTATCCAGACGGCACTCGACAGGGTGACTGAAGACATACTGATCGGCACAGTATCAAATTGGTAAAAAATTTCAAGGAAAAACAATGGATGATGTAGTACTAATTTCTTATTTCATTTCACTTACAATATTATTGATATTCGGCAGTCACGGCTTTGTGATGCTGTTCTATCATAGCAAATACGGGAAAAACCGCCCCCAGCCAAACAAGGATTTAAAAGAGGACAAAAAAGTTACCATTCAGCTTCCTTTGTATAACGAGCTTTATGTAGTCGAAAGACTCATCAACTGTGTCTGCGCTATAGACTATCCCAAAGAACTCCTTGAAATTCAGGTGCTCGACGACT
>JBLMYS010000339.1:0-13217 GCA_050258415.1 Acidobacteriota bacterium | reverse complement strand
GGGCTTCTTCCTGCATAAGCTACACCGGAAAAATTATTTACCTTAAACATACAACAGGTTAGATATTTTACCAAGTAATATTTTGTAGTGTATTTTCTTGAGGAAGGAGAAGGATAACGCTAAAATCCTGCCCGTAGAGCCTCAGTTATGACTGAAGCTGATGATCTTCTTGATTTCAGCGATTTTCAATATGAGGTAATTCTCATAGGAATCCAGAAACCTCCTGATGTTTGTCACATTTCCGAAGTTCTCCAGCAGATGAATTTTCTGTCCTGCGTTTCTGACTTTATATAATTCACTATAAAGTTTATCCAGTTCAGCTTCATTTACTTTTTGTTCCATAAGATTCGTCTCTGCCTTTATTTGCCGTATTTGGATGCAATGACGGCAAGTATTTCATACTTCATTTGTTTCATTGTATCATTAAATTCCTGGTACAATTCCTCTTCTGTTCTCTCGGTCCTTGTAAGAAGATCCTCGAAAATATATTTGCCCAGTGTTTTGGTATATGCAAAGTTCTGTACCAGCAGATCGATCATAATATCCTGTTTTATATAATGAGGCAGCTCGATCTTAAAATCGTCTTTATTAATCATACATCTCCTGGTCTGCGTATTCTGTGTTTTCCCGGCTCTTACTAAATGATAATTATTATAAATTAAAATTCAAAATTTAATTGTATTAATAGTATCTTTAATGATCAAAAAATAAACTAATTGTAAACTGCATCACAATTAAGAAGGATTATGGAACTACTTGAAATAATCGGTTACATGGCATCGCTCCTAGTTGCAGCTTCACTGACGATGAGCAACATCTTAAGACTGCGCTGGATCAATCTGACGGGCGCCGTTATGTTCGTTATTTACGGACTTTCTGTCAAAGCTTATCCCGTCTTTGCCGTCAACGGCTTTATTGTTTTTGTAAATATTTACTACCTGGTGCAGATGTCGAAAAAGAAGGATTACTTCACACACATTTCAGCTTCAAAAGGTGATCCTTTGCTCATTAAGTTCCTGAAGTTCTACGAAGGCGACATTCAGAAATACTTCCCCGGTTTTGATATCAGTAAGCTTGACAGACCGGAGTGCTTTTTCATTTTAAGAAACCTTGTTCCCGTTGGACTCTTTATCTACGAAACCGAAGGCGGCAATAAGGCTAATGTTAAACTGGATTATGTTATTCCTGAATACCGCGATTTTAAGAATGCCAATTTTGTCTACACTTCCAACCTCGATATGTTTAAGGAAAAAGGCTTCAGGGCGTTCGTTACATACTCCAGGGTAGAAGAGCACCAGAAGTACTTAAAAAAGATCGGCTTCAGGCAGAGTGACGCCGATAGCGCCATGTTTGAACGGGAAATCGCCTGATCTAATCTTTCTTGCTTACCGGTAAACCGGCCTTCTTAAGCGCCCGTTTGCCGGCAGTTTCTCTCATTCGCCTTCCAGGATAAATTTTATAATTGAATAAATTCCTCTTCCTTGCTACCCTATTAATAACTGCTAATGAAAAATATCAGAGGGCATTTTTATGGGGTTAAAGACGTATAAAGAAAAAAGAAAATTCAATGAAACACCTGAACCTGAGGGCATCGAAAGAACCTCAGGAGGCAAGGAGCTCCGTTTTGTTGTGCAGAAACATAACGCTACACACCTTCATTATGACTTCCGCCTGGAGATTGACGGGGTGCTTAAAAGCTGGGCCATACCTAAAGGCCCTTCATTAAATCCTAAGGATAAGCGCCTTGCAATGGAGGTTGAAGACCACCCGCTTGAATACAGGACTTTTGAAGGCAAAATCCCTGAGGGCAACTACGGCGCAGGTGACGTAATAATCTGGGATGAAGGCACCTATTCTGCCCCGGGTGCCAAAACCAGGGAAGAAAGCGAAAGGATCCTGAGAGAGGGCTATCAGTCGGGCAGTTTCGATTTTGTCCTCTATGGCCAGAAACTCAAGGGGCAGTTCCATTTGCGGAAATTCAATTCGAGCGAGAAGAATACATGGCTCCTTATAAAGGCAAAAGATAACTTTGCCTCCGATGAGGACGTTACAAAGCAGGATACTTCTGTTGTTTCAGGACGCCCTGTAGCAACACTTAAAAATACACGGAAGGGACTCCTTAAATCTAAAGAGAACAAAATATTAAAAACCGAAAGAAGAGCAAAAAGCGAAAGGACAGAAAAAAACGACAGGATATTAAAAACTGACCTTAGCAACTTCCCCACAAGCAAAATGCTCCGCAATATAAAGCCGATGCTGGCAGAACTGGTAAAGGAACCATTTGACGACAGGAACTGGATCTTCGAAGTAAAGTGGGATGGCTACCGTGCTATTGCTGAAATTGAGCATGGAAGCGTTAACCTCTATTCCAGGAAGAATAACTCATTTAATGAAAAGTACCCTGAAGTTGTTGAATCCTTAAAAGAAATTAAACACGACGCTGTCTTGGATGGAGAGGTGGTAACCCTCGACGGGACCGGAAAATCCAATTTCCAGCTTTTGCAGAACTATCCCAGGACAAAAGAAGGAGAGCTGGTTTATTTTGTCTTTGACCTCCTTTACCTTGATGGATATGACCTGAGGGACCTCCCCTTAAAGGACAGGAAAGATATGCTTAAGAAACTCCTTCCTGAGCTTGAGCACGTGCGCCTTAGCGATCATGTTAAAGAATCGGGAATTGAGTTCTTCAATGCCGCACAGGAGAAGCATCAGGAAGGGATAATGGCAAAGGACATGAAGAGCCCTTACCGCACGGGAGAGCGTACGGGCGAATGGCGGAAAATTAAAACTCATATGAGGCAGGAAGCCGTAATTGCAGGCTTTACTGAACCCCGCGGAACAAGACAATACCTTGGCGCTCTCGTCCTCGGAATGTATGATAAAGACCACAGGCTCCACTACGTTGGCCACGCCGGAGGCGGCTTCGACCGCGAGGGACTCGAGGAAATGAGACAGCGCCTTGATCCTTTAATCCAGGATGATCCCCCGTTTAGTAAAGCCCCAAGAACAAATATGCCGGTCAAATGGGTCAGGCCCGAACTCGTCTGCGAAGTAAGCTTTTCGGAGTGGACGGAAAAAGGAATAATGCGCCAGCCGATTTTTATGGGCCTGAGGGAGGATAAAAACCCTCAGGACGTCGTGCGCGAGGAATACGCTATAAACACAACTGACAAAAAACCCCAAAAAACTCCTTCCTTAAGAAAGTCTGAACACCCGAATGAGGAGGAAATTAAAGTCCCAAAGGGAAAGCTTACTTTAACCCGTCTGAACAAGGTTTATTTTCCTGATGAAGGCTACACCAAGGGGGACCTTATTGACTACTACAGGAGCGTTTCGGAATATATGCTCCCCTATCTTAAAGACAGGCCCCACACCCTCTTAAGGCACCCGAACGGAATTGAGGGCGAAAGCTTCTTCCAGAAAGACATGGGAAATACAGCGCCTGACTGGATTAAAACCGTAAAAGTGCCTTCCGGCTCAGGCAGAAAAGAAGTGGAGTACCTAATCTGTACAAATGAAGCCTCACTGCTTTACATGGTGAACCTTGGCTGCATTGAAATCAACCCCTGGTTTTCAAAAGTAAAAAAAATCGGCTATCCCGATTATATGGTTATAGATCTGGACCCGCTGGATGTCCCTTTTGAGGCTGTAGTTGAGACTGCCCTTGCCGTAAGAGAAGTAATTATGGATGAGGCAAAGGCAAAGTGCTTCTGCAAAACCTCCGGTGCTACGGGCCTTCACATATACGTCCCGTTGAACTCAAAGTACAATTTTGATATCAGCAAGGAATTTGCCCATCTGATTGCACGCGTGGTACACGAAAAACTGCCCGAAATTACGAGCCTCGAAAGAAGTCCCGACAAGCGCAAAGGAAAAGTATATCTGGATTATCTCCAGAACAAGATAGGGGCTACCGTTGCAGCCCCTTACAGTGTAAGGCCACGACCCGGGGCGCCGGTATCAACTCCATTAAGCTGGCAGGAGGTAAAGCCCGGACTGGACCCGATGGAATTCACCATAAAATCAATCGGGAAAAGACTGAAAAAGCTGGGTGACATTTTTACGCCGGTCTTAGGCCAGGAGATCAACGTTGTAAAATGCATCAACAACCTCGAGGCAGCCGAACGCCTGGAAAGATAGAAAGCCAATTACCATGGATGCAAAGCCACGGCCTGAATAGCCACTGAATAGCCACGGCCTTCAGGCCGTGGGGAATGGGCAAAAAATATTTGGGCTTTAGCCCCAGATTCTCCCCGGATGATCTGGGGCTAAAGCTCGTGGCTATTCAGGAAAATTTCTTCTGGATCTACTAATGAATTTATTCCTCAATCAGCCTGACTTCCACCCGCCTGTTCATCGCACGCCCTTCTGTGGTGTTGTTCGGGGCAATGGGACGCGTGCTTCCAAAAGGAACAATCTCAAACCTCTTCCTGTCAATTCCCAGACTTTCCAGATAATCGGCTACGGCTTCGGCTCGCCTCTGCGAAAGCTTCATATTCGACTGATCCGAACCCCTGGAATCCGTATGCCCTTCTATCCTCCACCTCGTCTCGGGATTGTTCTTCATTACATCGGCCAGACGGTTTAACTGCGGATAGGCCGCAGACAAAAGCTGCGCCTTGCCGGTTTCAAAATTCGTGTCGCCTGAGAGAATGATCTTCCTTGTAATTGTAACTTTTTCCTTCTCAATCGGACACCCGTTCTCGTCTACCTGCACTCCTTTCGGCGTATTAGGGCATTTATCCAGATAATCAGGCACCCCGTCGCCATCTGTGTCCAGAGGGCATCCAAACTGATCCACTTTTGCTTCTTTCGGCGTATCAGGGCATTTATCCATATAGTCCGGTACCCCGTCCCCGTCACTGTCCAATGGGCAGCCGTTAGCATCCACCTGAACGCCTTTTGGCGTATTCGGGCATTTGTCCTGGTAGTCCGGCACACCGTCGCCGTCACTATCCAGCGGGCAGCCGTCTTTATCCACACGCACCCCTCTTGGCGTATCGGGACATTTGTCGAGGTAATCCGGCACCCCGTCTTTATCCGTGTCAATGGGGCACCCGAACTGATCGACCTTAACGCCCGGAGGTGTATCAGGACACATATCCTTCGAGTCCTCCACCCCGTCGCCATCCGAATCAATCTTTGTAAAAAATGAATATGAAAAGCCGATCAAAGCCTGCAGCATCATATCGTTATTCCCCTTTGCAATCTGGTCGTCCCAGTTGTCATTTGGGCTCATCTGAAGACCTGCCGATATATTAAAACTAAGCTGGTCTGATAAAAGTGTGCGTATTCCGATCTCCCCGTTATAGTTTACCTCGTTTCTTTTGTACGCCCCCGAGGCATTCCTTGGAAGCCTGTTTCTGTTCTCATCTCTGGGGTCGAACCACAAATAAGATGCCCCGGCAAAGATGTACGGAAAAACTTCGTTCGCAATTGAAAAGTTATATGACACTCCCCCTCCAAAGGAGGAGAAATCGGTTCTGAATGAAACCGGCTTCCTGTAAACGTCCCGTCCCTTTATATAACCCCCTGATCCGAAAGCCCTGATGGAAAAAATTCCGGAAGAGGAAGTGGGAAAGAAGTATTCAAGAGCTGCCCGGCCCATTATATCTGGTTTAAGCTTCCCATAGTCCGTAAGGCCAAGCGTTACACCGCCGTCAACACCGAACATTAATGTTCCTGAGAATGCGTGCCCCCTCTTTATCGGTCTTTTAGCCTGCTGTGCAATAACTGATTCCTGAAAGAAAAAAAACGCGATCATAAAAAGACATAGTATAAATCTCCTCATAACACCACCTTCAAAATAACTTAACAGAACCCTTTCCCCGGAGAGTAAACTTAGGCATCCGGGTTATGTTCAATATATATTTATCGGTGAATTATTCAATTTATATCGCTGTTCCGGAAGTGTGAGGTTAAAAAAGCGGCTTAATGAAATGAAAAAGGCTGAAAAATCTTCTTTTTCAGCCTTTTTATAAAAATGGTATTCTTTAACCGGAAGTTTTTTATTCTTCGTCCAGTACAACTACTTTTTCAATCTTATCGCCCTGGCGTATCTGGTCAATTACATCCAGTCCTTCAACTACTTTACCAAAGCAGGTATGCTTGCGGTCCAGGTGCTGTGTATTTTCCCTGTTATGGCAGATAAAGAACTGAGAGCCTCCGGTATCCTTTCCGGCATGTGCCATTGAAAGCACTCCGCGGTCATGGTACTGGTTGCCGCCCGAGGTTTCGCATTTGATTCTGTAACCCGGTCCGCCTGTACCATCACCTTTCGGGCATCCTCCCTGTATAACAAAGTTAGGAATGACCCTGTGAAAAGTAAGCCCGTTATAAAATCCTTTTTCAGCGAGGCTTATAAAATTTTTTACCGTATTAGGAGCGTCTTTTTCATAAAACTCCACCTTCATAACACCCTTTTCGGTGTGGATCTCTGCTTTTTTCATATCAACCTTTATTGTTTAATAATTAGCCTTATCTAATAGCCGAACAGATTAAACGGCTATATAATTCCTAAAAATTTTATATAAGATAACCTTTATTTTCTAAAAATGAAAAGAAAAAAGGGCGGAATTGCTCCCGCCCTTTTCTTAAATGAACTATATTACTTATTCTTTTACTTCATCAAAAGCATCTTTCTTGTCATGCTGAGGCCATTACCCTGCAGGCGGTAGATGTACATGCCTGTAGAAAGCTTGTCAGCATTGAAGCTTACCGTGTAGTTTCCGGCTGAAAGTTCGTTGTTAATTAAAACAGCAACTTCCTTTCCTAAAACATCATATACTTTCAGCGTGTAAACTCCCTGAGCAGGTACGCTGAACTTAATTGTAGTGGAAGGATTAAACGGATTAGGATAGTTCTGCATGAGCTCGTAGCTTGTTGGAACTTCTTTCTTTTCTTCCACTCCGGTTACGTTAAGACTGGTCTCGTAAACAGCACCCTGGCTTGTTCCGATAAGCAGGTAGCCTGTCTTCGGATTTACAGCTACTGTGCTCACGCCCTGACCTGCCATTCCAAGAGAGTTCCAGATAGTGCCGTTAGCAGAAGCCGTGTAAACTCCGCCTGCCCATGAGGAAAGATAAACATTATCCTTGTTGTCTACTGTAACCGAATAGATGAAGAGCGATGCAAGGCCGTTGTTTGACTTCGACCAGGTCGTTCCGCCGTCATTCGAGTAGTAAACGCCGCCGCCATAGGTTCCGGCATAAAGCATTCCGTTTGAGGTTGTTCCAAGTGCCCAGATAAAAGGATATCCGGCATTCAGATCTGCCCAGTTTGCTCCGTTGTCAACACTCTTGAACACGCCGCCGCCAAACGTACCGGCAAAAATTTCACCCTTTGAGCCTACTGTAAGTGCGTGTACTGCAAGACAGCTGAGACCCTTATTAACTTCTGTCCAGGTCTTACCGTTGTCTGCTGACTTATAGACGCCCTTACCCCAGGTTCCGGCATAAAGAACATCTGAAACCTTGACTATTGAACGTACATCTATGTCTTTAAGACCTGTTTCATTCCAAGACTTGCCGTTATCTGTTGAGGTGAAGACACCCTTTTCAGTTCCTGCAAAGATCTGGTTCTGTGAATTTACAACTATCGACCAGATAAACGCGGCCTTCATGCCTTCGTTCATGACAATCCAGTTCTTACCGTTGTCTTCTGTCTT
This sequence comes from Acidobacteriota bacterium, assembly GCA_050258415.1. GTDB lineage: Bacteria > Bacteroidota > Ignavibacteria > Ignavibacteriales > SURF-24 > JAAXKN01. The sequence continues at coordinate 5,551 of JBLMYS010000339.1, read as the reverse complement.
ATAGATATGTCCGCCCCAGGTTCCGGCAAGTGCGTTGCCACCATTGTCGAATGCAACGTTCCAGACCATCTCATTGCTCATGAAGTCTGCAACATGGTTCCATTTCTGGCTGCTTCCGGTGTTGCCACCTCCTGTATTGCCGTCAGTTACTGGGCTTACAGTTACAAGCACCCTGGCGAAATCATCTTCTGTTTCAACGCCGTTACCGGGAGTTGAATCGGGATCTTTCTCAATTACGGCAGTTACTTCAGCAATGTTTGTGATATTCCTTTCAGTCGGAATGTTTCCAATAAAGTGAACATTATTGAACTGTCCCATACCTGTAATAGAGTTACAGATCATCTGGCCGTTTTCCTGTCCGGCAATGAAATTAACATCGGCGAAGGGCGCCAGAATTGATCCCCTCACGTCAATCCCCTGTATCTTAAGCGCCCTTGCCTGATGAAAGTTGTAAAGAACGTTGGAAACGTCCGTACCACTGACTGTAAGCCCGCCTGTCCAGCTTACGCTGTCGCCATCAACATTAACAAGAACAACTGCGCCATTTGGAACGTCTACAGTCATGCTGTTCGATTTTGAAAGCACGCTACCTGAGACATTAAATACGTTCAGTAAAGGAGTAGTACCTCTGAGTGTCAGGCCGCCCCACTGGAATTCAACCGTACCGTTGGTATCCTTCTGTGCAAGCTGGCTTGATAAGTTTCTTAAGTATGTCCTGGCAGCATCAAAGTCAATTGGCGTCCCCTGCCTCAAAGTGCCGCCTGTAATACCAACCTGATCAATCGGAAGATTTGTTGAATTTCCGTAAACTACATTTCCATAATAAACGTCACCGCTTGTAAAGGTAAGATTTCTTCCTACCACAAGCACGTCACTGCCCGGAGTTGCCGAGAGCTGGTCGCCCACGCTGTAATGTGCAAGCGTTGCATCCCGTCCAACAGCCATGCGCCCCTGTGTGTCTGAAGAAGGCTGGTTGACGTCCTGGAAAACAAAAACATTGTAATTTGAAGCCGGACCCAGGTCAACCGTACCGGTCATAAGTGTTCCGGCATTAACCTTGGCGGCTACTAGTAAACTGGCGCTTGCTCCCTTAAGAAGGGTTCCAACGTTCCAGGCGCCTGTGGTATTGTTGTATTCACCTGATGAAGCCGTAGCACCTATAAAATCCAGTCCCTGCATAAGAAGGTCAGAAACCACAACGCCGTGAGCGTCGTCAGGACCATTGTTTGTAACTGTAATGGTAAAAGTAACCCTGTCGCCGTTCTTTGGAGCAGCATTGTCAACCGTCTTTGTCAGGCTGAGATCCGCCTTCAGATCCTGCTGAACCTGGTACATTCCGGCATCCACTGAATTGTTTACGTCACCGGGATTTAATGTGTAGCAGGCAGTAAAACCCGTTGTAATGTCTGCATCTGAATCAGTTTCATCATTTGCTATGGAAGCATCCTTAGTACTAAATGTGTAGCTTGCAGGAAGAGTGAATTTAACTTTATAATCTCCTGCCGGGAGGTTTGTAAATCCGTAAATACCGTTAGAGTTTGTAGTTGTTGTTGCAACTAAAGTTCCGCTGCAGCTGTAAAGCTCAACGGTAACATTTGCAATACCCGGTTCACCACTGTCCTGAACACCGTTCTTATTCAGGTCATTCCATACAAGGTTTCCAAGTGAAGCCTTTGCGGGAGCAGGTTTTTCATAGACGCCTGCATCAACTGTATAATTGTTTACTCCTGAAGTAAGTGTGTAGCAGGTTGTAAAGCCTGTTGAAAGATCGGCATCAGAATCCTTATCGTCTGTACTATTGTCCTTCTTTGTAAAAAGATATCCTTCCGGAAGTACAAATTTTATCTTGTAATCACCCGGATTCAGGTTTTTGAAAAAGTAATTTCCGTTAAGATCTGTCGTGGTCTCTTTTATAAATGCGCCGGAGCAGTCATAAAGCTGAACTGTCACATCTTCAAGCCCCTCTTCAGTAAGTCCCTGAACTCCATCCATGTCACTGTCAAGCCATACCTTGTCGCCAATAGAGACAGGCTTTGGAGCCGTGGGACATGTAAGGAAACCATTGTCAACCGTACCGTTGTCAAAATTTTCATTTATTGCCGCTGCGGCATCATTAAAGTCTGAATAGGTGTAGCCCGAAACGGCCTCACCGCCAAGAGCCCTGTTTGCAAGAGAAAGAAACTCAGAAACTGTTTTTCCCGCAAACTTGCCTGAAAGAATGACCAGATCCTTTAATTCCAGGGCGTTTGAGCCGATCTTGCCCGCGTCATCAAAATAAACATTCAGCGTAAGAGCTACCATCTGTACGCCGAAAGTTCCTGATTCTGTGTAAGTCGGGTTTGTGTAGCTTTTGGTCAGTTTTGAAGGCGTCCCCTGTCCACCAAGATAATTTTGAATGGATTGGGATGTAGTAAACTTCATGGTATATGTTCCGCCAACCGTAAGACCGTTCGGAAATACCTGTGTAAAGTATTTATCGCGCACGCTGCCCGGGTTTTTCCCGTGAGCGACACTTCCCCACCCACCCTGTGTGTAGGTCACAAATCCGCTCAGGTCGCAGTTTCCGCTCGATGCCTGAACAAAATTAGAAGCTAAAGCCAGGATCGCGAGAACGAGAAGATATCTGAACGTAAGAGCTTTCATTTTTTATCCCCTTTTTTGATACAGCTCTATAGTCCAAAAATGATACCAGAAACTCTTTGTGCTAAAAATCACTAAAATCGCACTTTTCTGTGACAGAAGACACCAAATGTGTCCCAAATTGAGATTACAATAAAGATTAAACCTTTTTTTGAGCCGTTTTGAAATTACTGCTGCTAAAGCCTTATAATATAGACTCTTAGCGCACTTTCCTGCCCAGTACCGAAAGTAAATTAATGAAAGGTGAGAGTGGCGGTGTATAATTATAATACAGTTCGCCTAAAGTGCGGACGTCAGTCCCTGTGTGTATAAATGAAGAGATAAGATCACTGTAACCTGTTACTTCCTTTCCCCCTAAAAATGAAGCCCCAAGTATCTTAAATGAATTCATATCGTAGACAATCTTGCCGAAGACTTTTTCACTTTCGGGCATGACCTTAACCAGATTCGGCAGCACTTCATGCACAGCACGCGCCTTGAAGCCGCTTTTTATTGCCTCCTGGAGTGTAAGACCCACGCTTGCATAGGCGCGGTCAAATACCTTTACGGCAATGTTTTTTATTACGGGCTTCATGAATCTGTTTCCGCCTGCGGCATTTTCACCCGCTATGTGGCCTGTATTGTGGGCAATGGTCGCCAGAGGAAGATATACCGGCTTACCGGTAACTTTCTCCGTTACCTCAATACCATCTCCTGCGGCATATATATGCTGATCGCTCGTCCTGAGCCTGTTGTCTACTTTGATCGCCCCGGTCCTCCCCAGCTCCAGCTTGCTTTTTACTGCAAGCGAGGTATTTGGAATGAACCCCGCCGAAACAAGTACCAGGTCAGCTTCCACTTCCCGTCCCTCAATTCTGAAAGACTTCAGACGGCTACCCTCTGCCACATGTTTCATCTCAGATATACCGCCGTAGAAATCAATCCCCTTTTCCTTCAGTGTCTCCAGCATGAGGTACTGAATTTCCACTTCAGAGGATGGAAGCGGGAGGCTGTCTTTTTCCACCAGAGTAACGCTCAAGCCGGCTCTTTGGAAGGCTTCCGCCATCTCCAGGCCAATGTAGCCCGCGCCGATAATTACAACGGACTTGCCACCTTTTTCCTTAAGGAACATTCTTATTGAAATCAGGTCGCGGATGGTCTTTAAGCGGAAAACGTTTTCAAGATCGCTGGAAAGCCAGGGAAGTTTCCTTGCCGTTGAACCGGTTGCAAGTATGAGCTTGTCGTAGCTGAACTGAAGTGTCCTGTTTTCTTCAAGATTCCTGACCGTTATAACTCTCTGAAACCTGTCAATCTCTTCAACCCTGTGCCTGATATAAACCTTTACGCCCTTTTCCTCAAAGAAAGTCTCAGGAGTATAAAACACAAGGTTTTTATAGCAGCAGATGTCACCGGCAACAACATAAGGCAGCTCACAGGTGCCCGTGGAGATAAATTCCCCTTCTTCAAACATAATAACCTCAGCCTCCGGGTTGGTGCGCCTGGCCTTGGCAGCAGCAGCGGGACCCGCAGCATTTCCGCCTATAATTATTATGTTTTTGGGTTTTATCACGTGATATTTGTTTTAGATTATGTACAGCAAATTTAGTAAATTCGCTGTAAATAAAAACAAAAAAAGAGCATCATGAAAAAACATCTTTTTATCTTCAGCCTCTTTCTTTTATCCATCAGCTTAATTGGCTGCTCAAAACGCGAATCAGTCTTTTCTACCAATCCTGAAAATTACATAGACCAATCCAGTATCCTTAAAGGCAAGATCTCTGGTTTGCTTACTCTCGAACACTCCCCATACAGAGTAATGGGCAAAATTGAAGTCGACTCCCTCTCCACGCTTACAATTGAGCCCGGTGTGAGCCTTTACTTCAGCGATTCATCAGGCCTCATTGTCAGGGGAAAACTCGTTGCCCAGGGAAAGCAGGGCGAACCGGTAACTTTTACACCGGACAAAGATATGACTCACTGGCACGGAATTCAGTTTGTCCACTCCAGGGATACTTCACTCCTCAGCTTTGCAATTATTGAAAAGATCTCTATTACCATGAACGATATTGAGGATATTGGAGCTGTTACGATGGATTATTCCTCAGTAACAATACGCAATTCCATTGTAAGAAATAACAGCTCTCCTGAAGGAGGAGGAATTTATTCAAGAAATTCACGGTGCGAAATAACAAACAGTGTTTTTATGAATAACCAGGCCGGCATATTTGGAGGTGCTGTTTTGGCCTATAGTTCAGACCTGGTGTTTATAAACAACACGGTTTATAAAAACAGCACACAGAACTACGGAGGTGGCCTGGTAATATGGGAACCCTCTTCCTCACTTGTGGAAAATAATATCTTCTACTATAATTATGGACGCACCGGCACCCCCGGAATTGCCGTAAAGGGAGAGTCTTCAAAATCCGTAATTAAATATAATTACGAGGCATTCGGCATAAATACTCCGCCCCGCTTTTTATCTGAGACTAACCTGCATCTGTCAGAAAACTCACCCTGCATAAATAACGGTGATCCCAATCCAACGTTTAACGATCTCGACAATTCCAGAAACGATCAGGGCGCCTACGGAGGCCCGATGGGTAACTGGTAGGATATTTTGAACTTCTCATAAATAAAAACGCAGGCGTCTTTAAAAGAGGCCTGCGTTTATTTTTGGTTAACTATTATCTTTATTTTGTCTTGAAGGCTACTATAATCGGAACTCCCTCAAAGCCAAAATGGCGCCTGAGCGTTTTTTCAATGTAACGCCTGTAGTTGTCGGGGATGTATTTGGGCTCATTTGCAAAGAAGAGGAATACCGGATACGATCCGGCCGCCTGAGTGATATATTTAATTTTAATTTCCTTTCCGGTCGGGGTCGAAGGTGGCGGAAAGTTCTTTATTTCCTCCAGCATCACGTCATTAAGAGTGC
>JBLMYS010000338.1:0-17622 GCA_050258415.1 Acidobacteriota bacterium | reverse complement strand
GTTGCGGCATCGGAATCTTATTTTCAGAAGAGGGTTGCGCACGGCTATTTCATAATTGCGGCCGCGGCGGGGCTCTTTGTTCATCCGGCGCCGGGACCTGTAATTGCAAATTACGGACTGGAGAACCTGAGGTTTATAAAGCCTGTTGCGGCCGGAGACACAATTTATGTAAAGCTGACGTGCAAAAGGAAGTCGGAAAGAGAAGCAAAGGAAGGAGAAACTCCCGCGGGAATTGTTGAGTGGCACGTCGAGGTCCTAAATCAGGCGAATGATAAAGTTGCGGTCTACGACATATTAACGCTGGTAAAGATGATGGAGAAGAAAGACTAGATTTTCATCCCTGACTAGCCCCGACCTTCCAGGTCGGGGTTTAATAATCCCCCTAATACCCCCTCGGGGCTTTAGCCCCCGATCCTCCGGGAAAAATCCCGCGTTGCGCGGGGAAAATCTGGGGCTAAAGCCCCTCCGAGAGAGAGCGGTTATCGTAAACCCCGACCTAAAGGTCTACGGGGTATACACAAATTGGTACCGGTTTTTTGCCAGCTCCCATCCGAGCATCAGGGAGTTAAATTTCTCGAGTCCGGTTATGAATGTAATCGGACCGGGTTTATGCTGGCTTTGATAGCCTTTCCATCCTCCTATTCGTGCTATGATCCAGCTTGCCCACCGAAGTGAATGCCTTTCATAAGGGTTCTTCTGCTTTTCGGTATTGCCTTCGTACTCCTTGCAGAGAACATCCAGGCATTCTGCTTCCTCTGCAGTAAATTCATCTTCAAGTCTCTGGCTCGTATCGTTTTTACTTGCAAGAAGAAGCATCATTACCTTCAGAGCAGATGTTAGTGAGATTAAGGCAAGTCTTCTTATTGCCTCCGGAGTCTCTAGTTCACTTTCTTCAATCTTAAGACCTTCTTTCTTCATGAGCCTGAATAACTGTTCGATATACCACCTCTTTGAGTACCACTTAATTACATCCATTATTTTCTCCAGGCTCTCCAGAGTATGTGTCGTAAGAAGTCTCCAGAGAATAGGCTTTTCTCCTTTGGGAACTGATGAAGTAACTTCTTTTACCTCTATTGCCCTTAATCTCAGGCTCTTGGGATAAGGGCTTTCCTCCGGGAACTTCTCTGGCCTTTTTATGACCACCTCGGCTGCCCTTACCTCCAGACTGGCAAGTCTTTTTGTCTTTTCTTTCCTTATGTCTCCTCTTAGTTCCACCTGCATCGTGGAGATTACGGGTTGACTTGAAAGGTACTCATAGAGCATGCCCCCTTCAGTTACCCTGTTCTGTGAGGCCCTTACAAGCAGGTGTGTCTTACTGTCCGGAATTCTTGCCCATTCCTCGAATATGTCGCCTTCACGATCCTCAACAATCGTCACCATTGAGGCTTTTTTTAAGATGTTTTTGCTCTCCTCAGCAGTTTTTATCCACTTATAGCTTTCCTTCTCCTCTATGGGAAGAGACTTGTACTTACGCTCTTTTTTGTTTTTCTGCATCGGTTCTCTGGACCAGATGTAAACAGAGGAGAACCCGATGCACCTCTCAGTCCTGGCTTCCATTACCAGTACCGGGTGAAGGAAGAACCCCGTATGGAAATCATTTATAGGACCTATGGCTGATGTCTCACTTACTTTAAGTCTCCCCAGATGATTCTCGAGATTCATGTCTGATGAGTCGCTTGGGAGAATATAATGCACTCCTTCTTCCACTTTTCCCTGGCAGGACTCCTCTATTGTCCTTATTATCTTAGCTTCACTGAGCTTATCGTTTCCCAGTAACCTGTAGAATGAGATCTGCTGACTCCTGCCCGAGCTGATCTTGCTGATGTTTACGCTCTCGCCTTCTGCTACTTTCTCCACGAGCTGGAAGAATCTTCTGTCAAGACGTCTGTCATTGAATAGGCTTCTTCTTCCCATGCTGCCATAAGTATCCTCATTATGCTCCATATTATCCTCTCGGCTCCTTTTTAGAAAAATCCTTGTTATAATATGATATAAAATTCTGAGGATACTTTTTCATGCCCTAAAATGTGTATACACCGTAGGGCTAAAGCCAGGGGCTAGTCATAATATCGGGGGCTAAAGCCCCGGGATTTTTTGATTCATTAATCCACGAGCTGAAGCTCGTGTCTATTCAGGGCTAGTCTTCAAAGTCTTTGTTTTTCTTCTCGGATTCTTCGTCGACAATTTTTATGACGCTTTCGGCGGGGAGGATGGCTGTTACGGAACGCTTGAGAAGATCGATTGTAATTGAAAGGACTTTGCCGTTGGTGCTTTCGTTGACTACGCCAAGAACGCCTTCGAAGGGACCTGAAATAATCTTTACTTTTGTGCCGGCTTCAATCTGTTCTGTAATCTCGAAATCGGATTCAGTCTCAAGCATAAGGCGGAGGTTATCGATCTGCCAGTTTGGAATTGTTGCCGGGCGCCCGTTGAAAAACACGCAGCTTACAACGCCTCTTTGCTGAAGGGCGATAATTCTTTCTTTCTCGGTTGAATGAATAAAAATGTAGCCTTTAATGAGCGGCTCAATAATCTTCTTTTTCCTGTCGCTCCACTGCTTGATTTTTACTACTGTAGGAAGGTAGTATTCGATCCCCACGTCGCTTAAATGCTGTGCGGCTGTAAATTCATGCCGGGGTTTGGTATATAATGCAAACCAGTGTTTCGTCTGGTTGGTGTTATTTTCCGGTTTGTAATTATACTCCATCAGAATGATATTGTTTATAATAGCTTATCCGGTAATATAATTCCAAATACCCGAAATTTACAAGGGAAATGTGTTTTGTCCGAAGGATTTTATGTCAAAAAATCAGTTTATGAGTTCTGTCAGGGCATCCATAAATTCTTTTACGTCAACCGGCTTCGGAAGCACCGATTCTGCGCCGAGCCCGTAATATTTTTCCTTTAATTCATCTGTCAGCGTTCCTGCTATAACAATTACAGGTATCTTATTGCTTTCATCCCTTTTACGCATAGATTCAATGAGCTGAATGCCATTCATTAAAGGCATGTTATGATCCGTTACAACCAGAGACGGGACCTTCTCCTGAATCAGGCTTATTGCCTCGTAACCGTTTGAAGTTTGAATGACTTCAAAATCAGGCAGCGCTTTTTTGACTAACTTCACCCATAAAGAACGCACATGAGGATCATCCTCCACCAGGAGCACAACGTTCGGGGCCTCGGGGATAATGAAATGGAACTCGCTTCCCTTTCCGACTTCGGAATAAAACCAGATGTCGCCCCCATGTTTTTCCACAATTTCCTTTACCAGGGTCAGGCCCAGTCCGGAGCCTTTTTCCCCCTTTGTTCCTTCTGAAGAAAACTTCTGGTCGAAACGGAAAATCTTGCTTTTGTTGGCCTCTGAAATGCCGACGCCTTCATCTTTAACCGTGAACTCAATAAACCCCTTCTTAAAGTGGTTTACCGTAATTTCAATCTTTTTATTTTCTTCTGTAAACTTAATCGCATTACTTAAAAGATTTGTCACAGCCTGCGTGATCAGCTTCTCATCGGCCCGGATGCTGATATTTTCAGGCACGTTTATTTTTATGTCTATATTTTTTCTTATAGCGTTTCCGGTTAAGGATGAAACGCAGTTATAAACAAGCGTAATTGCCTTCAGGCGCTGCGGCACAAGTTTAACGCTGCCTGTCTGCAGGCGCGACCAGTCGAGCAGGTAATTTACGAGCTGGAGCTGGCTTTGTGAGGCCTCATAAATATAGTTCAGATATTCGTGTTTTTCTGCCTCAGGAAGGCTGGCCTCAAAGAGAAGGATTTCGGCAAAGCCGAGTATGCTTGTAAAAGGCGCCCTCAGGTCGTGGGAAATAATTGAGATAAACCTGTCCTTTGCATCGTTAAGCTGAAGGAGCTTTTCCTGTGATTCCCTTAAAGCCTCTTCAGTTTTCTTGAGTTCCGTGATGTCAAAGACTATTCCGTCCCAGCGGGTAATCCTTCCTGTCATATCGCGTTCAACGGAAATATTTTCCCTGATCCAGAGAATATCCTGATTTTTGGTAACTATTCTGTACTGGAGGTTCAGGGTTTTAAGCGAGGAGTCCTTTTCAAAGCCGGTCAGGCTTTTTCTGACCATAAAGGCATCTCCGGCATGAATGAGCGAGAGCCCGCGCCCGGGCATATTCATTATCTCCCGGGCAGAGTAGCCTGTCATTTTCTTAATGGATTCCGTGTAGAACACCTCTTCCAGCCCGTTTTCCGTATCCACGGACCAGAGGAATTCATCGATATTTGAGGTTATTCTGCGGTATTTTTCGAGTTCTTTTCTAAGTTTAGCTGAATCATCTTCAGATTCAGTTCCGGATAAGATTTTTTGGCTGACATTTCCTTTCGGAGCATTTGTACCGGAAAGAGGTGAAAGACCGGTGTTATTTTCTGAAATGTTGATTTCTGTTTCAAATCCGGACTGAATATCTGTCATAATAGCTCAATTTTGTTAATAAATTCAAAAAGCAAAATATAAAATAGATTAATTAATCGAAACTATTAAAAGAAAGTTTAATTAATGAACCGGCCATAAACATATTCTGCAATTGCCATTGATGCCGTAAGGCCGGGGGATTCAATTCCCACTAAATTTACAATGTGCGGCAGTCCGTGTGATGACTCCTCATTGATTATGAAATCATTAAAATCCCTGTCCATAGCCAGGCGGGGCCGGATGCCCGACATATCGGGATAAAGGTCGTCGTACCGGATCGAGGGGAAGTAGGTTTTAATTGCGTTATAGAATTCCCCCTGGCGGCTTTCATCCACAAAGTATTTTTCCTCTTTCATCGGCTCTTTTTCCACGTCGGGTCCAAACCTGACGCCGCCGTTTAAGTCGAGTGTCACGTGTACGCCAAGCCCGTGGAGTTTAGGCATCGGGACCGGGTAGATAAGATGGCGGAAGACCTCTTTTTTGCCTTTCAAGCGGAAGTAGTTTCCTTTTACCATTTTCAGCCTGTAGGAGGGGTCTTTGACGCCCAGGAGTTCACTGACCTGGTCTGAATAGAGTCCTGCCGCGTTAATTATGCCGCCCACCTCTATTTTGGTAAGTTCGCCTGTTGAGTCTTTAATCTCCGCGATATATGCTGAAGAAGAGTTCTTGGCGAAAGCCGTAAGTTTTGCGTTAAAGAGGAAATCGGCCCCTTTTTCTTCCGAGGCGCATTTAAGGCTATCCATGAGTCCGTGAGCTGAGATAATGCCGGTTGTAGGGGAATAAAGCCCGCCGGAGGAGAATACGTAAGGTTCTTCTTTTTTAATTTCCTCTTTTGAAACCGCATAAAGGTCCCACATCCCTGCCTCTGCTGCATTGCGTTTTACAGCCTGAAGCTTCTCCATTTCGTCTTCATTTACAGCTATAATGAATTTGCCGGTATTTTTGTGCGGAACGTTCTTTCTCTGGCACCAGTCGTATAGGAGCTCCTTGCCGCGGATACAGAGTTTAGATTTCAGAGATCCCGGAGGATAGTAAATGCCGGCATGAATAACCTCGCTATTGCGGCTGGAGACACCGGTGCCGATGCGTTCCTCTTTTTCAATTACGAGCACCCGGTAGTTATTTCTTGAAAGAATTTCTGCCTGTGCAAGACCAACTACGCCTGCACCAATGACTAAAAAATCGTAATCCATATTTTTAAGATTTAGTTAAGGTTACTTTTATACATTTACCTGCTAAGAGCATCGTAATAGAGGGCCGCAGCGCCTAAAAGCGCCACCTGATCCAACTCAGAGGGCTCAATTACAAGATTCTTAAGGGAGTTCTGGTATGCGAAGGTTCTTACTTCCTTCCACATGCTTTCCTTAAAGAGGCTGAAGGCACGGCTGACGGAGCCTCCAAGAATAATTATTTCCGGATCATAGGTATAAAGGACGACCTTTATAGCGTTTCCAAGATGCTGACCCAGCTGGCAGAACATATTAAGCGCCTCTTTATCTCCCTTTAATGCCCTATTATATGCTTCCTCACCGGTGGTGTCAAATTCATTTTTGAAGAACTGGCCGCAGCAGTAAGCTTCATAAATGCTTTCTTTGTAGGGGATCATTCCGAATTCCCCGGCTCCGCAGTTTGTGCCGGAGTAAAGCCTGCCGTCTGTAAATATACCTGCTCCAAGTCCGGTACCCATTATGACGCCCACGCCGTTGCGGCAGTTTTTCATCTTCCCGAAGTACTTTTCTCCTGCGGCAAAGCAGTTGGCGTCGTTATTTATATAAACCGGCACATTGTACTTTTTCTCCAGGATCTCCTTTAAGTGCACTTCCTTCCAGGAGGGGATATTCTGAACGTCGTAGACGATCCCCTTTTCGGTATCCACTACACTTGGAACACCCACCCCTATTCCTGAGACGTCTTTATCCATCAGCTCATCTATGAGTGCAAAGATCTCATTTAAGACGACGCTTTCTTCCGCGCTTTTACTGATTGGAGAGGACGCAACTTTCTTAAGGACATTATCTACAATAAGTCCCACCCTGACGTTTGTACCGCCCAGATCTATACCAAGAAGTTTCATCAGTCATTCTCCTGGAGGCTTTCAGCTTTCTTTTTCTTCATGCTGATGGTTTCATTTGTAATAATAGGTTTAGCCCAGAGCCCAATGCTGAACAGGTAGCCGAGTGTGAGGTAAAGGAAAAACATTCCGAACCTGAGTCCGAACATGTCTCCCAGCCATCCGATAACAAGAGGCACAACGGCGCCTCCGATAATTGCAGTGCAGAGTATACCGGAGAATGAGCCGTGGTTGCGGTCGAGGGAGTTCAAAGCCAGTGAGAATACAATTGACCACATTACTGAAGCCGAGAATCCGACCATAGGGAAAGCAATAAGCGCCATGGTGCTCGACCCGAAGAATGCAACTGAAAGCCAGAAAATAGCCGATATTACAAATCCTAAGAGGACTTTCCTGCTGTCAAAGAATTTAAGGAAGAGCATACCTAAAAGGCATCCGGCAGTAAGCATGCCCCAGAACCAGGCAACCGTTGAGGCGCCGACGGTCTGCGGGTCAAGGCCGTGGTAGGTATAAAGGAACTGGGAGATCCAGTTTGCCACACCCTGTTCTGTCCCTACGTAGGCAAAAATGCCGATGAAATATAAAATTACCGTTTTTTCCTTAAAGAGGTTCTTGTGTGTTTCCCAGGCGCCTGCAACTTCATCTTCTTTCCTTTGAACTTCAGGGAACCTGGAGGCAAGCATCAGTACAACCATTATGGCGGCAACGAATGCGAAAACCCAGTAAAGAGATATCCATGGGAGATCTGAGGGCACTACTTTTTCAAGCGCCGTAATTATGAAGCTTTTCTCCGGAACCGGCTGATGGATATTGCGTACGAGGTATGAATAGATATAAGGGCTTAAGAAAGAGGCCAGGCCGAAGATGAGCTGTGCAAAAACCGAATTAAAGGCGAAGTGCTCTTCCCCACCGGCCACTCTTAAAAGAGGGTTTATTGCAACCTGGAGCATCGCCATTCCGGCACCGATTAAGAACAGGGATACAATTGCTACGGTGTATGAAGGTATAACGGCAAACATGAATGCACCGGCAAAGGCCACAAGGAAGGCTATAGCCATGACAGGCTTTTCCTTGTATTTATCGACCAGCATACCCGAAGGGATAGACATTACGCCGTAGGCAATAAAAAACGAGAACGGGAACAAGGCTGCAAGCGTAAGGCTTAAATTAAAACTTTTAATGATATCGGGAATAATGGGACCTAATATATTTGTCAGAAGTGAAATGACAAAGAATGTCAGGAATATAAGTCCTATGATATAATAGCTTCTTTTCATTGTTAACTCTCTTTTTGGAATTAAAAATTAAAAATTAAAAATTAAAAAGGAAAGCAGGAAAATAAAAAGCCCCAAAAGCAGCCTGAAGCCGCCCTTGAGGCTTTTGGGTGAATTAATTTTCATTTTGACCGTCGGACCTTGGACCTTATCTCCTATTCCTCATTATCCTTCGGATTGAGTCAATACGGGCACGCAGCTGGTCGAGGCTTCCGTCTCCCTGGTAAATATTAAATCCGTCGAAATTAACCGTATTGGTGCCGTTTCCATACTGGCCCGAGCCGTAGGGTGAGGGTTTTTCGCGCAGGCTCCTGTCTATATCTCCTCCGTTATCCTCCTGCATATTAAGATCCCTTAATTTCCTAAGGAGCCTGTCATTGGCCGCCATTTGTCCCGGGTCCTTTATTGGCGCATTTACCTTTTCTTCCTTAGCCTTCGGGGCTGTCTTTTTCATAACCACGTCGGTTGAGGAGATCTCGCCCGGATTGATGAGCAGATTCTGTTTTTCGTCATTTTTCAGGGATTCATTCTGAGCCTGTGTGCGCACCGAAGGGGTTGACATAAAGGGATTTTCCGCTTCAGGATTCTGACGTCCTATGATAAGAAAAGCAAGTACAACAGTTGCAGCTAAAGCACCAGCGGGAATAAGGACATTCCTCAGATTAAACGTAAAGAACGGCTTTCTTCGCTCCTCATTCGGGGAGCTGAGGCTATTCAGTTTCCGTCGCAGATTCATCTCGAAATCCGGCGGAGCTGAAACTTTGGGCAGTTCCTTAAGTGATTTGATTACACCCTTAAAGTTTTCATCTTCAATATCGTATCTTTTAGTCATAGGCATTACTCTTTATAAATTGGCTTTAATAGTTTCTGCAGCTGTGCCCTTCCGCGGTTAATGCGTGATTTTACCGTTCCGATGGACAATCCCGTAATCTCAGCAATTTCCTCATACGACAGGTCCTGAACATCCCTCATAATAACAACCTCGCGGTAAACTTCCTTAACTTTTGAAAGTGCCTTCTGAATTATTCTGTTTTTAATTTCACTATCTGCCAGCACGTCAGGCGTGGCTGATTTATCCACAATATCGATTGTTTCATCATCCTCGCCGCTATGAATTGAAAAGAGGTTTTTTCTTTTTCTTCTTTTCAGCTCATTTTTGGCCAGATTAGTGGCAATTGTATAGATCCATGTTGAAAACCTGGCAAACGACTTATATGAATCCTTATGCAGGTAGAACCGGATCATAGTATCCTGCACCACATCTGTCGAGACGTCGCGGTCCCCTACAAATCTGTAGACGAAGTTAGTCAACGGATCTTTATAGCGTTTAACCAACAGTTCATAGGCCTCGACATTATTGTTGGCCTGGAATTCACCGATTAGCTCTTCGTCCGTTAGTTCAGATAAATTGGTTGCCAATTGATATTTATACTCTAATAATTAAAAAAATGTTTCAGACAGTGTAAGAATTTTAAGCAAATGAATCTATAAATCAAAATATAAGAACCGGGGTATTAGTTCCAATTTCCGTAAAAATTAACATTTCCCCGGAAAAATCACTGAAAAATCTCCGAAAGGAGGATTGTAACGACGGTTTTTGGGTCGGCTGAAGAGGTTTTAACCGTCAGATCGGCCTTAAAAAGGGCACGGGCAATTCTTAAGAGTCTCTGGTCCCTGAAATATAGGGATGCTTTCTTGTAATCCTTGTAATAGAAGGGGTGTGTTCCAATAATTCTAGCCGCCTCGTTATCGGGTACATTGCTCTTTGTAAGTTCCGGTACCTGAGCAA
Organism: Acidobacteriota bacterium; assembly: GCA_050258415.1. Lineage (GTDB taxonomy): Bacteria > Bacteroidota > Ignavibacteria > Ignavibacteriales > SURF-24 > JAAXKN01. The sequence goes on along the minus strand of JBLMYS010000338.1, from coordinate 8,050 downwards.
TTGCCGTAAAGTACCTGTTCAGCATGGAGATAATAAAAAGGACCTCTTTTCCCTTATCGAGCAGGTTATATGCGGTTTCTAAAGCCTTTGTTTTGTTGCCCGCACCAATTGCGTTCTGGAGATCAAAGATTGTAAACTCTTTTAAGGCCGAAGAGATGTTAAATATCACTTCACGCGTAATTTCCTTAGCCTCGCCCAAGTAGGCGAAGATTTTCTGAAGCTGCATTTCAATGAGGCTTCTGTTTTCACCTATGGTATCAATAAGAAGCGCCGCATTTTCATTGGAAATCGATTTGCCCTTTTTGGCTGCATACTTCACAATCCAACTGGCGAGTTCCCCTCCCTTGAGCTCGCTGGCCTCAAAAAGGTATCCTTTCTTCAGGAACGTAAAATAAGGCTCGGCCTCAACATTTGTAATATTGCCCAGTTTTGTAAAAACCACTGTTGTAAAGGAAGGAGGATTATTCACGAAACCGGTCAGTTTCTTCTTATCCCCCTTCAACTCATCAAAGTCTTTTACAATCATCAGTTTTTTTTCACTTCCAAACGGGAAGGCACTGGCGGCATCTATAACCTCCATTACAGTTCTTTCCCTTCCGCTAATTACTTCCTTATCAAAGTCGCTGGAAAGGAAAGGCTGCAAGGCCATTTCAACGGCTCTTGCAGCGTTTTCAATGCTGTAGCTGTCTTCGCCATAGAAAAAGTAAACCGGGAGGAAAGTTTCCTTTTTCAGGAACTTTCCTATTGTATAAATAGACGGTACGGGGACTTTAGTTTTTGCCATTTATCAGCGTGTTTCAAATATACTGTTTACTTTCTTAAATCTTTTTTCAATTGTAACCTTGTCCATTGCAACAGGATTTACAGGTCTTCCGTCGTTGGGGCCCATTTGGGGCTTAATTTTCTCTGATGCAATTTTATCGACAACGTTCATTCCTTTTATTACTTTGCCGAATATGGTATAATTTTTCGGAAGCTGCGGAGCGTCATCGAGGATGATAAAAAACTGCGATGAATTGGTATTCGGGCCGCGGTTAGCCATTGCCACAACGCCACGCACGTAACCTTCCTTGTAGCTCTGGGTGTTCGGGTTCAGTTCGTCTTCAAAAGTGGATCCATAGATACTGGAGCCACCGGCACCTGTTCCTGTGGGGTCGCCTCCCTGGAGGACGTAGCCCTTTGCGATGCGGTGGAAAATAACGCCGTTATAGTAGCCCGCGAGGCTAAGGCCTATAAAGTTTGCCGTAGTCTTCGGGGCCTCTTTTGTATAGAGTTCCAGTTCAATATCGCCAAATTTCGTCTTAATGGTTGCAACCGTAATCGAGTCCTGGCTCTTGCTCATGAGTTTGTCAATTGCCGCCATATCGATATCGAAGCTCTTTTTGGATGAATCCTGCACCTGGGCCTCGTTTTCCGCTTTCTTAGATGAGTCCGATTTCTGGCATCCAAGCAAGAGTGCCATAAAAAGAATTGAGATTAGATATCTGTACATTCTGAATTCTCCTTTATCAGGGTTTAATAATACTAAAACCGATTAAGCCTAAAATTATAACTCCTAATATTATTCTATAGAACACAAAAATAAAAGTAGAATTTTTTCTTAAAAACTTAAGCAGAAAATCTATTGCCAGATAACCCGATATGAATGCGGCAAGAGTAGCCAGAACGAGGTTTAAGGCCGCGCTCTTATCTAGGTAAGGCAGAGACTCCTTAAATTCCAATAGTCCCGAGGCCAGGACGGCGGGAATCGAAAGGAGGAAAGAAAACCTTGCCGCAGTCTCGCGTGTAAAACCTAAGAAAAGTCCTGCCGTAATAGTTGTTCCTGAGCGAGATGAGCCGGGTATTAAGGCAAAGCACTGAGCGCAGCCGACCAGGAATGAATCGAGCCAAGTAATTTCTTTAATGTCCTTTCTGAATGTGCTTACTTTTTCTGCAATTGCAAGGAGGATACCTAAGATAATGAGGCTGAAGGCTATAACCACCAGGTTTTTTGTAAAGGCGCCTTCAATCTGGTGCTTAAAGGCGAGGCCAATAATTACGACCGGGATTGTGCCGATAATTATAAACCATCCCAGGCGTGAGTTCAGGCTCTGCTCAGAAAGTTTCTTTCTTTGCGTCAGGTTATCCCTTAAGAATTCGGAGATGATGTGCAGAATATCCTTCCAGAAATAAACCAGGACAGCCAGGAGCGTGCCAAGCTGAATAACCGCCATAAAGGCGGTCCAGCGTTCAGGGAACTGCTCAATCATCTGTCCGGCCATAAGTTTGCCGGCAAGAATAAGGTGCGCCGTGCTGCTGATAGGAAGAAATTCGGATAATCCCTGTATAATACCAAAAATAATTGCTTCAAATACGTTCACTTTTACTCCGTTTTTAGAACATGTATGTAAGGCCGAGTCTTAATCCGGCTGAAAATGAGTTCATGTTTACATCTTCATTAGCTATGTTAGTGTATGCCAGTCTCATGTTGCCGCTCTTAGGCGTGCCGATAAAATCCATTCTTAAGAGCCCCTGAATATTTGCATAAAGGTTGCCGCCGAGCGATGTACTTCCGTCCGCCTTAAGAAGGACTCCCGCGCCTGAAGATGAGTAGTTCAGGGCAGAAGAATAGTTGGAACGGGTTTCATCTACCGAGGCCATTCTGTAGCCAGCGCCGCCGCCGAACTTAAACTTGTAGCCATTGCCGTTAATGACATAGTAGGCCATGAGTGAGGGCATATGGATTGTATAGGAAAGGTCGTACTTCCCCGCCTTAAAATTAACCGTATTGTAGGAAGATACAGCCATTGCGTACTCGAGGCCCATCTGGAAGTGCTGTGAGATCTGGCGGCCCACTTCTCCGTAGAATTCCACGTTTGTACCAACCGAAGGGCGCTGGTCCTCACTTGTGGCAAAGCTCGTGTTGATATAATCATTGAGCGAGGGCGTTGCGCTCATGTCTATACCCATTCCGGCATTGATTTCGAAAATCTGACTCTGGGCATTTACCTTAAATGACAACACTAGAAGAACAAAAAATATTATCCTTTTCATAAGCTGTCCATGTTAGTTTCGATAAAATCGACCAGTTTTTCCTTTTTGCCGCTTTTCTTTGAATACCAGTAATTAAGGAAGAAGAAAAAGAAAAGCGCCGCGACAATAAATACGATGGTAGAGACAGCGTGGTTTAAGACTGCATAGGCAAGTCCCATCTCGCTCGTAAATCCAAAGAGGAGCACGAGGGCCGTCTGTGTAATAACGTGATAAGAGCCTGTACCGCCGGGGGTCGGAATAATAACGCCAAGTGAGCTTATAGCCATAAGCACCCAGGCTGTGGTAAAGCTTACGTCCTTCATGTTCTGCATTCCGAGGCAGAGAAATCCTAAGTAAGAGTTGAGTGAATATGCCAGGATAATTAAAGCTGTAAGCAGGACGGTGTAAATAATATTATTCAATCCCTTAAGGCTCGAAAAGCCTTCAATGAGCATGTTGAATATGTTAGCCAGCTTATGGGCTGTTTTCAGGGAAATGCGGCTGACCAGCTTAAGAATTATGCTGTAAAACTTCTCCTTAAACTTTATTACCAAAAAAAGGAATACAATTACTCCGGCCATAAAAACCGAGGCCAGGTAAAGGCTTGACTTCAGCCATGGGAAGCTGGCATAAAGGTTACCGTTATAAATAAAAACGCTTATCAGTAAGGCGGCGATAAAGGCGACAATATCAATTACTCTTTCGACAACAACCGTTCCGAACATTGAGGTACCCGAAAGGTTCTCCCAGCGCCCCAGGAGCACTGCACGGGAGACTTCACCCAGGCGGGGTATTACGCAGTTAACGCCGTAGCCCACCATTAAGGATCCGAAGAGATTAACTACAGAGGCATCGGGTTTAACAGACCTTAAGATCACCTTCCAGCGAACGGCGCGCAAAAAGTGGGAAAACAAGAGCGATACGACTAGTACAGATACCCAGCGCCACTGGGTTTTTCCAATAATTCCCATGACATCGCGGAAGCGGACCCCGTAGAAGGCTATATAAAGGAAAATTCCCGTCAGTATGAAAGAGAATACTATTCCGGCAATCTTTTTCGCCTTACTTTTTTGCCCTTTGTGCGGTGTGGTTTTATCTGAGGTCAATAACTTCACTTCCTTTAGGTGTTTCAAAAGTGAACATGCCGGAGTTAAGAGTGGGGTTAACCTTTATATTTGAAAGCTCAAAAGCATAGACTGCTCCCGACTTATCCGTAATCTCGGCTTTCCGGACCATACTGTTTTCATCGCTCCAGATCCTGACCGATTTAAAGTTTCCCCGTCCTCCTTTGGAAGTAAGGCGGATAACATCGCATCTTGTGCCGTTTACTGTCTCCTGCGGAAGTGACTCGACCTGGCTGTTCGAAGGATAATCAAAGAGAAGCTGTTTAAGAGAAAACGACGAAGCGTCGTTGCTGTTGACGTCGTTAATTATAACTTTTTTATTCTTTTTATTATAGCTCCAGATGGTTTTTCCGTCGGAAATAAATTCGAGGTTACGGAATTCAATTTTGTACTTATTATCCTTCTGGAAGTAGAGCCTCCCCTTTGCCGAGGAAAGCTGCTTTTCCTGTGAAAGCGTTCCCGTCTGCACAAAGTCGGCCGAGAGTGTATTTATCGATTTAAACTTGTTCTGCAGATTTTTCAAGACCTGATTATTTTGTGCAAAGAGGACAAAAGGGATCAGTGCAAAAACTAAAGCTGCTGAAGTTTTCTTAAACATATTTCTGACTCTTTTTATAAAGCTCTTAAAATTGTTTCAAGCTGTTCTTCATCTTCAATTAAGACGGCTCTAACCTTGCTTCCATCCGCGCCGCCGACGATGCCGGCTTCTTCAAGCTGGTCCACGATTCTGGCCGCGCGGGAGTAACCCAGTTTAAGCCTTCTCTGAAGAAGAGAGACCGAGCCCTGCTGATGCCTTACAATTACACGGGCGGCATCTTCGAACATCGGGTCCTTGTCGGCAAGGAATTCACCCTGCGATTCTTTTTTCTTCTCGTATAAAGACGGCAGGAAGTAGCGCTTTGAGAATCCTTCCTGCGAATAAATATAATTTGTAATCTTCTCCACTTCGTCGGTGGAGATAAAGGCATTCTGGATTCTGATCGGTTTCGGAGTACCGCTCGGGAGGAAGAGCATATCGCCGCGTCCCAGGAGCTGTTCGGCGCCGTTCATGTCCAGAATTGTACGCGAATCTATTTTAGTGGCTACCTGGTAGGCCACGCGGGCCGAGAAGTTAGCCTTAATAACACCCGTAATAACGTTAACCGACGGCCTCTGGGTTGCAAGCACCAGGTGAATGCCGACGGCTCTTGCCAGCTGAGCCAGGCGCGCAATAGGTTCTTCAACCTCCTTGCCTGCTGTAATCATAAGGTCTGCAAGCTCATCAATAATAACTACTATATAAGGGAGCTTATAGTGCTGCATGTCATCGGTATCCTTCGGCTTACGTTTTGGATCGGATACCTTCAGGTTATAGTCCACGATATTCCTTACGCCCGCCTTAGCAAGCTTATTATAGCGCTTTTCCATCTCATATTCAACAGATTTCAGGGCCAGCAGGGCGTTCTGGGGGCTCGTTATAATCTCTTCTTCCAGGTCGGGACTTACGGCAAGAAAATGCTTATTTAATTTGCCGTAAAAGGAGAGCTCAATTTTCTTAGGATCTACAATTACAAACTTTACGTCCGAAGGATCTTTAGCATAGAGGAGGCTTGTAATTATCATATTGATACCGACGCTTTTGCCCGACCCGGTGGAGCCGGCAATAAGCATATGCGGCATTTTGGCAAGGTCTGTAATATATACCTCACCGGCAATGGTTTTGCCTAGGGCAAGAGGAAGTTCAGCCTTAACGTCATTGATCTTTGCTAATGCCGAGCGTGCATTGACTAAAGCCGCCTCGGCATTCGGAATTTCAACGCCAATGGCGCTTTTACCCGGGATAGGGGCAATAATTCTTATTCCGCGAGCTGCCAGGGCAAGAGCAATATCGTTTTCAAGGCTTACAATGCGGCTAATTTTAACTCCCGGTGAAGGGACAATCTCGTACAAAGTAACTACAGGCCCGGGGGTAACAGTAATGTCTTCAATTTTTATGTCGAAAAGGGAGAGTTTTTCTTTCAGAAGCTCGGCATTTCTTTTCAGTTCACCTTCAGCCACCTTATAGTTTTCTTCAGGCGCCTGGTCGAGGAGCGTCAGGGGAGGCTTCTTGTATGGAATTGTTTCTTCCCACTGGTTCGGGAGCTTTGATTCCTCTTCCTTGTCAATTATCTCTTCAGGGAGGTCAGTAAACTTCTTTTTCTCTTCCTTTTTCCCTGTTTCCTTTACCGGGATTTCCCCGTCCAGGAGCACCTGCGGTATAAGTTCTTCTTTTACTTCGAGTTCGGGCTCATTGGAGCGGACAATTTTAATTGTAGTTTCTTCCTCCTCTTCAAGTTCGGGCAGCAATTCTTCCGAGATGTCCTCAATTTCCACCTTCTGAGGCTTTAGTTTCTTGGCTTTCTCTTTTTCTGCCTTGAGGTTTTTAATTTTTGTCAGGTTCTCGGCAGTTTTTGATTCTTTTTTCTCCTGCAGGTTTTCCTTTGCTTTTTCGAACATTGCTTCTGAATGCTCAAAAAGGCTTCTTAAGAAATCAAGGATTGGGCCCAGTTTTACGTCGAAGGCGATTATAAGAGTAACGAGCATCAGGGTGGAGATAAGGATAAGGCTTCCCAGGCCGCCAAGCATTTTGCCTAAGGAGATTCCCAAGAACCCACCTGCGTTTCCCGAGAGCTCATTGACGTCGCGGAAAATGTTCAGCTTAAATCTGAGAACGCCAAAAAAGGAGGAAATGAGGGCGCCCGAGGCCAGGAGGAAATTTGAAAGGTTTAAGGCCAGGCGGTAGTTCCTGCTTACAGCTATTGAATATCCCCAGATGAAAAGAATTACGGGAAAAACGACAGAGCTAAAGCCGAAGATAGAGTTTACGAGAAACGAGGCGACATAAGCCCCGGCAAGACCCACCAGGTTGTGAGTCGCCTGGCCTCTTTCGGCCGCAACGTCTGAAAAGCTGTTTGTAAGGAAAGCCTCATCGGTGGCCGAATAAGAAATAATACTCAGCAGTATGAGAAGTGAAAAAACGACAAGGAAGATACCGAGTATCTTCTGTTTTTTTTCCATCGAGATGATAAAATAGTTTTCTCCCTTTGCAGGAGAGCTGCCGGTCTTTTTCTTTACTGCCATTGTTCTAAATACTTAAATTAGCCCTGAAATTCGTTAGTACGGGGCTTATTCAGGATTTTTACCATTCCGCCCGTAAAATAAGGTATGATCTCCATACCGCCGGTTTTTGCGCAGTATGCAATGTCCTGTTCAAACCCGTTTTCAATGAGCAGCTTTCCGTGCTCGCATTCGGAAAGTACTTTCTGAATGCTTTTTCCGTAGGATTTGCTTAGGACCACGCTGGCTTTGGAGGAGTCTGTAAGTTCCACGTCCTCTTTTAACTTCTGGATTTCCGTTACCAGCTTTCCGGCACATATAGTGTCATCGATGCAGAAACTGCCATTGCGTCCTGAGCAGACGATTTCAACATCTTTATTAAGGTCAGCAAGGTGCTGAGCAATGCTTTGTATATTCTGAAAGGAACAGATAAAGAGGTTTTCGGAAAACTTTGCCTTAACGATAGCCTTCGAGCCGTTTGTGGTAAAAAGAATTATCGATTTGCCGGATACAACCTCGTGCGAATATTCGAAAGGAGAATTTCCGAGCTGAAAACCTTCGATTTTTTTTGTATTGCGCTCACCGCCCAGAAGTGTCTGCCCTCCGAAAGCATTCCCAGAAACTTTCATGGCAAACTCAATTGAATTTACAGGAATAACTTCTCTTGCTCCGTTAAAAAGAGCAGTAACTATTGTTGTAGTTGCTCTAAGGACATCAATGACGACAGAAGTTTTACTGGAAAAGTAAAGTTCGTCGGTCTGTGCGGGTGAAAAATGTACGTTTAGTTTCATAGTCTTTAATTTTAATGTTCAATTCCGGTACTTTATAATCAAATCTTA
>JBLMYS010000337.1:0-10576 GCA_050258415.1 Acidobacteriota bacterium | reverse complement strand
GTAAAGGGTTTCTCGACCCAAATGTGCTTACCCGCCTCAAGGGCTTTTTTAGCAAATTTATAATGAGTATTTACGGGAGTGGCAATTGCAATTGCGTCCACGTCACTCATTAATAATTCATCGAGACTATCTGTAAGCTCTACGTTTGGAAACCGGAGTTTAATAAAATTTAGCCGTTCCTGTTCTTTATCGCATCCAATAACTTTTTCAACCTCTGAATCCGCCTGGAAGTTTCTCACTAAATTCGGACCCCAGTAACCTAGACCAACTATTCCTACCTTCATATATTTTCTCCAATTACCATATAAAATGAACTTTATTATTTATCTAACTTAAAACCGTATTATTTTCTGTCATCTTCCTCCTTTTGAAAAAAGTAATACAGGTATCGTCTTAAATAAAATCATTATATCCAGGAGTACCGACATGTTGTGCACGTAATATAGGTCCAGAATAACCGAATCATTAAACGATACGGAGCTTCTTCCCGAGACCTGCCAGACGCCTGTACATCCCGGAGGTACGCAGACCCTCCTTTTCTGCCAGTTTTCATAGTTTTCAAATTCATAAGGCACACAGGGTCGCGGGCCCACGAGACTCATTTCACCTTTAAGGACGTTTATGAGCTGGGGCAATTCATCGAGTGAGGTTTTCCTCAATATTTTCCCAATTTTTGTGACCCTGCTTTCATCAACAATTTTTGTATCCCCTCCGGAAATTTTATTATTTTTCATAAACTCGAGCATCATCTGTTTGCGGGATTCATCCTCGCTGTCTTTGGAATACATGGTTCTGAATTTATACATTCTGAAATGCTTGCCATCTCTTCCAACCCTGAGCTGCTTAAAGAGAATTGTTCCCTGAGAAGTAGCCTTAACGAGCAATGCGATAATGAGCATAAGAGGAAGAAGTACAATAAGTGCAGCAGTAGCAACAATGAGGTCTATTATCCTTTTAAGCAGCAGAGTAAGTCTGCTGTCTGAAACACGGGAGAGGTCGATATAGTGATGGTCAAAATACATTTTGAGCTTAATTTTCTTTTCGATTATTTCCAGCTTTTTTGAAGAGGCCCTTACTTTTATTCCAGCTTTTCTGCAGCGTTCGGCAGTATCGAAGATAAAATCCAGATCCTCATTGTCCTCAGAAATTATGACATCAGTTATTTCATAAGCATCCAGAATATTTTCCAGCTGGTCTAAATTTCCCAGTATTTTTATGTTTTCCCTGACCCTGCCTTCCCTGGTGAGAAAACCAGCGACATTGAGGTTTGAATTATTCTGTTTCATCGCTTCTTCTGCCAAATGCCGCCCTGACTGGCCGTCGCCTATTATTAGGACATTTCTTTTTTTTCTGCCGGTCTTGTCAGGACTGCCATTGGACTTTAGAAAAAGCGGTGGAATACCGAATGTAATAATTACAGACAGCATTAAAACCGTAACAAATATTCCACCAATATATGCGAGAACAAACAAGAGCATCTCTTTAGATTAAACTCCTTATGATTTTACAGTTTCACTTAATGCTTTCCTCAACGCCGGCCTTGCTTCTGATGTTTTCATTCTTAAAGAAGTCCCTGATTTTTCCAGCAACATATTTAATCTGGCTTTCAGTAAGTTCAGGAAACATCGGGAGCGACAAGCCGGAGGAGGCCAGTTTTTCTGCCACAGGGAAATCGCCCTTTTTGTATCCGAGATAAGAAAAACATTTCTGCAGGTGAAGGGGAACCGGGTAGTGAAGCCCCGTGGCAATTCCGTTTTCCTTCAAATACTCAGCCATGCGGTTTCTAACATCCTCAGTGCCGTTACGAAGCTGGAGGACATAAAGGTGGTAGACATGCTTTGCATAGGGCATTTCACGGGGAAGTATTATTTCTTCAATGTCACCTAAGTATTCACTATAAAGCTTTGCCGCAGTTCTCCTTTTTTCAGTCCACTCATTGAGGTACTTCAGTTTTACTCCAAGGACTGCCCCCTGAATTCCTTCCATCCTGTAGTTATGGCCGAAAATTTCGTGGTTATATTTCTCACTTGAGCCGTGTTCGCGTATCATTCGGATTTTTTTTGCCAGTAGGTCATCGTTCGTCGTGGCAGCCCCTGCCTCTCCATAGGCGCCCAGGTTCTTTCCGGGATAGAAGCTGAAGGAAGCAGCCTCGGCAAGACCTCCGACTTTTTTACCCTTATATTCGGCAAGGTGAGCCTGTGCGCAGTCCTCGACGAGATAAATATTATATTTATCAGTTATGTTTTTTATCGGATCCAGGTCTGCTGCCTGCCCGTAGAGGTGTACCGCCACGAGGGCACGTGTATTGGGTGAAATTGCCTGCTCAATCTGAGGAACCGAGATATTGTAGCTCTCAGTGTCGCAGTCGACAAAGACAGGTTTAGCTCCGTTAAGTACGGCGCCCCAGGCAGTGGCTATAAATGTATTAACCGGTATTATAACCTCATCCCCTTCTTTAATGCCGAGAGCCCAGAGGACCGCATGGTTTCCGTCGGTGCCGGAGCTTAAGCCGATGCAGTGTTTAACATTCTGAGCCAGGGCAAATTCAAGTTCAAACTCTGAAACGGCTTTTCCGAGTACGAACTGCGTTGTGTCAAGCACCTCCTGAATTGCCTTATTTACTTCTTCTTTAATTGACTTATACTGACTTTTCAGATCATGAAATGGTACTTCCATCCTGTCTCCTGTTATGTATTTTAGTTCAGACTATAAAGCTCCGCTACTGCAAGTCACGCGAAACGTTCTTACAAAACGAATTCAATTAAATATTCAGGTTTATGTTAAGTTCTTAAAATTTCAGTCTTCCCGCGTTAGCACAGTGATACTCCGAACCGGGGGCAAGCTTTGCCTGCAGTTCAGAAGATATCTTAATAAAATCCGGAAGCAGCCAGGTTTTATCCTCAAAATGGATAACTCCTTTTATATAGGAGTCGTCCTCTACGGGAGTAAACTCGAGGCAGTTCTCGCCGTTTTTCCTGTTCAGTGTAATTATTTCCAGCACCTTTTCGGCACAGAGGGCGAAAATCATGTTATCGCAATTGATCAGGAGCATCCTCGAGTCGCTTGTAATTTCGCCTGTTTCATACCTGAAAAACGTATTTGAATTTATGACCGGGAAACTGCCGCCGTATTGTTTTACCGACTTATTATCGCCCGAATAAAGTTTGAAATATTTTTTCAGCTCTTCGGGTTTTATAATAGCCGGGACTTCAGCAATATTAGCGCACAGTTCATGATTGTCCATCATGAATATTATAAGGCCCTTAAGTGTGTTAATATATGTGAAGTCGTTCTTCATTTTATTGCCTGGCTTAATACACTATTGATGCAACTTATGTGCCGCATGGTTTTTACGATAAAAGCCTTTATTCCGAACGTTTTTTAAGGGGGCAAATTTGTCCCTGAAATTTTTTTTTCATGAAACGTAAAAATTCTTTACGGTCAGAGTTTTTTTCGGGGGGCGGCAGACCGGGTATCATGGCACAATTTGGACACAGGAGGAAAAATTATTACAGAGGATCTTTGTTTAATGACAATTTAATTTATGGGCGACGGCAATACCCCTTGACTTTCTACAAACATTATTTGACATTAAATATAATAAGCTTATTCCGGAATAATAGAATATAACCGAATACTGATAAAAATAAGCTGGACAGTATAGCCGATAAATTCTTTTGTGAGACAACAGTGCAGTCTTGGGAAATAAGATATAATATAAATGGTTCGTTGTATCATAATATTTTCAGGAAACCGTTCTCTGTTCGGCTGCAGTTTAATTTATTCTGCAGGTTATCTTCTGCTTTTCCGGCCAGCCTTTGCATCTCGAATTGCATAAGGATTCTCTGAAGTTATTCTGCTTAAGATTGCGTACCAGTGTGTATGTAGGGCTGTGTGAAAGGGAGGATATGGAAACTATTTTAGTTATTGAAGATAATGACATAATGAGATCAACCTTCAGGATCTTTCTTGGTGAACTTAACTGCAGGCTGGTCTTTGCTGAGGATGGAGAACAGGGCCTGGAGCTGCTGGAGAAAGAGCATCCTGATCTTGTTATTACAGACCTGATGATGCCAGGTATAAATGGAATTGAAGTTCTAAGAAAAGTAAAAGAATTTGACAGAAACATACAAACCCTGATTGTAACGGCTTTTGAAGACCTTCAGTCGACGATAAAAGCGATGCAGATGGGGGCATATGATTACATCAAGAAGCCACTGGAATTTGACCATTTCATAACAACGGTCAAAAGAGCTCTTGAATGCAGGGTATTAAATGAAAGGGTTGCAATTGCGATTTCGGAAGACTCAAATGATTTCCGCATAGAAAACAGCATCATAGGAAATCACCCCTCCATGCACGAGCTCTACAAGAAGATCGGGAAGGTATCTGCCAACAGGGTGAACGTGCTCGTTCAGGGGGAAAGCGGAACGGGTAAAGAGCTTGTAACGAAAGTAATTCATTATTCGGGCATAACCAAAGACAGTCCTTTTGTTGCCGTCAACTGCACGGCGCTTTCGGAGACCCTTCTTGAGAGTGAACTTTTCGGACACGTAAAAGGAGCCTTTACGGGAGCGATAAAGGATAAAAAAGGCAAGTTTGAACTGGCCGGAGATGGCACAATCTTCCTGGATGAAATTTCGGAGATATCCCCAAACCTTCAGGTAAAACTCCTCAGAGTGCTTCAGGAGAAAGAGTTTGAAAAAGTAGGAGGTGAGACTACAATTCAGATGAAGGCAAGAGTAGTTGCAGCCACAAACAGGAACCTTTCGGATCTGGTAGCAAAAGGGCAGTTCAGGAGCGACCTGTTCTACCGCCTCCAGGTTTTTACGATTAATGTTCCCCCTTTAAGAGAGAGAAAAGATGACATTCCCAACCTAGTAGTGCATTTCCTGATGAAGATCAATAAGGAGCTCCATAAGAACATAAAAAAGGTGCCATATGATGTAATGGAAATGCTGACAAGCTATGAATGGGTGGGCAACGTCCGGGAGCTTGAAAATACACTTCTTCAGGCGGTGGTCCTGGCAAAAGGCGACATACTTGAAAAAGAGTATATTCTGCTGCAGAAGAGTCATGAGAGGGTGCAAATTGAAAATCCTACAAAGGCAAATTTAAGTCTGGCTGAAATTGAAAAGGAGCACATAAAACTTGTGCTGGATTCAGTAAAGTGGAACAAGGAAAAAGCCTGCAGGATACTGGGAATTACGCGTCCAACCTTAAATGCAAGGATAGAGCAGTATTCGATTACTTATGTATGCAACAGCCAGTATGTAGCATAAAACCGTGTGCAGCTTAAAATAGTTAATATAAAAATGGCTGTCTTATTTACCTTAAGACAGCCATAAAACTAATAACCTCTAATTGACAAACGGGTGAGAAATCAGTTATTCTATAGCCCTATTGTCCCCCTTGCAACCTTTTTGTAGAATTGCTTTTTAAGTTTATTCGTGTAAAAATCATAATCCCACCTGGTATAGGTTTTTGTATAATTGTCCACTTTTACATCAATTATCCCTGCTCCTTTTGCCAGATAAATATCCCCCTTAAATTCTCTCACATCTATATATGAATAATTAAATCCTGAGGAATCCTTAAATGTAACTTCCAGCCTTACCACATCCTTAAAGCTCTTTCCGGAAGATGTAGTATAATTACCCAATGCCTCTGCTGCTTTTACCTTAAAGGGAGGGACTTTTGAATAAATTAATAAGTCTACAGTCCATTCCTGCCCGATTTTGAATTCTTTAGGCAGTAAAAGTCCTTTTAATTGTTTTGAGTCTGAGACGGTATCCACACCCAGCACACCACCCAGGTTGTACAGGTAGCCAAATAGCCTATACTCTTTATCTTTCTGATCTAAAAACAGTATAGAACTAACGTTTTTATTTCTGTCTTGCACTGCGGGCCCGATTGCTCCTTCTACTTCCAGCCCCTGGCCGGATTCAGTGCGTGTAACGGTACCTAGGGAATCATAGTAAGCGACTGACCCGTTTACAGTACCTTTAATAATTTGGTTGGAATTAGCCGGCTTGTAATCACTTCCCAGTCCTAAAAAAGAGTTTTGGTCAATTTGGTTTGTAGAATTATCATTTTTATCCGGGTTTGTCGCATTATCACTTTTACTGCAGCCGGAATAAAAAAAAGTTGTAAAGACAAGGAACAACAAACAGGTCCGCAATTTCATATTTACCCCCAGAGAACAGTTATAAGTTAATTTTTCTCCCAGGCAATAAGCCAGGTAAGTTTATCTTTACTAACAAATTCTGTATAAAGTGTTCTTTCCTTAAAGTGGTATTTATTTTGAAAGATTTCATTGTTATCGGGGTCATAAAGTGTAAGAGAGCTGTCGCTGGCAGTAAACTTTCCCCTCTGGAAGTTTTTGTACACCGCTTTAATTAATGTTTTAGATAATGGGTTTCCAAGTACTTCTTTTTCTAAAACAACATCACGGTTTATTTCAAGGGTGTAAGTAAAGCTGTTGTCCTGATTCAAGTCAAAGTGTGCCGATCCATATTTACGGAACGGGAATGAAGCTTTTAAGCGGTTAAGGGTTGTAATATCTACAACTGTTCCCTTCCACTCTCCGATTAAATCGCTTTTACTCTTAAAGGGAGGCTGAGATTTACATCCCCAGAGCAGAATTGAACTTAAGAATAAAAATGCAATTACACTTTTTTGCATACCCTTGGAATTTTTTGTGAGAACTTTGATAAGCCGGGATATGGAAGATAAAAATACCTTTATTTGTTTTTAACTTTCACGGCCTGACTGATAAATTAGGAACGTAGAAAAGCATTATCAAAATATCTTAGAGTATTTTATACCGGAAGCAGAAAAGGGCTATCTGGATTAAAGATAGCCCTTTTTAAGTAAGTCATCGAAATATGTCGGGGCGAGAGGATTTGAACCTCCGACCTCCTGGTCCCGAACCAGGCGCTCTAACCGGGCTGAGCCACGCCCCGAAAACATACAAATTTTTAGTTCTTAAATATAAAGATAAAAGTAGTGAATTTGCAATATTCTTTTCAGCTTTTTCCTCCCAATTGCTTAATCTCCCCTGTTTTTTGAACTTTTCCGGGAAAAAGATTATATTTTGAACATAATATTTAATAACGGGGGCTAAAAGAGTGGCACAGAATCATTCATTCGATGTAGTTTCAGAAATTGACTTCCAGGAAGTGGACAACGCAATCAACCAGGCTGAAAAGGAAATTCAGCAGAGATACGACATAAAGGATTCAAATACAACTCTTGAATTAAACAAGAAGGACAAGTACATCCAGATCAATTCCAAGGATGACTACTCGCTTAAGGCCAGTATTGATATACTCCAGTCTAAATTCATCAAAAGGAACATATCTCTTAAGGCAATGAAGTTCGGGGAAGTTGAGCCTGCCTCAGGCGGAAGGGTTAAGCAGAAGATAGACCTTCAGAGCGGGATTTCAAAAGAGAACGCAAAGATAATTGTAAAGCTGATAAAGGATTCAAAGATGAAGGTTAACGCGCAGATTATGGATGAGCAGGTGCGTGTTACAGCGCCAAAGCTTGACGACCTGCAGTCTGTAATAGCGATGATCAAGAGCGCAGACCTTAATTTCCCGACACAGTTTACAAACTACAAATAACATTTTTTCCGAATGTTCTACGGGCAGGAAATGCTCCCTGCCCTCTCTCTGCTTTCCTTTTCCCCTCTTCACTTTTTAATTTTTAATTTTTAATTTTTAATTGTTTCAGACGTACGCCTGGCGGAGTTTTTCGTGCTCCTCGGCTGTAAAGATCTCGAATTCTTCGGGCATTATCTTTTCCACGTCGCCGAAGTAGTCCCCTTCGGAGCCCTCTTTCTGTGTTACGGATCTAACTCTTTCGGATGTAACCACGTCCAGCTTCTCCACAATTATATTTCCGCTGCCGTCGGGGTCAACCCTTCCTTCAATAAGGTAAGGGCCCATGGAAAGCGTAAGCTCGGCAACTTTATTGTATGTTTGAGGGAATAACACGGCTTCAAAGGTACCTGTCAGGTCCTCCAGTGAAAGGAATTTCATTATATCCCCTTTTTTTGTTCTTATGCGTTTGGATGACATATACCAGCCGCCCATTTTAACCCTGCGTCCTTTATACTTATGCATATCCCGGGCTTTAACAATTGAGGCTCCTCCCAGGAGCTCATTAAAAAACTCCAGCGGGTGGCGGCTTACCATATAGCCGAAAGATTCATATTCTGTTGCGCAGACCTCCTCAATGGAGTAATCCACGTCCGTTTCCACTTCCTGTTCAAGCTTAAGGGTTTCACCTGCAAAAAGGCTGCTTGTACTGAGAGTTTTCCTGTATGACATATAAACGTCCAATAGGCGCATAAGTGTGGGGCGGGTTTTCTTAAAGGTATCCATAGCCCCGCATTGGATTAAAAGCGAAGTCTCTTCGTAGCCTATATCCACTCTTGCCAGGAAGTCGGAAAGGCTTACGTAGTCCCCGTTTTTTTTTCTTTCCCTTACAATATTGCTGATTGTAGAAGTAGAAAGGTTCTTAATGGCCATAAGGCCTATCTGGAGGGTTTTACCCTGGCCCGTGTAGTTATGCTCACTATTGTTTACGCACGGGAGCAGCACTTTAAGCCCCATGCGTTTGCACTCCTGTATGTAAACGGCAGCCGAATAAAACCCTCCCCCGTTACTTAAGACCGAAGCCATAAATTCGGCAGGATAGTGCACTTTAAGGAAAGCCACCTGGAAGGACAGGAGTGCAAAAGAGGCGCTGTGGGCCTTGCAGAAGGCATAGCCTGCAAAGGACTCGATCTGGCGCCAGAGTTCGCGGGAGGCCACCTCACTTATTCCCTTATCGCTGCATGAAGAAAAAAACCTGTCTTCAATCTGCGTCATAGCGCTGCGCGAGCGCATCTTGCCGCTCATTGCGCGCCTCAGGACGTCGGCTTCCTCGAGTGAAAGCCCTGCAATATGGTGGGCAACTTTTAAGACGTCCTCCTGGTAAATCATTATGCCGTAGGTTTCGCCCAGGAGTTCCTCCATCTCGGGCAGGAGATATTTTCTTTTTGAAGGGTCCTTATGCCTCAGAATAAACTCCTGCATCATGCCGCTTTCGGCAACGCCGGGGCGAATGATGGAGCTTGCAGCCGTGAGCAGTTCAAAGGTATCGACCGAGAGTTTCTTTAAGAGCGAGCGCATCCCGGGTGATTCTATATAGAAGCATCCTATGGTATCGCCCTCGCGAATGAGCTTTTTCACCCCCTCGTCGTGAAAAAGCATCTCGTAGTCGTAAATATCGAACTTTACCCGTTCGGTATTACGGGGCACGGGGGTATATATCTGCCTGAGGTTACCCCCTTGGTTAAAGCGGGTCCGGGGCAGGCTATAGCTATCAAGGTCTATATATGCGGTTTCAGCGTTAGTAGTTTTCATTGCCATAAATAGTGAACGTATGTACACTATTTATGATTTTTCCGGATAATATGCAAGAGGCTTGTAACATTTATCTGAACAATTCCAGGTCTTATGAATTAAGTAAATGTTGATTTTCGTAAAAGCCTTGTTGTTTTTCGATAAACATTTTATTAATTTCGAAACAGAACAAAATTAAAGGATATGAAATGAAACACTCCTCAACCCCTCTTTCTGCAAATTTAAGCAGAGTTCTTAATATTACATGGTATTCCGGAATCACTATTTCATCCGTTCTTTTCTTGCTGGTTTGTTCGTTTTTAGTCGTAACATTCGGCAATTTTAATGTGAATTTACCTCCATTAACTTATGAGTCCGGGAACTACACATATCGATTCAACAACAAGTATCTGCACATAATTAAAAATGACGAACTGGTAAAGGAGCACTTAAGAAAAGAGATGCAGCTATTTACCAGCAGAAATGACACTTTGGAAGCTACGGCATTCTTTAACAATTTATATAAGTCGCTCTATGGCGTTACACGCTTAAAATATCCTCAAAAAGTAAAACTGGCAAATAATCATGAGTATTACTCCGATCTAAAGTTTGAGGACAGTACTTCGTTTCTCAATGTATCAGAGGAAAGGCCTGAATCCTTACCGCTGATGAAAACAAGTTATAGTGAAATAAAATATGCTCCGCAGTTTATAATATCACTTTCACTATTAGTTTTATCCTATGCTTTTTTCGGTCTTATGATAATATATAACGCCAGGAAAATACTCTTTGCCGTTAAGGCGGATAATATATTCAACAGGAATAATTCCGACGCGGTTAAATTTATCGGCATATATATACTGCTCAGTGAAGTTGTAAGGGTCCTGCTCACCTACTGGATGAACAGCAGTACAATAAAAGGCACAAAACATTTTGTGTCATGGGCTGTAAGTCCCCTTTCACGAAGTTACACTTTTTCACTTTCAGACATAAATTACTGGACTTTATTCATCGGGTTCATGGTAATTATTCTTTCAGAAGTATTCAGATCGGGTGCCAGGTTAAAGGAAGATGTGGATCTTACAATTTAAGGGGTGGAGATATGCCTATATTAATAAATCTGGATCTGATGCTGGTTAAAAGGAAGATGACGTTAACCGAATTATCCGAAAAGGTTGGTG
>JBLMYS010000336.1:0-6620 GCA_050258415.1 Acidobacteriota bacterium | reverse complement strand
AAGCATAAAGGATGTTGCGAACCTTCTGATGCTTGAAAAAAAGGAAATTGAGAAGTTAGTTAAAAAGAAATTAATCCCTTCCCAAACAATTCAAGACAAGGTCCGTTTCAATAAGCAGGCCGTTATAGAATGGGCGCTGCTAAACAATAAACCTCTTAACCTGTCGGATTCCTCGCATTTCAGCGAGTTCAGGTTCGACGGGCTATCTGCAATACTGGATGAGGAATCGTTCTACGAGAACTGCGGCTTTTCCGAAGGCAATTACATCGAAGAGATGGTGAGGATGTTAAGGCTGAAGGAGGACGTAGACCGCAATGTGATTACCGAGCTTCTGATAAGCCGCGAGAAACTGATGTCGACGGCGATTGGAAACGGGATTGCTCTGCCCCATCCAAGAATACCAATTATACTCGGACGCGAAAAACCTCTTGTCTGCTTTTTCTTTCCCGAAAAGCCCCTGAACATTGAATCTGTTGACGGCGAGGCTGTTCATACTCTTATTCTGCTTGTTTCGCAGACAATAAAACAGCACCTGTACATGCTTGCGCATTTGAGCTATCTGCTTTCGAAAGAAGAGTTCCGCCAGGCTCTTAAATGCCGTAAATCAGCAGGTGAGGTCTTAAGGCTGGTTTCTGAGCTTGAGATGCAGAGAAGCAAAGTTTCTTAAAAGATCAGCCAGGGCATGCAGTGTTTCATCTTCATGCTAACCGGATATATAGTTTAACAGGAATAAAATGACATTGAATTTATTTGTTACTGGACTTGCAATCCAGCTTCTGGGCGCATTGCTGCCCCTTTTTATCAAAGGCGATAAAAAGTACTCGCTCTTAAGCCATTTTACGGCTCTTGCAGGCGTTGGGTTAAGTTTTACTGGGGTGCTCGGCATGATGGCCTTTCAGAATCCCGGTATTGTGAATCTTTTCGAAACTACAGCCTGGGGCGTTTTCAGTCTCAGGTTCGACATGCTGGCGCTTTTCTTTACAGCTATAGTTCAGCTTTTGAGCATCCCGGTTCTTGTCTACAGCTATAGTTATCAGAAGCCTTATATTGAAGCCGGAAAAAGCATAAGGCTGCCGGTTTTCTCGTTTATTACGCTTACCATCTCGCTTCAGGTGCTTACAGTTGCAAACCACTCAGTACTGTTCCTGATATTCTGGGAGCTGATGGCAATTCTTTCATACATCAACATGATATTTGAAAACGAGAAGCCTGAGGTGCAGAAAGGAAGTTTTGTTTATTTTGTAGCAACGCACGCGGCAACTTTTATCCTTTATGTCTTTTTCCTCATTTTGCACGCAAAAACGGGCTCGTGGAATTTCTCGGACTTTCACGTTGCAAATGACGGAAGTGCCTTGTATTACGTCTTGTTTGCCCTGGGCTTTATCGGTTTCGGGATCAAGGCGGGCTTCATGCCGTTTCATTTCTGGCTTCCGAAAGCGCACCCTGTGGCTCCGACATATTTAAGCGCATTTTTGTCGGGTGTAATAATTAAGCTCGGTATTTACGGCATTTTCAGGGTAGTGGAATTCTTAACTCCGAACGATCCATGGATCGGCTGGGCGGTTTTAGTAATAAGCCTCATAAGCGCCATTTTCGGCGTCTGGTATGCCCTGGCACAGCACGATGTTAAGACGCTTCTGGCATATCACTCAATTGAGAATATAGGCATTATAGGAATGGGCTTAGGGGTTGGCATTCTTGGTATGTCCTACGGCAGCCAGACAGTTGCAATACTGGGTTTTGCAGGAGCGCTTCTTCACACGCTTAACCATGCTATTTTCAAAAGCCAGCTTTTTATAGGTTCAGGGATAATTTACCAGAACCTGCATACAAGAAATATCGAGAAAATGGGCGGCATTGTGCATTACGCCCCGTGGCTTACAGCCTTCTTTTTAATAGGATCGGTTGCAATTTCAGGCATTCCGCCTCTTAACGGTTTTATATCGGAATTTATCATTTATAACGGGCTTTTCAAGTCGGGAAGTCTCGCTCCTAATTACACAATTTTTATGCTTCTAGTTGTTGTGGGGCTTGCGCTTGTAGGCGGGCTGGCGGTTGCATGTTTTACAAAAGTAAATTCAATCATGTTTCTGGGTTCCCAGAGAACAGACTTTAAGAAGTTTACGGTATCTAAAGCCGAGTACTTTTCAATCGGGTTTCCTGCCCTTCTCTGCATTGCAATAGGGCTTTATCCCATGCCTGCCTTAAGGCTGGTCTCGGGAGTAATTGAAGGGCTCGGGTTTAACGGTTTCAGATTAGCGTCTTACGGGGCGTCATTTAATATACTGCCTGACTTTATGCCGCTTACCTTAATTTTTATGCTGCTTTTCGTGCTAACAGGAATATTCTACGGTGTAAAGAAATTCCGCTCCTCAAGGGCTTCAGGCGTAAGAGTGTCAAAAGCCTGGGGCTGCGGCTATGACGGGCTTAATGCAAGAATGCAGTACACGGCTTCTTCGTATGCCGATGAGCTTAATTCAATTCCGGCAAATATTCTTCTGATTAAAGAGCACGCCGTAGTGCCGCAGGATATATTCCCAGTAAGAGGCGCACACTTCGAATCGCATTCAGAGGACTATACGGAAAAGAAACTTGTAATGCCGGTTTACTCAAAGATAATTGAAGTTTTTAAGAAAGCCGGGATATTCAACAGGCACGACATCAGGGTTTACATTGCATACATGCTCATTGCATTAATAGCATACTGCGTAATCGGATTTTTATGGAAATATTAAAAGTATTATAATGGAAATACTCTCTAAAATAGTTATTTACCTCGTTTTCATTTTTGCGGCCCCTTTGTTTATCGGGATCGTGAACAAGCTGAAAGCCCGTCTTACAGGCAGGATAGGCCCTTCAATATTCCAGGCCTATTACGATTTAAGGCGCCTGATGAGAAAGGAAACAATTTATGCCACTTCGGCATCTTTTATCAGCCGCCTGTCTCCTGTAGTAAGCTTTGCAAGCATACTTTTTGCCGGGATGATACTGCCCATAGGTTTTACGAGGCCTTTGATCAGCTTTCAGGGTGATCTTATACTTTTTGCCTATTTATTGGGGCTTTCGAGGTTCTTCCAGATACTGGGAGCAATGGACATTGGCAGTTCATTTGAAGGAATGGGGGCGGCGCGAGAGGCCACATTTGCGGTCTTTGCCGAGCCGATTTACTTTTTTACCCTTGGGAGCCTGGCCTTTATCTTCGGGCATACTTCGATGTATGAGATCTTTCACTCAATTACGCTTAACGACCCGTCGTTTCTGGTTTTTATTGCAGTAGCCAGCATATCGGTTTTCTTCCTTATGATTACCGAGACCTCGAGAATGCCGGTTGACGATCCGAATACGCACCTGGAGCTTACGATGATTCATGAAGTAATGATACTTGATAACTCGGGGCAGGATTTATTTCTTTACCAGTATTCCGCGTACCTGAAGATATTGATCTATGCGACATTTACTTCAAACTTTTTTAATCCGTTTAATGCCGAGAACTACGCAATCGGGTTTTTAGTATATCTGGCAGTAATGATGGCACTAATAGCCTGCCTGGTATGGGTTGAAACCATGCTTGGGCGTTTTAAGATGAAGAGTATTCCCCAGTATCTGCTTTTTGCGGCATCGATAGGAATTCTTAATCTTCTGATTTATTCATTCTTCAAGAAATAAGTTTTACGCAATGGGAAATGTATTAAACATATTGTTTTGTCTGAGCCTTCTTTATCTGGCAACCACCACAAGGGTAACGGCATATCTGAAGGTATTTGTTCTGCAGAGTATACTCCTGTTTTTTATTGTTATGATGCCTTTACTGAATCATCTTTCGGTCTTTACGCTTCTTCTTCCCTTAACGATACTGCTTGTAAAGGCGATACTGATACCGTGGTATATAAGGAAAAAGATCATATACGAGCTGGAGATAAAGACGACAATTGAGTCGAATATTCAGCAGTTCAATTTCCTTCTGCTTTCGGTCTTCTCGATGGTTGCTGTTTTTGTATTCTGCAATCTTATAACAAAAGACGCATCTGTAGAGCCGATACCTTTTGCCGCGGCATTCTCAAGCATTGTAACAGGGCTTTATGTTATAATATTCAGGAAGAAGCTGATTGTGCATGTAATTGGATTTCTTGTAATGGAAAACGGCATTTTCCTTCTGGGCATTGCCGTTGCCTCGGAGATGCCGCTTTTAATTGAGCTTGGAATGCTGCTGGACATTTTTGTGGCGGTATTCCTGATGGGAATTGCGATAAACAGGATTTCTTCGACTTTAGCCTCGGAGGAAGTTTCAGCGCTGGACAAATTAAAAAATTAAAGAATTACGGGTTAAGAATCTGTATGGATACTTAACCTTAACCTAAACCTTAACTTTTTTTAAGATGCTCGTTTTACTTTACATACTTATCTTTCCGCTTTTAGCCGGAGGATTGTTTTTCATACCGGGAGGCAAGAAGCTGAAGTATCAGCTTTCGCTGCTGGTTTCAATAATTCATCTTGTTACCTCGTATATGGTATTTACGGGGTTTGCGCAGACGCCGGATTCGCAGTGGTTCAGATGGGATGCTTTTACAAAGCTTTTCCTTTTAGTACTCTCGCACATTTACTTCTGGGTAATTCTGAACTCGTGGCATTTTATAAACCAGTCGACCACCTACAGCCCGGAAAAGTCGAGGAAAACTTTCTTCAGCATGATGAATCTTTATCTTTTTGCAAATACTCTGGCCTTAGTGAGCAATCACCTGGGTCTTTACTGGGTGGCTCTGGAGTCGACGACGCTTTGCGTTGCCCCATTAATCTACTATTACCGCAACAAAGAGTCGCTGGAAGCGATGTGGAAGTACCTGTTTTTGGTTTCAGTAGGTATTGCATTTGCTTTTATAGGAATTCTCTTTCTGGCTCTTTCGGCACAGGGAACGGACATATTTGAAAAGGGGTTATTCTTAAACGATTTAATTGAAGGCTCCTCGAAGCTCAACCTTGTATGGCTTAAGGCAGGGTTTATATTTATTTTTGCGGGTCTCAGCACAAAAGCCGGGATTGCGCCGATGCATCCGGGTGAAGTTGACGCCTTAAGCAACTCTCCAAGTCCGGTTGCCGCACTTGTCTCGGCGTCCTTAAGCGGCACGGCCTTAATCGGGATTTTCCGCCTGATGCAGATTACAGCAGGAACGCAGGTGCATCAGTTTACGCAGGTGCTCATGATTACGGGGGGTATAATTTCACTTCTTGTTGCCGTGGTTTTTATGTTCAGGGTGACGAACTTCAAGAGGATGATTGCCTATTCAAGTGTAGAGCACATAGGTCTTATAGTTCTTGGTGCCGGCATCGGGGGTCCGGCGCTCATAGGATCAATGCTCCACATGGTATACAACTCACTAAATAAGACCGCGATGTTTTTAATGGCGGGCAACATTCACAGGGCATACAAGTCGCTTGAGGCCAAAGATGTAAAAGCCGTGCTTAAGAATATGAAGTGGACGGGAATACTTTTTATGCTGGCATTCTTAGCTGTAGTTGCAATGCCTCCTTTCGGGTTATTCTTCAGTGAGCTTATGATTTTCCGCGGGCTCATAGAAGCCGATCGTTTTGTGATGCTTGCGGTAATTCTTTTCATACTCCTTTTCATCTTTATCGGCATGAGCCGCCAGACATTTTCAATTTTATACGGGAAGGCTGAGGTTACTGGTGACAGGCCCGGGGATGAAAAGCCCACGTCGGATGAAAAGTTCAATATATCTCACCTTTCGGCCATGGCTTTACTCATACTATTAGCTCTTTCGGGGATTTTTATGCCGGGCAGTTTTATGGGTGTGATAAATCAAATTGCAGGAGAGCTCACAAGATGAAACGTTTGACCGTACAGAACCAGAGGCCGTTTGAACTCAGTTCAGTTCCTGAGCTGACAGTTGAGGAATTTGAGGCCGAAGGCAGGCAGATATTAGGTGAAGGAAGCCGGATGATGGGGCTTTTTGAAATTGAAGAGACCCATAGCGCAAAAAAAGTGCTGGCTGTTTTTGGAAACGATGAGACTTCACAGATATATATTGTTAAATCTGTTTTTCCGAAAGGGAGTGAGCGCTTCAGGAGTTTTGCGAATGAATTTCCGAATACAAATTATTTTGAATGCGAGTTAGCTGAAAACTCGCTTATTGTGCCGGAGGGGCACCCATGGCTTCGTCCGGTAAGGAAGCAGAAGACGATTTTAGGGAATATTCCCTATGAATTCTACAGGATGGAAGGCGATGAGGTTCACGAAGTTGCCGTTGGTCCAGTGCACGCGGGTGTAATTGAGCCGGGGCATTTCCGTTTTCAGTGTCACGGCGAGACGGTTTACCACCTGGAGATCAGTCTTGGATATCAGCACAGGGGTATAGAGAAGCTACTTCTTAAAGCGGATAAGAATAAGCGGGCCTTGCTTGTTGAATCGATTACAGGAGACACTACCGTAGGCCACAGTGTGGCATATTCGCTTGCCATGGAAGCTTTGTCGAAAACAGGCGTTTCATTAAGAGCGAGTGTAATCCGTTCCATAGCCGAGGAGCTGGAAAGGATTGCAATGCATCTTTCCGGGCTTTCGGGAGTGGCAAACGACGTGGGTTTTGCAATAGGGGCCGCTTCGTACG